>DATFLZ010000096.1:0-17125 GCA_035267205.1 Solirubrobacterales bacterium | reverse complement strand
CCTCGAAGCTGAACATCGCCACCCCCGACCCCGGAGGACCCGTCGCCTACGCCCGGGTGAAGCCGGACGGCACGCTCGTCGACACCAAGGGGATCTCGCAGAGCCAGCTGCACAAGCCGGGGACGGGTGCCTATTGCTTCGACATCGAGGGCGTCAAGCACGTCCAGGTCACCCCGATCGTCGCCGTCGACGGCGTTGACGACACCGACATCGTCTCGGTGCTGGACAAGGGCACACTGGCTGATTTCGCGCTCGACATCGCCACCCTGTGCGGTGGCAAGCCGGGCCAGGACTTCGTCGTGAACTACGACACCAAGTCCGGGCCGGCCGAGGACGGCTACTTCTACGTGTCCTTCTGGGCGTAGCGCGTAGACCGCGGGATCTCGAACCCGCAAATCGGGAGATTCGGAGGGCCGGCGATCGCCGGCCCTCCCATTTCCGTCCTCGGCGCGATTACACTCGCTTGCGGCCAATGACCCACCCCAACCGGACACCCGCGGGCGAGACTCGCTTCATCTTCGTTACCGGGGGAGTCGTCTCGGCCCTCGGCAAGGGCATCGCTGCAGCCTCGATCGGGCGCCTGCTGGTCAGCCGGGGCTTCCGGGTGCAGCTGCAGAAGTTCGATCCGTACATCAACGTCGATCCGGGCACGATGAGTCCGTTCCAGCACGGCGAGGTTTTCGTCACCGAGGATGGCGCCGAGACAGACCTCGACCTCGGTCACTACGAGCGCTACACGGGGGAGAACACCTCGCGGGCGTCCAATGTCACCGCCGGCGCCGTCTACAACAGCGTGATCAAGAAGGAGCGCCGCGGCGACTACCTCGGCGGCACGGTCCAGGTGATTCCTCACATCACCGACGAGATCAAGCAGAAGATCCTGATCGTCGCCGAGGCGCAGTCGGTCGATTTCGTGATCACCGAGATCGGCGGCACGGTGGGCGACATCGAGTCGCTGCCCTTCCTCGAGGCGATCCGTCAGCTCTACACGGACCTCGGCCCCAAGCGCTGCATGTTCCTGCACCTCACGCTGGTCCCCTACGTCGGCCATGCCGGTGAGCTGAAGACCAAGCCCACCCAGCACTCGGTCAACGAGCTGCGCCGGATCGGCATCCAGCCGCACGCCGTGATCTGCCGCTCGGAATCCGGTCTCGACCGCGAGATCCGCCGGAAGATTGCGCTCTTCGGGTCGATCCCCGAGGAGGCCGTGATCAGCGCCCGCGACGTCGACAACACCTACAAGGTGCCCCTCGTGTTCCGCGCCGAGGGCATGGACGACCTCGTGCTGGACCACTTCGCGATCGACTCGCCGCCACCCGATCTCACTGACTGGGAGGACCTCTGCCGCCGCGCCGACGCCGCGACCGACACGGTGAGGATCGCGCTGGTCGGCAAGTACATCCAGCTCGAGGACGCCTACAAGTCGGTGATCGAGGCGCTCACCCACGGCGGCTACCACCACGGCGTCAACGTCGAGGTCGATCTCGTCAGCTCGGAGGAGCTCGACACCGAGGCGCTGGAGCGCGCCGACGGCGTGCTGATCCCCGGTGGCTTCGGCGAACGTGGGATCGAGGGCAAGGTCGCGGCCTGCCGCTACGCCCGCGAGTCGGAGGTGCCCTTCCTCGGCATCTGCCTGGGGATGCAGATGGCTGTCGTCGACTACGCCCGCCACGTCTGCGGGATGGACGGCGCCAACTCGGCGGAGTTCGACCCCGAAACGCCCTTCCCGGTGGTCGACCTCCTGCCGGAGCAGAAGGAGGTCTCCGACCTCGGCGGCACGATGCGGCTCGGGGCGGACCCGGTGAAGCTCCACGAGGGAACGGTTGCGCGTGGGATCTTCGATGACGAGGGCGTCATCTACAAGCGCCACCGGCATCGCTACGAGGTCAACAACATGCTCCGCCGCCGGATGGAGGATGAGGGGCTCGTGATGAGCGGCACCTCGCCCGACGACCGGCTGGTCGAGATCGTCGAGCTCCCCGACCACCCGTTCTTCGTCGCCTCCCAGTTCCACCCGGAGTTCAACTCCCGCCCCACGGACCCGGATCCGCTGTTCCGCGAGTTCATCGGGGCCGCCGTCAAGCGCGCGCAGGAGCGGCCCGCCGAGGCCGACGCGGCAGCACCGGGCGATGGCGATGGGCCCGAGGCGGAGCCCGCGGCGGCGGAGGACGGCGAGATCAGCGTCCGCCGCAGCGCGTAGGCAGCGCCCGCGCCCGCCCCTCACCGCCGTTCAGCTCGTGCGCTCCACCTCGGTCGTGATCCACATCTGAGGCTCGCCGACTACGCCGATTTCCTTCATCGCCTCCGCGAGGTCCTGGTTCCCGAGGAACGCCTGCGCGTCTTCGACCGAGTCGAAGACGTGGTAGACGGTGACGTCGTTCGGGTTGTCGTGCGCCTGGTAGATCCCGGCCTCCCGGACCCCGCCTTCCGCGCGTAGCTGACCGTTTCGGTCGTAGCCCTGCTTCCAGCGGTCCCAGTCCTCGACCTCGTGACGTACGAATGCCGTTGCCATCGCTTTCCTCCTCGTTCGGGTGGAAACGATCGGCTGACCGGTCCCGAGCCGGAGCCTATCGAGCGGCCGGCGCCGGCCGCCGGGCGGATGGCGTCAGCAGTGCCTCCAGCTCGTCAACGGCGCCGGTCGCGCCCGGCGCCCGGTCGATCGCGGCCGCGATGCGCTCCGCCCCCGCGCGCCGCGAGCGAGCGAGCGCGAGCGACTCCCGCAGGCGCTCGGAACTGAGCTTCTTGCGGGGGAGCAGGACGCCCGCGCCGGCGTGCTCGACGCGACGCCCGCTCTCGAGCTGATCGCGTCCCCAGCCGACGGTGCACACCGGCACCCCCGCCGCCAGCGCCTTCTGCGTGATGCCCATGCCGCCGTGGCAGATCACCGCCTCCGCGCGCTCGAGGATCGGACCGTGGGGCACGAAGCGCTCGACGCGGGCGTTCGCGGGCGCGTCGAACTGGGCGGGGTCGTTACCCGCCGTGGTCGCGACCACGAACACGTCCTCGTCCGCCAGCGCCTCGAGCCCGGTCCGGATCAGCTCGTCGTCCGCCTGGTACTCGGTCGAGGCCGTGAGCAGGATCAGCGGCCGGTCCACGTCCGCCAGCCAGGCGGGTGACTCCACGTCGGGCTGCCAGTTCACCGGGCCGATGAAGCGGAAGCTCTCAGGCCAGCTCTCGCGCTCGTACTCGAGCTCGGGGACGGTCAGGTAGAGGAGCTTCGGCGGTCGCGTCCAGACCTCGGTGACGGTCGTGAGCGGGCCCGCGCCGGCCCGGCCGCGCATCTCGTTGAGCGTCTCGAGGAAGCCCCGGTCGAGCATCCCACCCAACAGCCGGCTCATCGCCGCGTCGCGCAGGCGCCCGAGCGGGCCGGCGGCGGGGGGCATCCCGGGCCCGAAGGCGGGGACTCGCGGATCGGGTAGGGGCGTGATGTAGGGAGCGAAGGTCGCCCACGAGACGCCCGAGGCCTCGGCGGCCGCTGAAGCGCCCCAGCCGTTGATATCGGTGAGGATCAGGTCCGGGCGCTCCTCCGCAACGGCGCGCTCGAGGTCGGCGATCTCATGCGGCGCCCGCTCCAGCCAGCGGCTGAACGTCTTCTTGACCGCCTGCGCGGCGCTCCTCGCTTCCCAGTCCTCGAGCGGGAGCTCCTCGATCTCGGGGCTGATCGCCGCGGCCTTGACGCCGAGGCCCGAGAGCCGGTCAAGCTCCGCGTCCAGGGTCCAGACCTTGACCCGGTGCCCGCGCCCCGCGAGCTCGGTCAGGATCGGGACGAGGGGGTATAGATGCCCCCGAGCCGGAGTCGTGAATGCGTAGATCGTGCTCATCGGTCGTCTCCTCGCTCTGTGATGCCGCGGATCAGCTCCGCGATTGCCTGCTCGGTCTCGGATCGGCCGAGGCGGTGGTCCCGGCGAAGCAGCTTCCAGGTGTAGACGTCGCAGACCGCTACGAGCTGGATGAGGCGGCGGCGGCGCGTGCGCGGATCGAGCCCGGGAGGGAGGAGGGGCCCGAGCTTCTCACCGACCCACTCCCGGTGGATCCGGCGGCCGTTCTCGAGGACGGCGTCGATGCGCTCGTCCCGGCCCTCCTGGGCCAGACGCTCGATGACCCGGTCGCCCATGTCCTCGTAGTGGCCGACGAGGTTGGCTGCCGCGGCGTCGACATCCCCCCGGGGGATATCGAAGCGCTCGCCCACTACCCGCTCGTTGCCGGCCTCGAGCACCGCGGCAAAGAGCCCGTTGCGATCCCCGAAGTGGCGAAGGACCGTGCGCTCTGAGACGCCGGCCCGCTCAGCGATCGCCGCCAGCGGGGCCGCCGGGTCGCCGATCTCGAGTGCGGCGTCGAGGATGCGCTCACGGGTGGCGGCCGTCGATGCGGCCCGCTCGGTCTGCCGATATATGCGCTTGGCGGTGGCCTCGGACATTTCGTGTCGTATAGAATGACACGAAACTGGAAAGGCCGCAAGGCGGAGGGCGTCCACTAGATTTCCGAGCGTGAGCGAGGAGAGAATTCACGAGCGCTTCAAGCGGCTCTGCGAGATCCCGAGCATCACCGGCGATGAGCGGGCGGTGACGGACGCGGTCCGCGATGAGCTTGCCGGGATCGGGCTCGAGGTCAGTGAGGACGACAGCGCCGAGCGTGCCCGCGCCGGCGCGGGGAACCTGACCTGCCGCGTGCCGGGTGCGGCTGACGGCTGGGTGATGTTCGCGGCGCACCTCGACACGGTCCCTCACGAGGGTCCGATCGAGGTGGTCGAGGAGGACGGAGTCTTCCGGAGCGCCGGCGAGACGATTCTCGGCGCCGACAACAAGGCGGCGGTCACGGTCCTGATGGAGATGGCCGCGCTGTGGGCGGAGTCCGAGCCGCCGCCGATCGGGGTCGAGCTGCTGTTCACGGCCGCGGAGGAGCAGGGCCTACGCGGAGCTCATGCCTATGACGCCTCGCAACTGCGCTCGGACTACGGCTTCGTGCTCGATCATGCGACGCCGATCGGGGAGGTCATCACCTCGGCGCCGACCTACAAGAAGCTCATCGCCGACTTCACCGGGGTGGAGGCGCACGCCGGCCTGGCGCCCGAGGCCGGGCGCAGCGCGATCGCCGCCGCGGCCGCCGCCGTCGCCGAGATGAGTCTCGGACGGCTCGATCACGAGACCACGGCCAACGTCGGGATGATCGAGGGCGGCACCGCCCCGAACGTCGTCGCCGGCTCCTGCCGGCTCGTTGCTGAGGCCCGCGGTGTGGAGGATCAGCGGGCCGAGGAGACAGCGGTGGCGATGGTCGACGCCTGCAACTGGGCGGCGGGCGAGCACGGCTGCGACGTGGAGATCGAGATCCGGGATCTGTTCCGCGGCTATCGCGTGGGCCCCCGGGAGCCCGCGCTCGAGGTCGCCCGGGCGGCGCTCGAGGCGCAGGGGGTCACGCCGGTGGAGCGGTCGACCGGTGGCGGCAGCGACGCGAACGCCTTCCGGCTCAACGGCTTCGACGCGCTGCTGCTGGCGAACGGGACCAAGGACAACCACACGGCCGACGAGAGCGTCGCGCGCAGCGAGCTCGAGCGGATGCTGGCCGTCTGCCTCAGCGTCGTCGACGAGGCGGCCGCTCGGTGCTGAAGCTCCGCCGCGGCGTCGTCGTCTCGGCCGAGCCGCTGGAGGTCGACATCGAGGGCGCTCGGCGCCCCGCCTGGGCCGATCCGGCGCTCGTCGGCCCCTGTGAGGAGGGGGACGAGGTGGTCGTCAACACCGCCGCGCTCGATCTCGAGCTCGGTTCCGGCGGGTTCGACATCGTCCACGTCAACCTCACCCGGGGGCTGGAGGCCGGCGAGGCGCCCGAGGGCGTCCACGTGATGAAGCTCAACTACACCTCCCTGCAGCACCCCGTCGATCCCGTCGAGGCGCCGGCGGAGGTAGAGCTCAGGCCCGCACGCCAGATGCCCGTGCTCGTGGTGCCGCTACATGGGCATCTGGCCCCGGCGGCCTGGGCTGCCGCGGCCGCCCGCCCCGGCGCCCGGATCGGATTCGTGCAGACCGCCGGAGCGGCGCTTCCGGCCACGCTCTCACGGGATGTGGCGGCGCTCCGCGAGCGCGGCATCCTGATCGAGACGGTCAGCGCGGCACCTGCCTACGGGGGCGACCACGAGGCGATCAGCGTCACCGGGGCCCTCCACGCGGCGGCCGTGCGCCTTGGCTGGGATCTGGCGATCGCCGGGCCTGGTCCGGGAATCCTCGGCTCCGCGACCCGGCTCGGCCATGGTGGGCTGGCGGCCCTCGACACCCTCCACGCGGCCCTGTCGCTGCGCCTTCCGGCGGTCTTCTCGCCCCGCATGTCGATTGGCGATCCGCGCCCTCGCCACCAGGGGCTCAGCCACCACAGCCGCTCGGTGCTCGATCTGGTCCTCGCGGGGGTCAGGGTCGCCGCTCCAGCCGAGATCGAGCCGGGGGGCTCGCCCGGCGACCCTGCCGGAGCCGTGGGCGAGGGGCTGGCGGAGCTCACCGAGGCCTGCTCAGAGCGTCACGAGCTCTGCGCGGTCGAGGTCGATCTGGCGGGATACGGGGCCGCTCAGCTGTCGCGCCGCACGATGGGACGCGACCTCGAAGAGGATCCACTCTTCTTCGCGGCCCCGCTCGCAGCCGGGACGGTGGCCGCCGAGCTGATCGCCACCACCTGAGCACCCTGCCGGCTCCGCCGGGCGCCGGGTGCCCGCTTGCACCGGCAGGGGCCGGCCTAGGGGTGTGGAAACCGGGGGCCGTGACCGCGCTCGCCGAAGCCCCCGCCCATGCCGCTCCCGGCGCGAGGTTCGAGGCGCTCCTGCTGGACTTCCTCGCGTACCTCGAGTTCGAGCGGGGTCTCGCCCGTAACACGCTGGCCGCCTATCGCACCGACCTGCTCCAGTACGGAAGCTTTCTGGCCGGCCGCTCGCTCGATGCGACCGACGTCGAGTCCGCCGACATCTCCGAGTTTCTCGCCGAGCTCGCCCGGGGCGACGGCGACGATCGCCCGCCCGCCTCGGCGGCGACCGTCAACCGCAAGACCGCCTGTCTGCGCTCCTTCTACCGCCATCTCCGGCGCGGCGAGCTGATCGAGGGCGATCCGACCGCGGAGCTCAGGCCGCCCCGCAAGGGCCGCCGTCTGCCGAAGGTGCTCGGCTACTCGGAGGTCAAGAAGCTGCTCGAGAGCGTGTCGGGGGCCGAGCCCGCCGACCTACGCGACCGGGCGATTCTCGAAGTCATGTACGGATGCGGCCTGCGCGCTTCGGAGACCGTCGGGCTCGAGCTCGGCAGCGTCGATCTCGACGAGGGCTTTCTCCGCGCCTGGGGCAAGGGCTCCAAGGAGCGGATCGTGCCGCTCGGCCGGGAGGCCGGGGCCGCGGTCCGGCGCTACCTGCGCGACGGGCGCCCCGCGTTCGCCAACGACGGCGACGAGCGGGGGCTGTTCCTCAATCAGCGGGGCGGTTCGCTGAGCCGGCAGGGGCTCTACAAGATCATCCGCGGGCGGGCTCGCGCGGGCGGGCTCGGGGACAAGATGAGCCCACACACCCTCCGCCACAGCTTTGCGACTCACCTGCTCTCCGGTGGCTGTGATCTTCGCGCCGTGCAGGAGATGCTCGGGCACGCCGACGTCTCGACCACCCAGATCTACACCCACCTCTCGGCGGACGAGATCAAAGAGGTCTACTTCGACACCCATCCGCGGGCGCGACTGGGCGAGTAGGAGGGGTCGCGCCGGTCCTCCCTCCTGTAGAAGGGGGGTGTGCCCGAGCTACCCGAGGTCGAGACCGTCTGCCGCCAGCTCGAGCCCGAGGTTCGCGGGAGACGGATCGAGCGGATCGAGATCCACGATCCCAGGTGGAGCAAGCCCGCCACGCCGGAGGTGATCTCACGGGGCGTCGAGGGTCGCACGATCGAAGCGATCGGCCGGCGCGGCAAGTACATCCTGATCGCGCTCGACGACGGTTCGACTCTGCTCATGCACCTGCGGATGACCGGCAACCTGGTGATCGGCTCCGAGCGGCTCGGCGGGGAGCGCATCTACGAGGCCGAGATGTCCACGGAGGAGCGCCACCTGCGGGCCGAGCTGGCGCTCGACGACGGGCGCTCGCTGCGGTTCACCGACCCGCGCCGGTTTGGCCACGCCGCTCTGCTCGGCCCGGGCGATCTGGAGCCCTATCTCGGCGAGCGGCTCGGCGTCGAGCCGCTCTCAGGTGATCTGACCCCCGCCTACATGCTCGAGGTTGCAGCCGGCCGGACGGCCCCGCTGAAGTCGTTTCTGCTCGATCAGAAGCACATCGCGGGGATCGGCAATATCTACGCCGACGAAGCGCTCCATCGCGCCCGGCTCCACCCGCTCTCGCCGGCCGGCTCGCTGCGGGCCGAGCACGCGGAGGACCTCTGCGAGGGGATCGCCGATGCGCTCGAGCTCGGCATCCGCAACGGCGGCTCCTCGATCGACGACTACCGCGACGCCCGTGGCGACGAGGGGTCGATGCAGGACGAGTTCCTCGTCCACACCCGCGAGGGCGAGGACTGCCCGCGCTGCGGTGAGCGGATCTCCCGGATCGTGGTCGGCGGCCGCTCCACCTACTTCTGCCCGAGTTGCCAGATCCGGTTGCGGCGGCGGCCTCGGCGCCGCCGGCGCCCGCGCCCGAGGCCGGAGGCGAAGCGCCGGTGAGCGGGCCCGGCGCCGAGCTGCCGCTGCCGGCCGGCTTCACGGCCGGCCACTGGACCGACCGCGAGGCCGAGACGGGATGCACCGTCGTGCTCCCTCCGGAGGGCTCCGCCTGCGGCGTGGACGTGCGCGGGGGTGGCCCGGGCTCCCGCGAGACGGAGATCATCTCCCCGCTGGCCAACGCTCAGGAGGCCACCGCGGTGCTGCTGACCGGCGGCAGCGCCTACGGCCTGGCGGCGGCCGACGGGGTCGCCCGTTGGTGCGAGGAGCGCGGGCGGGGCTACGCGACCCCGGGCGGGCTGGTGCCGCTCGTCCCGGCGGCGGTGATCTACGACCTGATCGCCGGTGACGCCTCCGTTCGCCCGGGTCCAGCCGAGGGCTACGCGGCCTGTGAGGCAGCGGCGAGCGACGTTCCCGAGCGAGGACGGGTCGGCGCGGGGACGGGCGCCGCGGTCGCCAAGGCGGGCGGCCGGGAGCACGCGACGCCGGGCGGCGTGGGGTACGCCGCCGCGAAGCTCGGCACCGGGGAGGTCGTGGCGGCGCTGGCCGTCGTGAACGCGACCGGCGACGTCGTGGACGCCGACGGGACGCCGCTCGCGCGACCGAGGGTCGGGGGCGGCGAGGGCCCGAGCAGCGCCGAGCTGATCGCCTCGATGCCCGGTCCGCCCGCGTGGGCGAGCGGCGAGTCGCGCGACTCGACGACGCTCGTGTGCGTGGTCACCGACGCCGCGCTCGACAAGCTCGCAGCGAACAAGGTCGCGCGGATGGCGGCGGCGGGCGTGCCGCGTGCGATCGACCCCGTCTACACGCCCTTCGACGGGGACATCACCTTCTGCCTCTCCGGCGGCGGGGCCGGGGCCGAAGGCGCGCCTTCGTGGCGGGTGCTGAGCGTTGGCACGCTGGGGGCTACCGTCACCGCGGCCGCGATCCGCGACGCGATCCGCTCGGCAAACCCGGCCTGACCCGGGCGCCGATCCGCCGCGCCGACCATCATTCTGGGAGGGTGGCCGGCAAGCTCAAGACCGAGGCGATCGTGCTGCGCAGCATCCGCTACGGAGAGGCCGACCGGATTCTCCACCTGTATACGGCCGAGCGGGGCAGGGTCAACGCGATCGCGAAGGGGTCGCGAAAGCCGCGATCGCGCTTCGGCGGTCGCCTGGAGCCCTTCTTCCGGCTCGATCTGCTGCTGCACGAGGGGCGCGGCGACCTGCTCACGGTGACCGGCGCCTCCACCGTGTGCGGATATCCGAACCTGCGGGCGAGCGGCCCCGCGATCGGCTCCGCCGCGCGGGCCTGCGAGGCGGTTCTGCGGCTGCTGGACTCGGTCGAGCCCAATCGCCCGGCCTTCAACCTCCTGTGCCGCTACCTGGACCTGCTCGACGCGGGCGCCGCCGCCGATGCCGAGGGCGCGGGCGCTGCAGCCGGTGCGGGGCCCTCGGCGGCGGGCCTCGCCTTCCGCCTGAAGCTGGCGCTCGCCTCGGGCTTCGCTCCCGAGCTGGCCTCGTGCGCGCGCTGCGGGGAGGCGGAGGGGATCAGCGGCTTCTCGGGCGCCGCGGGGGGCGTCGTCTGCGCGGCCTGCGAGGGCGGCGGCTTCGCGCTCTCTCACGATGCCCACGAGTTCATGGTCGAGGCGCTCGGTAGGCCGCTGGCCGAGCTTCCCGCGGCCGAGCCCGCGAGCCTGCGACAGGTCGAGCGAGCGATCGGCGATCTGCTCAGCCATCACGCCCATGTGCAGCTGCGCACGGCGGCCTGAGGTTCGAGCCGCTGGGGGGGAGAGTCGTCGCGGTCCGCGCCCATATTCTCTTGAGAGTGCGCGACGATCCCTTCGAACAGCGAACCCGCGAGGCCGAGGAGCGAGAGCTGGCCGTCGAGGCCGCGCGCTCCTATCCGGCCCGCCGCGCCCGGCCCGAGCCCGACAGCCCACACCGCACGCCATTCCAGCGGGATCGCGACCGGATCGTGCACTCGAAGGCGTTCCGGCGCCTCAAGTACAAGACCCAGGTTTTCATCGCGCCGGAGGGTGATCACTACCGGACCCGGATGACCCACACGCTCGAGGTCACGGGGATCGCGCGGAACGTCGCCCGGGTGCTGGGGCTGAACGAGGACCTGACCGAGGCGATCGGCTACGGGCACGACCTCGGGCATCCTCCGTTCGGGCACATCGGCGAGGAGGTGATCGACGGCGCGATCCGCGAGCGGGGAGGGGATGGCTTCAAGCACAACGTCCACTCGCTGCGGGTGGTCGAGGCGCTCGAGCGGGGCGGGGAGGGGCTCAACCTCACCGAGCAGGTCCGCGACGGCATCCTCAACCACACCGGGCCGACCAAGCCGGCGACTCTGGAGGGGCGGATCGTCCGGCTCGTGGATCGGGTCGCCTACATCAATCACGACATCGACGATGCCCTCCGGGCGGGGATCCTCGACCCCGATGAGCTCCCGCGGGAGCTCATCGATCCGCTCGGGGAAAGCGGCTCGGAGCGAATCGACACCCTGGTCCGCGACATCGTCGCGAGCTCGCGGGAGAGCGGCGACATCACCCAGAGCGATGAGATCGGCGGCGCGATGCTGCGGCTCCGGAAGTTCATGTTCGAGCACGTCTACCTCGGGCCGGACGCGCGCTCCGAGCACGAGCGGGTCCAGCGCACGCTGGTCGCCCTGCTCGATCACTACCTCGGGCATCCGGGGGAGATCCCGAACGGCGCCCCCGCGCGTGCCGGGGAGGGGGACCTGCAGCCCGTCGTCGACTACGTCGCCGGGATGACCGACCGCTTCTGCATCAAGACGTTCCGGGAGATCGCGCTCCCCGAGGAGTCCCGGCTGTGAGCCTGTTCACGCCGGAGACGATCGAGCGGGTGCGGGACTCCGCCGACATCGTCGAGGTCGTCTCCGCGCACACCGACCTGCGACGGCAGGGGGAGCGCTTCGTGGGGCTGTGCCCGTTCCACGAGGAGCGCACGCCCTCGTTCTCGGTCAAGCCGGCCGAGGGGTTCTACTACTGCTTCGGCTGCGAGGCGGGCGGCGACACGATCAAGTTCGTGCAGGAGAAGGAGGGGCTGAGCTTTCCCGACGCCGTCGAGTCGCTCGCCGATCGCTACGGGGTGGACGTCGAGCGGGAGAAGGAGGATCCGCAGGCCGAGGAGCGCCGTCGCCGGCGCGGGCGGCTCGGCGAGGCGCTCGAGCGGGCCGCGGCCTTCTACGAGGCGACGCTCTGGGAGACGGAGAAGGCGGCGAAGTCGCGGTCGTATCTGGCGGGGCGGGGGTTGCGGGAGGAGACCCTGCGCGCCTTCGGGGTCGGCTTCGCGCCGAGCGCGTGGGACTCGATCGTCGTCGCCGGCCAGCGCGCCGGGTTCTCGATCGATGAGCTGCAGGCGGTCGGGCTGGTCCAGAAGGGGCGCAAGGGCGGCTACTACGACGCCTTCCGGGCGCGGATCACGTTCCCGGTTCGCGACGTCCGCGGCCGCACGGTGGGCTTCGGCGCCCGAGCGACCACCGCCGATCAGAAGCCGAAGTACAAGAACTCGACCGAGGGCGAGCTCTACCGCAAGAGCCGCACGCTGTACGGAATTGACCGGGCGCGCGGGCCGATCGCTCGCGGCGGCCGGGCGGTGGTCGTCGAGGGCTACACCGATGTGCTCGCCCTGCACCAGGCCGGGATCGAGGAGACGGTGGCGGTCATGGGCACGGCGATCACCTCCGACCAGCTCAAGCTGCTCGCCGGCTACGCGGGCGAGGTCGTGTTGGCGCTGGATGCCGACCGCGCTGGGCGCGAGGCGATGCTGCGGGCGCAGCGGGTGAGCGGGGCGGGAAAGCTGCGACTGCTGGTCTGCGGGATGCCGGAGGGCGAGGATCCGGCCGAGATGCTCGCGGCAGAGCGCGGGGAGGAGCGGTTCCGCAGCCTGCTCGCCGAGGCGGTGGATCTGCCCGTCTTCCACGCCCGGGCGATCCTCGCCGACGGCGAGCTCGAGACCCCGGCGGGCCGCGACCGCGCGCTTGACGAGGTCGTGCCGGTGCTGGCGGGGATGGGGGAGACGATCACCCGGCAGGAGCTCGTCACCGAGATCGCCGACGCGCTCGACACCGATCCGGGGATGGTCGGCAGGCGGATGGCCGGGGCGCGGCCGGCGCCGGCGCCACCAGCCGCGTCCCAGCGTGCTCCCCTCCCAGCCCCCCGGTCGGAGGGCGGCGACCCCGGCCCCGAGTATTCGGGAGAGGGGGAGCCGGCCGGAGGCGACGGTGATCCAGGGCCGGAGGGGGGAGGTGGGGCCCCGGCCGTCAGGCGCCGCCCGACCACCGAGGAGCGCCGCGAGGATGCGTTCTTGGCGATGTGCATCGCGAGCCCGGCCACCGGGGCCGAGTACTTGGAGCGCCTCAGCGAGGAGCACCTGGTCGGCGAGCGCGCGCGCGTCGCCCTCCCCTGGCTCAAAGACCACCTGCGCGATCCTCTCGCGGAGCTGCCCCGCGAGAACGAGGAGCTCTTCGCCGAGATCAGCCGCCTGACGATGCAGGCCGAGCGCGAGCCCGCCGAGGAGGCCGCGATCGAGCTGTCGTGGTTGATGCTCGAACGCGCCCGTCTCGACCGTCAGATCAATCACCTGCGCCGGGACGGCGGCGAGCAGTCGAAGGAGACGGTCGAGCTCCACCGCGAACGCGCCCGAATCTCCGACGCGATCGCGACTCGAAGCGGCTGAGCGCCGCCGTCGGCGGCACAAACATACGTTCGCTTTCTCCGTCCGACCAGGCTGGGAGGATGGGCGCCATGGACCGGGAGCTGCTCAAGCGATACCTCGATCAGGGGATGTCGCTCGATTCGATCGCTGAGGCGAGTGGGAAGCATCCGTCCACGATCTCCTACTGGCTCCGCAAGCACGGCCTCAGGGCCAACGGCGCCGCCAAGCACAGTCCGCGTGGCAGCCTGAGCAAGCAGCAGCTACGCCCCCTGGTCGAGCAGGGTCTGCCCGTGCGCGAGATCGCGCGGAGGCTTGGCCGGAGCCAGCGCAGCGTGCGGTACTGGATCGAGCAGCATTGCCTGCCCTCACCGATCCAGGTGCGACGCGGTGAACGCGATCAGCGGCTCGGGGCCGGCCAGCGGACGCTGTTCAAGCAATGTGGGGAGCACGGCTGGACGACGTTCGTGATCGAGAACAGCGGGCGGACGCGATGCCGCAAGTGCCGGCAGGCTCGGGTGGCCGAGTGGCGCCGGCGCGCGAAGCTCCGCCTCGTCGAGGAGGCGGGTGGCTGCTGTGCGGCCTGTGGTTACGACGGATGGCCGGGCGCTCTCGAGTTCCACCATCTTGATCCTGAGGAGAAATCGTTCGGGCTTTCCGCACACGGCCTCAGCCGTTCATTTGAGGTGCTTCGCGCAGAAGCCGCCAAGTGCGTGCTGCTTTGCGCAAACTGCCATGCCGAGGTCGAGGGAGGCTTTCGCTCGCTGCCGGTAAAGTGACGGCCACGGAGGGCGCCTCATAGGTAGGAAACTTCCGGTGTATTGATTCCTGATCCGGGGTAGCTCAACGGCAGAGCGAGCGGCTGTTAACCGCTAGGTTGTGGGTTCGAGTCCCACCCCCGGAGCTCTCGGCGCGGGCTCAGACGGCGGCCTTGAGGCCCACCAGCGCCGCGCCCAGGAGCGCGAAGGCGGCGCCCAGGAGCAGGCTCCGGCCTCGGCCGAAGCCGGCCAGCCTGTTGGCCACGGCTGCGTGGGCGCCGAGGATCCCGACCCCGGACCAGATCGCGACGTCGAACGCGGTCTCCAGCGACATGGCGTCCAGGTCGGCGAGGATGAAGAAGGCGATCGGCGAGATCGCCGTGCCGAAGCCGATCATCACGTTGCGCTCGATCAGGCGCCGCTCCGCGGAGCTGGGGTGTCGCCGGGCGCGGATCGTCGCGCCGATGTAGTTCGCGTAGACCTCGGCGAGCGCCGTGACCACCGCCGCGCCGACCACTGAAGCGGTGGCCTGCCACGCCGTCA
This sequence comes from Solirubrobacterales bacterium, assembly GCA_035267205.1. Taxonomy (GTDB): domain Bacteria; phylum Actinomycetota; class Thermoleophilia; order Solirubrobacterales; family 70-9; genus CAXMST01. The sequence goes on along the minus strand of DATFLZ010000096.1, from coordinate 2,502 downwards.
CGCCCGAGTCCTGCTCGGCCACGATCACGGCGAGCACGATGATCGATCCGTAGATCGCGTGGGCGGCGCGCTCCCCGCGGTGCTCGTCCTCCTCACGATGCTGTCTGCGCCCCACGGTGGTCCGTCAACCGGTCGGCGCGGCCGGTGGGTCCGGGCCCGACTGCAGCTCGTCGAAGCGCGCGACCGGCAGGTTGCCGGTCGTCAGCAGCGCCCCGAGCGTGATCAACGCTGCGAACAGGAACGCGAGCTTCAGGGCAAAGAGCTGCGCGTCCTCGTAGTTCTCAACGAGAGCGTCCACCGAGGCGCCGTCGAGGCCGGCGTCGTTCGCGCCGGCCTCGACCTCCTCGGAGGCGACGAAGCTGGCGCCGGCACTGATCGCTACGCCCACCTGCTGCTCGATGTCCGCCGAGACCCGCTCGTCATCCGCGATGTTGTTCGTGAAGGCCCCGAGCAGGCCGGTGATCACCACGGCGCCGAGCAGCGCCGTTCCCAGCGAGGAGCCGAGCTGCTGTGCGGTGAACTGCAGGCCGCCCGCCTCGCTGCGGTCGCTGTCGGAGACGCCGGCCTGGACGACGTTGCCGAGCTGGGAGACGACCAGGCCCATGCCGACGCCGAGCACCCCCATCGCCAACAGGAACGAGCCGTTGTCAAGCTCGGGCTCGATCGTTCCCAGCAGCATCAGCGCTGAGACGAAGGTGATCGCGAGCCCGATCCTGACGAGTGGGCGGGCGGCGAAGCGCGTGGCGAGCCGCGAGCCGACCAGCGCCGCGATGAACAGCCCCACCGAAGCGGGCAACATCCGGACCCCGGTATCGAGCGCGTCCAGCCCCTGGACGATCTGCAGATACAGCGGGATCGTGAAGAAGATGCCCATCAGGATCAGGTTCTGGGCGAAGAGCATGCCCAGCCCTCCCCGGAGGATCGGAATCTTCAGGAGGCCGAGATGGACGAGCGGGTCCTCGCCGCGCCGCTCCCGTCGCCGCTGCCAGGCGCGGAACCCCGCCAGCACGACGAAGCCGGCCGCGACCACGAACGGCGTCAGCGCCAGTCCGAACGGCTCGATCGGCGAGGCCTGCGGCTGCAGCCAGCCCCAGTTGCTCGCCTGCAGGACGGCGAAGACCACGATCGAGAGCCCGAGCGCAGCGAGCACGGAGCCGACCCAGTCCAGCGACGGAGGCTTTCCCTCAGGGCGCGGCTCGTGGATCAGCCGCGTGCCGAGCAGAATCCCGAGCGCTACCACGACCTCGCCGACGAACACGACCCGCCAGGTCAGCTCGGTCGTCGCCCAGCCGCCGAGGATCGGGCCGACCGCGATCCCGGCTCCCGCTACGCCACCGAGGACGCCGTAGACGATCGCCCGGTCCTGGCCGCTGTAGGTGCTCGCCGCCAGCGCGACCATGGCGGGCAACACGAGCGCGGCGCCGATTCCCTCCAGGATCGACCAGCCGACCAGCAGCGACGGGACGCTCCAGGAGACGGCCGTCAGCGCCGACCCCGTCCCGTAGATGACGAGGCCGATCCGCAGCGCCCGCCGCCGGCCCCAGAGGTCCCCGAGCTTGCCGCCGGTCAGCATCAGCCCTGCCATAACCAGCGCGTAGAGCGCGATCACGCCCTGGATCGTGGTCACGGTGGTATCGAAGTCCTCGACCAGTTGCGAGATCGCGACGTTCATCACCGCCTGGTCGAGCACCATCAGGAACTGCGCGACCGCGAGGACGACGAGCACTCCCCACCTGCCCATCAACTCGCTCCATTCAGGCCCGTGAACACGGTCCGACCCTATCGCTAATGCGCGCCTGGAAATCGGCCGATAGGTAGATGTGCCGGATGCCTACAGATCTATCCGATATCGCGTCAAGGACAACGCCGCCGCGCCTGATCGGCACGGTCGGCGCCTACCTGTTCTTCGCCGGGGCCGCCGCCACCGCCGCGATCCTGCTGATCTCGCCACAGATCGTCGGCGACACGACGAACCACTGGTTGCTCTGCCTGGCCCAGGCAGTCTTCGGAGCGGCGATGCTGATCTCGAGCCGACTCAAGCAGGACTGGCTGTCTCCGCTGCTCATCTTCGGCGGAATTCTGATCATTTCCGCCGCGATCGCGCTCAGTGGCGATCGGACCGAGGCCGCCGTCGTCCTCGGCGTGTTCTACACCCTCCCGGCGCTGTTCGCCGGCTACTTCTTCAGTCGCGCGACGGCCGGCATCGTCGTGGTCACCACCGCGGTCGCCTACGCCGCCGCCTCGGCGGCGATCGGGATCGGGGCCGAGGCGATCGCGGTCCGCTCCGTGGTGATCGTCGCGGCGGTAGCTGGGACGGCGCTCGCCGCCCAGATCGTGCGGGGCCAAGTGGACGAGCTGGTCGGGCGCCTCGATCGGCTGGCGCGCGTCGACCCGCTGACCGCGCTGATCAACAGGCGCGGCTTCGACGAGCGTTTCCGGCGGGAGCTCGAGCGGAGCCGGCGGACGGGGGAGCCGCTCGCGGTAGCACTCGGCGATATCGAT
>DATFLZ010000095.1:0-2513 GCA_035267205.1 Solirubrobacterales bacterium | reverse complement strand
GACGATCGTCGATGCGATCAACGCGGTCGAGGCCGGCGAGGTCGACCGGGGCCTGGTCCCGTTCGAGAACTCGATCGAGGGGTCGGTCCGGTCCGCGCTGGATGCGATCGCCTTCGACACCGAGCGGGTGCGCATCGTCGGCGAGCGCGATCATCCGATCAGGCACAGCCTGATCGCCCGCACCGAGCTGCGCATCGAGGAGATCGAGGTCGTGCTCTCCCATCCACAGGCGAACGCCCAGTGCGCGCGCTTCATCCGCGAGCGTCTGCCCGGGGCCGAGGTCCGCTCCAGTGCGAGCACGAGCGATGCCGTGCGGCAGGTCTCGGAGTCGAATGGCCGCTGGGCGGCGCTCGGCTCGGGCTCAGCGGCCGCCGCGTTCGGATGCCTGGTGCTGATGGAAGGGGTCGAGGACTCGAGCGACAACGTGACTCGCTTCGTCTGGCTCGCCGCCGAGGGCGAGGTCGAGCCACAGGACGAGTGGGCCGGTCCGTGGCGGACCACGCTCGCCTTCTCGGAGCTCGGTGACGACCACCCCGGGGCGCTGGTCGATGCCCTCTATGAGTTCTCGAACCGTGGCATCAACCTGACGCGGATCGAGTCGCGGCCGCTGCGGAGCGGGCTCGGTCGCTACCTCTTCTTCATCGACGTCGACGGCGACGCCGGCACCGGGATGACGGCTGAGGCCGTGGCCGCGCTGCGTGGGAAGGCCGAGACGGTACGCGTATTCGGCAGCTATCCGCTGGGCGGGCCGCCGCCGATCGCCTGAGCCGTGCCGCGATCCGCCGCCGCCGCCGGTGGATAGAATCGCAGCGCAATGAAGGCGATTGCCGATCCGGCCCCCAGGGCCCGGGGGCGGGAGCAGCGGGCCGCCGGGTCGATCGCGGCCGCGAACGGGAGCGCCGGCGCCGTGGCGGAGCGGGGGGAGGCGGCGGCCGTGAGAGCGATCGGGGGGCGGGTTCTGGTTCTCAACGCCACGTATGAGCCGATCAACGTCTGCACCGTCAGGCGCGCAGCCGTCCTGCTGCTCAAGCGGCGAGCCGAGGTGGTCGAGCGCAGTGACGAGCGCCTCCACAGCGAGCGCCTGGCGCTCGAGCGGCCGCTCGTGATCCGGCTCGTCACCTATGTGCGGATTCCCAGGGACATCCATCGGCGCAAGATCACGCGCAAGGCGGTTCTCGCCCGCGATTCATGGACCTGCCAGTACTGCGGGACCCGCAGGTCGGGGCTGACCGTCGACCACGTGATCCCGCGCAGTCGCGGCGGCAAGTCGGTGTGGGAGAACATCGTGGCGGCCTGCGGTCCCTGCAACCGCCGCAAGGGAAACCGCTTGCCGCTCGAGATCTCGATGCACCCCGCCTCGACGCCGAAGCCGCCGGGCCCAAGCATCTTCATCCGGGTGGCGGCGCCGCGAGTCCCGCCCTCGTGGGAGCCCTACCTCGGGATGGCCGCCTAGACCACCGGGCTCGGCCGCCGCCTCAGACGCGGTGCCGCTTGTAGCGCTTCGCGGGGGCGATGTCGAAGGCGTTGCCCTTGGTGACGACGGCCGACCACCCGTAGCGCTTGAGCCCGGGGATCTCGCCGGCGTCGAAGCGGTACGTCCAACTGCGACCTCTGGCGATCAGCTTCGCCTCGCCGATGAGCTTCGGGTCGCCCTTCTTCCGGTTCTTGAAGATGCCCTTTCCGAAGACCAGGTACTCGGCGTCCGAGCGGCGGCTACCGCGGGTATTGAGGGCGATCAGCGGCCGCTCCCTGCCGCGCTTCGGTGCGATCCGCTTCCGCATGACGACCTTGTGCTCGAGCAGGTCCCCCCGATGGCCGGCGATCGCCTTGCGGATATCGATCCGCCCGTTGAGCTTCAGCGCGCGGGTCTCGCGGAGCTCGTCCCGGACGACTTGGCGGTTCGCCGCGGCGGGCGTCGCTGCGATCGCTGCGGCGGCGAAGGCGGCGATGAGAATCAGGCTGGGGCGTCGGGGCATCATTGTGAATTGCAACACGTCTGCCCCATTGAAAGTAGCGGGTCGTTGCCCCCGTACATGGGCGAGGCCGCCCCCGATCGGGGGCGGCCTCGCCTCAGGTGCGGATCAGTACTCGTGAGAGGTCGCTGTTCCGGCCGGATGGGACAGCTTCCAGCCACGCCTCTCACCGGTGCCCGGGTGGTATTCGCCGGGCGGCCCCGCTGCCGCCTAGCGGCCCGTCACCTCCGGTGTCCCAGAAAACATTGAATTCAACTTCGGACCACCTCCTTTCTCCGGTAGCCGCGATTCAATCAAACCGAGCAGTCGGCCTCAATCGCGCGGTCCCGTGCCGGGGCGGGGCGGTCCTCGGTGGCCGCTTCGTGGCGGCGGCGGTCAGTCATCGGAGGGCTCGGGGGAGGCGCCGTTCCCGGTGGCGGCCTCCTCCGGGAGCTCGGGATTCGCCTCGAGGGCGGCGGGCACCACGGTGGCGTCCTCGATGACCAGGGCGACTGCGCTGACACGATCGTCGTCCTTCAGATTCATGACCCTCACACCCTG
>DATFLZ010000094.1:0-2053 GCA_035267205.1 Solirubrobacterales bacterium | reverse complement strand
GTGCGCCCGCTCGGCGGTGCCGATCGCCCGCATGCAGTGGTGGATCCGCCCCGGCCCGAGCCGGTCCTGGGCGATCGCGAACCCCTGACCCTCGCCGCCGAGCAGGTTGGCGGCCGGCACGCGGCACTCGTTGTAGCGGATCTCACAGTGGCCGGGCCCCTTCTCGTGGCCCATCACCGGGATCTGCCGGACCAGCTCGAAGCCGGGGTTGTCGGTTGGCACGCAGATCATCGAGGCGCGGTTGTAGGGCGCGGCGTCGGGGTCGGTGACGACCATCGCGATCGCCAGCTCGGCGCCCATCGCGCCCGAGGTGAACCACTTGTGGCCGTCGATCACCCACTCGTCACCGTCGCGCACGGCGCGCGCCTGCAGCAGGGTCGGGTCCGAGCCGGAGACATCCGGCTCGGTCATCGAGAAACAGGAGCGGATCCGGCCCTCGAGCAGCGGCTCGAGCCAGCGCTCGCGCTGCTCCTCGGTCCCGTGCTCGGCGAGGATCTCCATGTTGCCGGTGTCCGGCGCGGCGCAGTTGAAGGCCATCGGCGCCGCCGCCGGGCTACGACCCATCTCCTCGCAGAGCAGCCCGTACTCCCAGTTGCTCAGGCCGGGGCCGAAGCGCTCGTCGGGCATGAAGAGGTTCCAGAGCCCGTCCGCCTTTGCCTTCTCGCGCACCTCGACCAGCACCCGCGGGTAGGGGACGCCGGGCGCCACCTCGGCGTCGAGTGCCGCCATGATCTCGCGCTCCTGCGGGTAGAGCTCGGCGTCCATGAAGTCGAGGATGCGCTCGCGCAGCGTCTCGACCTGGGGGCTGGGCTTGAAGTCCATCGCTACGGCGTCCTCTCCTCGGTTCCCGGGAGGGGAAAGCTAGCTCAGCCGCGTCGGTAACGGGCGAACAACTCGCCGTCTTGCTCCAACAGCCAGACCAGCTCGAGCGGCTCGGTCGCGGCGAGCGGCCCGGCGAGGATGCCCGGCGCGCCTTCTCCGGCCAGCTTCGGAGCGATCGTCAGGAACAGCTCGTCGACCAGGCCGGCAGCCTGTAGTGAGCCGTGCAGGGTCGGCCCGCCCTCGCAGAGCAGCGCCCGGACGCCGTCCTCGCGCAGCGTGCGCAGCAGGGCGGCGAGGTCGGCCGGCTCGCCGCCGGGCCCGCTCTCGACCACGACCAGCCGTTTCGCGATCCGCTCGTAGCCCTCGACCCGTTTCGTGCCGGCGCCGATCATCACCGCGTCGAAGCGGCCGCGCAGCTCGCTCAGCATCGCCGTGTCGGTGTCCGACCCGATCGGCCCGGAGGCCCCGTCGATCGCCGCCCGCCCGTCAACCGTGGCGGCGAAGTTCATCGCGACAAATGGACGATCGTCATGCGGCTGCTCCCAGGGCAGGTAGGTGTGGAGCTGTTCGGCGACCGTGGTCGGTCCGGGATCGGGCAGAAGGCGCCGCATCGCGGCTAGGAGTAGTCGTGCCAGCCGGCGAACTCGCGGCCGGCGAACTCCTGCAGAGCGGCTACGTCGGCGCCGAAGCGGCCGCGCAGCGTCTCGAACAGCTCCGCGGAGAGCTCGGGCTTGGGCGCCGGCGGCTGCTCGGGATCGTGGACGACCTTCTCGACGACCCAGCGCAGCGACTCGGGCAGGCGGTCGAAGTTGCGATCGAAGGAGCGCAGCCCCGGCAGCTTGATCGCCTTCTCCATGAACTGGTATTTGTCGCTCTGCTTGGCGCTCGACTTCTCCCACTCGCGGTCGAACTGCTCCGAGCTGAAGCCCTCGTCGACGCCGGCGAAGCGGAAGGCCTTGCGCATCGTCGCTTCGCGTTCGCGCTGCAGCTCCTCCTGCGCGATCACCTCGATCTGCTCGCGGTCGAACAGCTCCAGGTAGGGCTGCAGCTGCATCCAGTACAGCGAGCGGTGGATGTATGAGGAGTCGGGCGCCGAGAGGGTCGGGACCAGCTCGCGGGTCTCGTAGCCGGCGCCGGTCGCGTGTACCCAGTGGGAGAGGATCCGCTTGATCGGGTCGCGGTCCATGTAGAGCAGGCGCGCGTCCGGGCAGTGCTCGCGGATCCGCTCCGC
>DATFLZ010000093.1:0-43268 GCA_035267205.1 Solirubrobacterales bacterium | reverse complement strand
CGTGCTCCACCGATGCCGCTCCGCGCTGGTCGCTTCCCATGGCGCCGACGCTAGGGCGAACGGCGTCACGCGTGGTGCGGCAGATGTGACGATTTCCGCCGAGGGCCACCGAAAACCGGATAGCCCCCGCCCAGCGACGCCTATCCGGATCTCACCCGGGCCACCCGGGCCTCGCCTACAGCGGGAATGAGTTCAGTAGCCCGTAGACGACGAGGGCCGCGACCCAGAGGGCGAACAGGAGCCCGATCACCAGCACGCCCCGGGCCACCATCACCGCTCCACGGCCGGGCTCCGGCGCCGGCGGGCGCCGTAGCTCGCGCGTGATCATCGGCCGCCGTGCCCGCCCGCCGCGAAGGCGTAGCGCGTAGTGGATCCCCGAGCCGATGAAGAGGGCGGCGCTGATCAGCAGCCAGTTGCCGAGGAAGCGGTCGAGGTCGAGGCCGGTGGTCAGCATGTACCGCGGCTCGTCGAGCTGGAAGACGAGCGGGAAGCTGATCAGCAGGAGCAGCAGCGAGAACGCGATCGGGATCCGCACGTGGTTGAGGCGAAGGAGGGCCAGCCGGCGAGGACCCGGACTGGACTCGGCCCCTACCTCGGCGAGGCGCAGGAAGGCCGAGTACAGCGGCAGGGCGATGAAGTCGTGGAGGACGATCGCGCCCCCGAGCCAGAGCAGGATCCCGCCGGTCGACGGGATCTCGAAGATCCGCAGCAGCGCGTAGGCGAAGATCCCGAGGCTCGCCAGCGTCGCCAGCAGATGCAGGGGCTCGGCCCCGTACTCGTAGCGGAAGCGGTCCAGGCCTTTGCGCGGCTCGGGCAGGGCCATCGGCCTACGCCTCCTGGAAGGTCATGCGGGTGACCCACTTGGTGTTGTGGACGCCCGGCAGGGCGGGGACGATCACCCGCGCCGGGAACCCGTGGTCGAGGGAGAGGTCGGCCCCGTTTACGCGCAGCGCCAGCAGCGAGCGCTCGTCGAAGACCTGACCGGGGTTTAGCGTCGTCTGCCGGAACGCGCCGGCCTCCTGCAGGGACTCGACGAGCACGGTCGCGTCCCCGTCGAAGCCGGCGATGCCCGCCAGCTCGCGGAGCTGCACCCCGGTCCAGTCCTGATAGGTGGTCCAGCCCTCGACGCAGGCGATCGGGAGGCGTTCCTCCCGCAGATCCATCGCGAGCAGCTCGTCGCGACTCAGCTCGGTCATCCGCTCGCCCGGGCCGATCAGCTCGAGCCGCCAGCCGGTGCCGGTCGCGCTCTCCTCGATCCCGACCGACTCGAAGGTCTTGTTGACCTGGAAGTCGTTGGGACCGTCGCCGTAGCTCTGCCCGCGGCCGGAGAGCAGCGACGTCTCCCGCAGCGAGGGGAGCAGGTTGGTGCCGATGTTCAGCCCGACGAGGCCGGCCGAGCCCGCGCCCACCGCGAGGATCAGGCCGCGCCGTGAGATCGTCGCCTCGGCGGGGTTGGTCGGCGCCAGGTCGTCCTCGGCCGCGTCGGCGGCGCGCATCATCTCGATGCCTTCGCCCAGCGGGCGGAACGCGCCCTCCCGGCGGAACGACGCGACGATCTTCGGGAGCTTGAGCGCCACGTGGAGCGCCAGCGCGGCGACGAAGATGATCGCCGCGTAGTAGTGGGCCGGCGTGAACGCGAAGGGGAAGGGAAGCCAGTAGGTGATGTTGATCGTCCCGGTGGCGAACAGGAAGATCGAGGAGCCGACGAGCGTCGCGATGCTGAGTCGCTCCAGCGCGTTCGCCATCGAGCGCACCGGCGGCCGCTCGAACAGCTTCGGGATCACCGACCAGAGCTTGGCGACCAGGATCGGGATCGCGGCAAAGCCGCTGAGCACGTGCAGGCCCTGGGTGACCGAGTAGAGCCAGGCCGGGCTGGTCGGCCAGTCGAAGAAGTAAAAGCCCGAGTCGAAGCCGCCGGTGATGTCGTTGGAGCCGAGGTCCGGGTCGTAGGCGGCGTGCGAGAGGAAGCCGGTGATCCCGCAGACGATCAGCAGCGGGAGCATCGCGGAGCCGAGGAACGAGGTCAGCCACTTCCCTCGCAGCGGGCTGCGCCAGAAGTCGCGGTCGAACGGGCCGACCTTCGGCGGCTCCGGCGCTGGCGGCGTGCGCGCCTCCTCGGACTCGGCGAGTGGCCAGCGGTCCGGCATCAGCCCTGAGCCTCGGCCCGGTCGGGATCGAACGCCTGCAGCACGCCGTTCGCGCGCCCGGCCACGTAGACGAGCCCGCTCGCCGGATCGACGGCGACCGTGTTCGGCTGCTGGACGGTGCGGAAGCTGCGCACGCGCTTGGGGGCCGCGGGCCCCTCTTCCGGGATCACGTACTCGACTACGCGGTTGCGAGCGGTTTGGGTCACCCACAGCCGCCGGTTCTCGTTGTCGATCGCGATCCCATAGGGGGCGCCGGGGAGGTTGACGCGGTCGAGCAGCTCCGGCGGCGGGCCGGCGTCGAAGACCAGGATCGCGTCGCCCTGGGTGTCGGCGACGTAGAAGCGGCCGTCGTCGCCGGCGACGAGGTGCGTGGGGCCGACCCCGGCGTCGACCTCGCCGGTCTCCTCGAGGCTCTCGGCGTCGTAGGTCGTCAGCACGCGCTCGGCGACCGCGATCACCCCGATCACGCCGTCGGCGTTGGCGATCCCGCCGGGCTGCTCGGCGGCAGGCAGCGTCGCGGCGACCGACTCGCCCTCGACCACCGAGATCGTGTCGCCGCCCTCGTCGGCGACGAAGATCCGGGCGGTCGGATCGCCCGGCGGCCCGGCGGCGGTCGCGTCGTGGGGGAAGTCACCGACGCGAACGGTACGCACCCGCGGGCCGCCGGGCCGGCCCGTCGCGGGAAGGGCATCGGGCAGGGTCACCTCGATCAGGTCATCGGTGCGCTCCGCGGTGGCCAGCACCGGCCCGCCCGGGGCGGCAAGCTGCATGTGTCGCGGGGACTCGGGAATGCGGACGTCGGCCAGCTTCGGCCGCTCGGCCCGCTCGGCCCGGCCGGTCGCGTCCATGACCAGGATGATCGCGTCGGGATCCCGCGTCGCAACGGCGACGATCCCGGTCTCGGGGTCGGCGACGATGCCCTCCGCCTCCCCGCCGTTGGGAAGCTCGAGCACGGTCCCGGCGGGTGCCTGCCGCTGCTCCGGCGAGGCCGCGGGCTCGGCCGGCGGCGGGAACTCCTCGTCCGAGCCGCACGCCGCGATCGCCAGCGACGCGGCGAGCAGGGCCGCAGCTGCAGCCATCCCGCGGGTCCGGCCCCGGCCGGCTGCCGGGCCGCTCACGATGCCGCCCCGGGGGTCTTCGCCATCCGCGATCGCTCCGCCACCAGCACCCGGGCGAAGCGGCGGCGCGGCGCCTCGCCGGCGACCGCGCGGGCGTCGTCGATCGTGTCGATGTCCCGCAGCGAGTCGAGCTGCTCCCAGCGCAGGCCGAGGTCGTCGAGCCGGCGGGTCTGCTCCGATCCCGTCTCGGCGGTGCTCATCGGCACCCCGTCGAAGACGCGGTCGTCGGCCCGGCGCAGGCCGAGGCCCCACCAGCCGCCGTCCGGCGCGAGGCCGATCACGGCCCCCGTGCCCGCGGCGGCCAGCCGCTCGCAGGCCCGTTCGATCTGTCCCAGCGTGATCTGCGGCGTGTCCATGCCGATCAGGAAGGCCGGACCGCCGGCGTCACCGAAGGCCGCCGCCAGCCGTGCGGCGAGCCCCTCGCCCCGCTGTGGGATCACCTCGAAGCCGGCTGGAAGCCAGGGGCCGGGCTCCCCGTCGAGCGCGAGCACGCGACGGCGGGGCTCCGGCAGCGCGGCGACCACGTCGAGGGTGTCGGCGAGGGCCGCGCCGGCCAGCCGCGCGGCACCGGCCTCCCCGAGGGCCGGGATCAGGCGGGTCTTGGCCCGGCCGGGGCGCGGCTCCTTGGCGATCACGATCACGGTCACCTCCGAGGGGGAGATCCCCGGGGGCTCCGCCTCCGGCGCCGCGCCGGTCATCGCATCGCCTTCGTCATGTCGCGCGCCGTGCGGATCGTCCCGCGGACGGTCCCGGTCACCTTGGACCGGCCCTCGCGCTCGCGGTAGGTGACCGCGACCTCGCCGATCGACCAGCCCTGCTCGGCCGCGCGCAGCACCATCTCCAGGGGCCAGCCGAAGCGGCGATCGCGAAGGCCGAGGTCGAGCAGCGCCTGTCGCCGGGCCGCGCGCATCGGTCCGATGTCGGTGAGCCGGAGGCCGGTCCGGCGGCGGACCATCCCCGCGAGCACCCGGTTGGCGACCCGCGCGTGCACCGGCCACGCTCCCGGGTCGGCGTCGCGGGCGCCGAGCATCAGCCGGTGCGAGCCGGAGGCGACGGGGTCGGTCACCCGGGGCAGCTCACGCGGGTCGAGGGATCCGTCGCAGTCCATGAAGCAGACGATGTCGGTCTCGGCCGAGACCAGGCCGGTGAAGCAGGCGGCGCCGAAGCCGCGGCGCGGCTCGGTGACGACCCGGGCGCCGAGGCCCGCCGCGAGCTCGGCCGAGCCGTCGCTGGAGTCGTTGTCGACCACGAGTGGCTCGTAGCCGTCGGGGAGTGCGGTGAGCACGCCGGGAATCGCCGCGGCCTCGTCGAGCACGGGAAGGATGACGGTGATCACAACCCCAAACTAGTCCAGACCGACCTTACGAGCATGAGAACGTCGGGCCGGGGTGTGGTTGTCTGCACTGCCGTGGAGACAGCTCAGCCAGCTCCGAGGGCCGCCCGCCGCCGGCCGCCCGGCTCGCGGACCGCGATCGCCCTGACGGCGGTCGCGGCCGCGGTCGTCGCCTGGGGCCTGATCGCCGACGCGGCCGGCGTCGGCCTCGGCACCGCCAACCCGCCCTTCTTCCTGACCCGGATCCCCGCCCCCGATCCCCACCTGCTCTGGATCGTCGCCTTCATCGCCGCCGTCGCGGCGGCCGCGTGGCTGGGGCGCTCGACCGTCCCTCGCACCGGCTTTCTGGTCGGCGCCACGGGGGTCGCGCTGGCCGCGCGCCTCGCGCTCGCGGCGAGCCGGGACGGGGTCACGGCCTGGTACTCGGTCTACGGGCTCGACCCCGAGGCCGCGAACGAGTACCTGCCGGCGCTCCCGGCCCTCGACCTCGGGGTCGGCACCTTCCTCGACCGCTTCGCCGAGCTCGCCCCGTCGCTGCCGATCCACCCCTCCGCGCATCCGCCGGGCACGCTGCTGCTCACCGATGCCCTCGGGATCAGCACCCCGGAGGGCTTCGCGGCGCTGATGATCGTCGCCGGCGTCCTCGCCGTCCCCCTCACCTACGTCGCGGCCCGGCGGCTGCGGATGGAGGAGGGCCGGGCGCGCGGGGCCGCGCTGCTGCTCGCGCTCAGCCCGGCGGCGATGATCTACGGCGTCACCTCCACCGACGCGATGTTCGCGACGCTCGGCCTGGGCGCGGCGGTGCTCCTCGTCGGCGGTGGGGCGGCGAGCAGGATCGCGGGCATGCTGGCCCTGGCCGTGTCCTCGTTCTTCTCCTGGGCGCTGCTTGCGATCGGGGCCTTCGCCGCGGTGCTGATCGCACTTCGGGAGGGCGTCGCCCGAGCGCTCTGGGTCGCGGCGGGCGCGGGCGTGGCGCTGCTCGCGTTCTACGGTGTGCTCTATGCGATCAGCGGCTACGACCCGATCGGCTTTCTCGCCTCGGCGTCCGAGGCCTACGAGCTCGGGATCTCGCGCGCCCGGCCATGGGGCTATTGGGTGCTCGGGTCCCCGGTGGCCTTCTTCGTCGCGCTCGGACTGCCGATCTCCTGGTACGCGGCGCGGGCGCTCGGCATCGGCAACCAGATCGCCGTGGCCCTCGCGGTCATCGTCGCGGTCGCGGCGCTGCTCGGCTTCAGCAAGGCCGAGACGGAGCGCATCTGGCTGTTCATGGCACCCCTGGCCTGCCTGGCTGCGGCGGCGATCGTTCCCAGGGAGCGGCTCCCGATGGTCCTGATCCTGCTCGGAGCCCAGGCCCTTGTCACCGAGCTGGCGATGGAGACGGTCTGGTGAGCCGCGCTCCGGTTCTCGTCACCGGCGGCGCCGGGTTCATCGGCTGCCATCTGATCGAGCGGCTGCTCTCGGAGGGGGAGCGCGTCCGCGTGCTCGACAACCTCGACCCGCTCGCCCACCCCTCTGGAGAGCCCCCGGACCACTTCCCGGCCGACGCCGAGCTGATCCGCGGTGACCTGCGCAGCGCCGACGACGTCGCGGCCGCGATCGAGGGGTGCGAGCGGGTCTTCCATCTCGGCGGGATCGTCGGCAACGGCGAGTCGATGGTCAACGTGCGCAAGGCGGTCGACGCCAACAGCGGCGGCACCGCGACCCTGCTCGAGCAGGTCATCGAGCGCCGCGACCGGATCCGCCGCGTCGTCGTCGCCTCCTCGATGGTCGTCTACGGGGAGGGCTCCTACGAGTGCGCGGAGCACGGCACGATCGCCCCGGGCCTGCGCCCCACGGCGCAGCTGCGGGAGCGCCGGTGGGAGCCGCTCTGTCCCCGATGCGGCGCCGAGCTGACGCCGGTGCCGGTCGCCGAGGACCGCCCGCTGCGCCCCGCCAGCGTCTACGGGATCAGCAAGCGGGACACCGAGGAGCTCGCGCTGGTGCTGGGGGAGGCCTACGGCTTCGAGGCGGTCGCGTTGCGCTACCTCAACGTCTACGGCCCCAGGCAGGCGCTCGGCAACCCCTACACCGGCGTCGCCGCGATCTTCTCCGCTCGTCTGCTCGCGGGCAGGGCGCCGCGCGTCTTCGAGGACGGCGCCCAGATCCGCGACCTGGTCCACGTCTCCGACGTGGTCGCGGCGACCCGCGCTGCAATGGAGGCGCCCGGCGCCGCCGGCCGCTCGTTCAACGTGGCGACCGGCCGCCGGGTGCGGATCGCCGAGCTCGCGGCCTCGCTCGCCGAGCTGATCGCGCCCGGGCTCGAGCCCGAGGTCACCGGTGAGTTCCGGGCCGGCGACATCCGCCACTGCTTCGCCTCAACGGAGGCGGCGCGGAACACGCTCGGGTTCGAGCCGCAGGTCAGCCTGGCCGATGGGCTCCCGGAGCTGGCCGAGTGGGTCGCCTCCCAGACCGTCGCCGAGCGTGGCGACGAGGCCGTCGAGGACCTCCGCCGCCGCGGGCTCGTCGGCTGAGCCGCCCCGGCCGCTGATCGCCGCCTGCAAGACTTGCGCCGATGGAAGCGGCGATCGGCGGGCTTATCGCGGGCGGTCTCTTCGGGGCCTGGATCTCGAGGGAGCGGGTCTGCTTCAACTCGGCCGTGCGCAAGAGCGGCTTCGGCGGCGACTGGTCGATCATGCGGATCTTCGCGATCGCCGTGGCCGTGCAGCTGCTGCTGCTCCCGCTGCTGGTGATCTTCAACGCGGATCTGTTCAGCGACCCCGACGCGCTGCCCGCGATCGGGCTGTTCCCGGTGGCTCAGGTGGTCGGCGGGCTCGTCTTCGGCGCCGGGATGGCGCTCGCCGGCGGCTGCATCGCGGGCATCCTGTGGAAGTCGGGAGCGGGCTCGGTCGCCACCGCGATCGCGATCGGCGGCTTCATCGTTGGCGAGCTGATCATCCGCGGCCCGCTCGAGAGCGTCCTCGCGGATCTCGACACCGCGGTCGACCCGCCGGCCGATCAGACCCTCTACGCCGCCGTCGGGGTCGACTACCTGCCGCTCGCGCTGCTGCTCGGCGCCGGGCTGCTCTTCTTCGTCCTCCGGCGCGGCATGGGGCAGCTCCGGGCCGGCGCCGTTCTCGCGGCGATCGGCGTCCTCACCTGGCTCCTCGCGGGGTGGGCCGGCTACGGCTACGGGCTCGGCTTCGTGGGTGCCGCCGAGAACGCTGAGACGGCGATCTTCGACGGCGGCACGCTCAGCTTCGCGGTCTTCCTCGCGATCGGCACCGTCGCCGGCGCGGCCGTCGCGATCCGCGGGCCGCTCCGGCTCCCCGACGCGCCGCGCGCCACCCGCGCGGCTGCGGGCGGCCTGGCGATGGGGATCGGCGGCTCGATCGCCCACGGGTGCAATATCGGCAACGGCCTCACCGGCATTCCGCTGCTCTCCCTGGGCTCGATCCTCGCCACGGCGATGATGGCGCTCGGCGTGGCGCTGGTCTGGCGCTACGCGCTCTCCGAGCGCCCCGGCCTCCGCGGCCACGAGCGGCCCGAGGTCGACTGGTAAAGGCATAGACTTGCGGGCCGATGGCTTCCGCCAGCCACCTCCTGCACGTCTTCATTGCCGGGAACAGCGCCCGCTCGGTCTCGGCGACGGAGACGATCGAGCGTCTCTGCGAAAAGCACATGCCCGGCGACTACGAGCTCGAGATCTTCGACGTGCTCGAGCGCCCGGAGGATGCCGCGGCGGCAGCGATCCTCGCGACCCCGACCGTCGTCCGGCGCCATCCACCTCCCGAGCTGCGGCTGGTCGGTGATCTGAGCGACGAGCAGGCGGTGCTCGCGGCGCTGCGCCTCGGACCACACGCCGCCCCCGAGGCCGGGAACGGCGACTGAGCCGGCTCGCCCGCCGCTGGCGGCGGGCCGGCCAATGAATTCCGCGGCAGCCCGGGGCTCGTCAGCCCGGCTCGCCGACGCGGACGACGGCGCGGTTGCCGCCCGCGCGCTTCGCCTCGTACATCGCGCGGTCAGCCTCGGCCAACGCCTGGTCGGCGTCAGCCGTCTGGGCGTCGATCATCACCGCACCGATGCTGACCGTCACGAGTCCGCTGGCGCCGATCACGTTGGCCAGCGCGACCGCCAGGGCCTCCATGTCGGGGGGCTCGGCGCGCGGGAGCACGACCGCGAACTCGTCCCCACCGAGACGGCCGGCGACGTCCGAGCTGCGGACGCGATTGGAGATCTCCGACGCGACATGGCGCAGAGCGTCGTCGCCGGCTCCGTGGCCGACGCGGTCGTTGATCGCCTTGAGACCATCGAGGTCGATCAGCAGCAGGCCGGACGTGGTGTTGTAGCGGCCGCACTCCGCGATGCTCCGCGAAAGCTCCGAGATCAGCGCGCCGCGGCTGCGGAGAGTGGTGAGATCGTCGTGGTCGGCCTCGTAGCGGAGCCGGCGCTCGACGGCCCTCCGCTCGGTGAGGTCGGTCACGTGGTAGACGATCGTTGAGCCCTCGTCGTCGGCGTCCGCCCGCCTCGCGTGGAGGCGCCCGGGGCGCTCACCCTTTGGGCTGACGATGGCGATGTCGAAAGAGAAGGAGTCGGCCTCGCCGGAGACCAGCCGGCGCCGCTGCCCGCGCTCGTGGTCCGCGTCGCCGGGGCGGAACAGGCTCGAGATCGATTCCCCGATCAGCTCGTCCCGGGACCGCTGGCTGAGCCGCGAGAGCGCCGGATTGACCATGGCTATCGTGCCGTCGGGCTTGCATACCGCGAGTCCCGCCGGGGCCGACTCGAAAGCCGCCCGGAACCGGGCCTCGCTGCGGGCCAGCTCGATCCGCGCTGTCCGCACCGCGGTCACGTCCCTGAAGCTGGCGATGATCGCGTCCCCGCCCTCCCACTCGCCCTTCCGCGCACGCATCGAGACGACCTTCGCCTCGCGGTTGGTGACGATGTCGATGTCGACCTCCCGGTCGGTACTCATGGGCCAGCCGAAGAACCTGCCTCGGTGCCCCCCGGGCTCGATCGCGAACAGCTCGATCGCCGCGTCGTTGGCGAAGAGCACGTACCCGTCCATGTCGAGGACGAGCGCGGCATCCGGCGCCGCCTGCAGGTAGTCAGCGAACCGCGGGGCGCCGTCGTCACGCACAGGATCACCGTCTTCTTCGCTGCCACCCATCGTCATCGTTCCCCCCAAGTCTCGTCTCTCTCCCCCAGTCCGTCGCCTCGCGGCGCTCATCGCTCCCGGTAGCCGGGGCGGAAACAGGGTACCGCGGGAGCGGGCCGGTGGCTAGCTGAGTCCCTGGCGGGCCTCGGAGACGAGGGTCACGGCCTCGGGGAAGATCAGCCGGATGGCGTCCCGGACCTGATGGGCCTGCTCGTCGCTGGTGCCGGAGAGCTCGACCTGGCTGATCGCGGCGACGGTCATCCTGACCGCGAGCTCGATCGCGTTGTCGGCCCAGGCAACCTGCTGGGCGCCCTGCATCTGCTCGGCCATGTTGCTGAGCTGCTCGCGGAGGTCGTCGGGATCTCCGAACAGGCCTCCAAATCCACCGGCTTCCATACCCGCAAGCATAGACGTGTGCCCCTGTTAGGTTGTCCGGATGCCACTTCCCGCACCCTCCGAGCGGTCCACGGCCCTCGTTACCGGGGCCTCCTCGGGCATCGGCGCCGACATCGCCCGCGAGCTTGCCGCCCGCGGGCATGGGGTCAGCCTCGTCGCGCGCCGCCGGGAGCGGCTGGCCGAGCTCGCCGCTGAGCTCGCCGACCGGCACTCGATTCGCGCCGAGGTGTTTGCCTGCGACCTCGCCGACGGCGCCGCCCGCGCGGAGCTGGCGGCCGGGATCGAGGCCGCCGGCCTGACAGTGAGCACGCTCGTCAACAACGCGGGCTTCGGCGGCCACGGCGACTTCGTCGAGACCGAAGAGGGCTGGGACGTCAGGATGGTCCGGCTCAACGTTGAGGCGGTCACCGATCTGCTCGCGACCCACCTGCCCGCGATGGTCGATCGGGGCGAGGGCGCGGTCGTCAATATCGCCTCGACGGCCGCGTTCCAGCCGATGCCGGGCAGCGCAACCTACGCTGCGACCAAGGCCTTCGTGCTGAGTCAGGGCGAGGCGCTGCACCAGGAGCTGAAGGGAACCGGGGTCACCGCGACCACGGTCTGTCCCGGCCCCGTGAAGACCGAGTTCGCCGAGGTCGCCGGCATCGGCGAGCTGGCCGAGACCGCGCCCGAGCTCGCCTGGATGACTCCCGATCAGATCGCGAAGGCGGCGATCGAGGGGGTCGAGAAGGGCAGTCGCGTGGTCGTTCCGGGCCGCTTCAATCGGGCGGGGGGTCTCGCCGGCCGCCATCTCCCGCGGGCGCTCGTGCTGCCCGCGCTCGAGCGCGCCTGGAATCGCTGATCGCCGGTCAGGGGGCCGTGGTTGCCGCCGGGTCGGGCCCGATGGAGACGATGATCGCCAACAGCACGAGGGCCACGAGCAGCACGCCAAGACCCACGGCGGCGCCGAGCATGGTCTTCGAGGGTCCGCTGTCGGACGCGGACTGGGCCGACAGCATCGCGATCTTCGCGAGCGCCTCGGCCTCGCCCGCCGAGTAGACGCTCTCGCTCTCGCCGGCCGGTGCCGCCTCCGGACGTGGCGGAGGGGGCGGGAAGGAGCTCTGGGCTACGTCCGGATCCTCGCCGTCGGACCCAGTCTCTGCCATCGGTGCCATCTCTCCCGTTATCGGCACCCGGCACCCTTGCTTTAGCCCGGGCCGGTCTCCCGGGGGCCGGGGTCGACCGCGGTCTCCAGCACCATCCGGCCGCCGCGCCCGACCAGGCTGCCGAGCAGCTCGGTCGGCAGGGCGACGATCGAGAGCGGGATCGCGACGAGCACCGTCACGATCGCGTCCAGGGCGAAGCCGAGCCGCTGCTTCAGCGTCCGCCGCGGCAGGCGCCCGGCGCGCGCGTTGCGGAAGAAGTTGTCGTGCAGCGTGAAGGCGTTGACCATCGTCTGCAGCATCGCCGCGTAGGAGCGGAAGCTCGGCGGGGTCGAGCTCTCCAGCACCTCGATCCCGCGGGTGCGGAGCAGCAGCTTGGCCGCCCTGGGGCTGAGATGCAGGCGCCGGCGGTCCGGCTCCAGGCCGGCCCATTGCGCGCCGCCGATCCCGCCCTGGAAGCTCTCGCGGTTCGGCGCCTCGATCCGCCCCCCGGTTGCGGCGAACTCCGCGAGCTCGATGCCCAGGTCGGGGGGCTCGGGCGCGCGGGTGACGACGAGCCCATCGTCCTCGCAGCGGTCGAGCACGATCTTCGAACCGTCGATCGGGTGGCGCGCGGCGGTCCAGCCGAACAGCCGTGCCCCGCAGGCAGGACAGGGGTAGGGGGGGTCCTCGGGCTCCTCGGGATCGGCCACCGCGGTCCTCAGCCGAGCTCGGTGATCTGGTGGGTGACGCCCCGGGGGCGGAGCGCGGCGAGGAAGTCCTCGGGCTCGAAGGCCTGGGCGGGCGCCAGCGCGCCGTGTCGGTCGTAACCGGGGGCGGCCATCCGCAGCGCGCCCTCGGCGGTGCTGACGGCCGTGATCCCGTAGACGTCGCCGCCGCGAACGATTCCCCGGGCACCGCCGCCCCCCGCCCCCCGGGCGTCGCAGACGATCGTGTAGCGGACGGCCTTGCGGTCCCGCTCGGAAGGGCCCTCCGGCAGGCGGCCGATCAGCTTGGCCCCGAGCGCGCGCACGGGGGTGTCCATCAGGTACCCCGTGGCCGTCATCGCGGGCGCCGCGAGCGGGCCGAGCTGCGGGGGTGTCACGGAGGCCATGTCGATCACGGTGCGGACCGTGCTCACGTCGACGTGCCTGGGCACGGTGATCTGCTCGCCGGCGGGGTAGCGGCCGACCCGCCGGCTCCCGATCGGCGAGGGAAAGTCGAACGTTCCCCGCCCGGCCCGCCGCGAGCTCTCGCGGTAGCGGCCCTCGTGCCACTCGAGATCGCCTCCGCTCATCATCTCGAGCGCGGAGAGGGCCGTGCCCCGGGTCGGGCCGAAGCCCCGGATCGAGTAGGCGAGCGTGAGCTCGGCGATCGTGCCCCCGAGCTCGGCGGCCGTCAGCGCCGCAAGCATGTCGCCCGGCGCGTAGTCGAAGCCCATCCCGCTGACCAGCGCCGCGCCGCTGCGCTCGGCGGCCTCTCCCCAGCGCTCGAACGACGCCTGGATGAAGGGCTGCTCGCCGGTCGTGTCGACGTAGTGGGTGCCGGTGGCTGCCGCGGCCTCGATCAGCGGCTCGCCGTGGAGCGTGAACGGCCCCGCGCAGGCGATCACGGAGCCCGCGTCGCCAAGCAGCTCGCGGAGCCCCGCGCCATCGTCCAGCGCAACCGGCGCGACCGCCGGGGTTGGATCGAGCTCGGCCGCGAGCAGATCGAGCTTCTCGCGGCTGCGCCCGGCGATCACGAACTCGGCCCCCCGTCGCGCCAGCTCGGCGGCGACCAGCCGCCCGGTGTAGCCGGTGGCGGCGTAGACGACGACGGGGCCCGTCTGCTGCGGGGCTCGGGGAGTGGCGCTCATTGTGGGGAGGGTAGTACGGCTCCGGCCGCTCCCGGCTCCGGCCACCCGGGCGCCTGAGCCGCGCTACGTTACGGGCGATGGCCAGCCTCACACCCGGACAGCGCGCGACCCGCGAGCGCTTCGAGGGCATGATCGCCCTCGCCGCGCCCGTGCTCAACCTCGTGCTCGGCCTGGGCGAGCGGATCAGCCGGATCGCCGAGCCCACCGACCACGAGTACTACCCGATCCGGCCGGGCGGCCCGCAGCTGCTCCCCGGCGAGGAGCCGCTCGACGCGGAGGCCGAGGCCGACGGCTCGGCCGAGCCGCCTCAGCCGTAGCTCTTGCGGCGGAAGACGTCGTCCACGATCGAGGCGACGCGATCGAGGAAGAGGGTGCCGTCGAGGTGATCGATCTCGTGCAGGATGCAGCGCGCCTCGAAGCCGGTGCTGGTGATCCTGCCGCCCGCGTGCTCGATCTCGATCTCGGTGGCACGCCGTACGTTCGCGGTCAGGTCGGGGATCGACAGGCACCCCTCGCGGCCGACCGCGGACCCCTCCGCCGCGACGACCCGGGGGTTGACGAGCACCAGCTCGCCGTTGCTCTCCTCGGCCTTCGGATGCGCGCTGACATCGACGACCGCGACGCGCACCAGCTCCCCGATCTGCGGCGCGGCGATGCCGACGCAGTGGCCGAAGTCGCGCATCGTCTCGAGCAGATCGGCTCCGACGCGCTCGGCCTCCTGCGGCTGCGCGGGAGCGCAGACCTGCTTCAGCCGCGGGTCCGGATAGAGGAGTACGTCGCGGACTGCCACGGGCGTCGTCCGGCGCCGGCGCGCGGCTAGAGCGCCTCGGTCTCGAGCTCGCCGATCGAGACCTCGACCTCCGCGTCGCCCGCGACCCTGCCGAGGTCGGCCTCGAGCGCCTCGGCGTCGGCCGTGCCGAGCTCGATCTCGAGCATCATCACGTAGATCGGCCGCTCTCCGGAGGAGGTCAGCTTCGTCTGCAGGTCGGTGATGTTCACCCCGCGGTCCGCCAGCGCGGCGCTGATCGCGCTCACGATCCCCGGGTGGTCGGCGCCGTAGACGGTGATCACATGCGTTGGGGCGGGCGCCGCCGAGCGCAGCTCGTTGACACCGCTCACCGTCAGGGCCTCGAGCCCCAGGCCCTCCCGGACCCGCTCCAGGCGACCCGCGAGCGTGCCCGGCTCGGTGCTCTCGGGAGCCGAGACGACCAGCATCACCGAGAAGTGGCCGCGGAGGATCGTCATCCGCGAGTCCTCGATGTTGCACTCCATGTCGAACAGCGCCTCGCTGAGCGCTGCCACGATCCCCGGCCGGTCAGATCCGATCGCGGCTACGGCGAAGTGCGACACACGCCTAAGATACGCGCCTCCGCGTCGTGGAGCACGGCCCCCCGGGCCCCGGCACCGCAGCGGACGCCCCGCAGTCCCCGACCCACCGGAAGCCCCACGCCACCATGGAACCAGCCGAGATCCTCGAACGCGAATCCCGCTACGGCCGTACCGCCGGGGTGCTCGGCATCCTGGGCGTGCTCTGCGTGCTGGCGCCGTCGTTCATCGGGCTCGGGAGCGAGTTCAACACCGCGGCGCAGGACGCCTACGCCGAGCGCTTCGAGCTGTTCGATGCCAACAAGGGGGAGATCCTCGCGGCGCAGGCCCTGCAGGCGATCGGGCTCATCCTCTTCGCCCCGCCCCTGTTCTTCCTCTTCCAGGCCGCCGCCGACCGCAGCAGCGCGGTGCGGCGATCGCTGATCGGCCTGACCGTGGTCGGACCCCTCTTCTTCGGATTCGCGCTGGTTCTCTTCTTCGTCGCCTACAACTCCGCCACGCCGACGTTCATCGACGGCGCCCCCGCCGGCGGCGACCTCAATCAGTTCGCCGAGGACACGCTCACCGAGGAGAGCACCTGGGGCGCCTATCTGGGTCTGCAGCTCGCTGCCGCGCTCTCGCTCGTCTTCGCCGTCGTCTACACCTCGCTCCAGGCGATGCGGGTGGGTCTGCTGACCCGGTTCCTCGGCACGCTCGGGATGGCCCTCGGCGTCGGCTTCCTGCTCTTCGGCCCGCTGGGCCCGCTCGCCCTCGGCCTGTTCATCGTCACGATCAGCCTCCTGATCGCGGACCTCTGGCGCGGCGAGCGCCCGCCGGCCTGGGAGACCGGGGAGGCGATCCCCTGGCTCAAGGCGGGGGATACCCCGCCGCCGACGGAGGAGGAGCTCGCCGACGCCGCGGAGTTCGAGGGTGAGGGCCGCGAGGTGGCCGACGATGAGATCCCCGAGCTGGCCGGTGACGATCCCGACGACGCCGCCGATACCGAGGCGCCCGACGAGGGCCCGACCGGTCGCCCGGGCCGCCGGGACAACAAGCGCAAGCGCAAGCGCAAGCAGCGGCGTTGAGCTTCACCCCTCCTCCGCCCGGAGCTTCGCGGGAGGAGCTGGAGGCGGCGCTCGCCGCGCCGACATCCTTTTTGAGGGAGGCCTCCGGCCTCAACGGTGGGGAGCCGATCCCGGGACTGGCCGACTGCGATCTCGAGGCGGCGCTCGACGGCGCTCGCCACGAGTTCGTCCGCCACCGGGGGCTGGCCGTCCACCTCGAGATCCACGAGGCCGCGCGGGGCGCGCCGACCGTCGTCATCCACCACGGCCTCGGTGACCACGTCAGGCGGTTCACGCCGCTGGCCGGCATGCTCGCCGAGGCGGGCTTCAACACGGTCGCCCTGGACCGTCCGGGACACGGCCTCTCGCAGGGACACCGGGGCCACTGCCCGCTGCCCTGGGCCCTCGATCTGGTCGACTCCTCCGTCGCCTTCGCCCGCAGCCGCTTCGGTGGCCCCGTGATCCTGCTCGGCGACTCGCTCGGCGGGATCACGCTCTGGTACGCGCTGACCCTCGAGGTCGATGCCGACGCGGTGCTCTGTCACTGCATCGGGCACCCCGAGGTCGATCTGGACAGCTCGATGCGCTGGAAGCAGCCGCTGATGAAGGCCTCCGGCACGCTGCTGCCGAAGGCGCCGATCCCCGTGCGCCACATCGCCGACTACGACGAGGTCGCGCTCGAGCCCGCGACCCAGAAAGCCTTCGACTCCGAGCGCGACGACGTCTTCAACTTCAAGGTGACGGCCGGGTCGGCCGCCAGCTACATCGGCTTCCGCCCCGGCATCCCCTGGGCGCGGGTGACCACCCCTGCGGCCGTCTGGATCGGCGCCGAGGACCGGATGGTCACGCCCGAGTTCACCCGCCGGAGCTACGAGCGCGAGCACCCTCCGGGCGCTGAGCTCGACGAGCTTGCGGGCATGGGCCACCAGGTCTTCCTCGACCACCTGGCGGCGGCCTTCCCGCGGTTCTTGGACTGGACCGACCGGGCGCTGGCGTAGGCCCGCGCGCGGCGAGGGGTCAGCTCGCCGCCTCGATCGCCTTCTCGATCTGGGCGCCCGGATCCTCGACGACCTTGCCGTGCCCCGGCGCGATCCGCGCGGGCTCGAGCGCGCACAGGGCCTTCGCGGTCGCGAGCGCTCCGGGCCGGTCCCAGGTGGCGAAGTAGGGGAGCGGAAAGCTGGCCTTCGGCTTGGCCGGGATGCCGACGCCGCCGATCGTCGTCATCGAGTCCCCGCAGAACAGGGTGCGGTCGCGCTCGTCGAGCAGCGCGATCTGCCCGGGGGTGTGGCCCGGGGCAGCGATCACCTTCAGCGACCCGACGACATCCCCCGCCTCGACCAGCTCGCCGGGCTGGTTGTCGAGCTTGGGGAATCCACCGGGGGGCTTGCGGTCGATCTCGCCGGGCTCGGCGCTCCACTCGCCGCTGATCAGCTTCGCCTCCCGCCGTGAGGCGATCAGGCTGACGTCGGGGAGCGCCTCGATCAAGGCGTCGACCGAGCCCACGTGATCGACGTGGCCGTGGGTGAGCACGATCCGGGTGATCGGCTTGCCGCGTCGCTCGGCGGCCGCCAGCAGGTGCTTGGCCGTGCCGCTGATCCCGGTGTCGATCACGGTCAGGGCGTCTCCCTCGTCGACCACGTAGCAGTTGATCGACCACAGGCGACAGATCCGCTCGAAGTTCGCTGCGCTCTCGCTCATCGTCCCGCCAGCCTAGCCCTTGACTCCGTGGTAATCGATGGTTTACTCTAGGTAATCGAGCGATTATGGAGGCGACGGTCTCACTCCCGACCCGGCAGCGGCTGATCGCCGCCGCCCTCGAGCTGTTCGCCGAGCGCGGCTACGAGGGGACCTCGGTCGGCGAGATCGAGAGCGCCGCCGGCCTCGTCCCTCGCAGCGGCGCCCTCTACAAGCACTTCCCCTCCAAGCGCGCCCTGCTCGGCGCCGCGCTCGCCGAGCGCATGGACGCGATCGACCGGATCGACGCCAGCCTGGATCTGCTGCCGCTCGGCGACCTGCGTTCGGAGCTGACCATGATCGGGCGGATGGCGCTGGAGGAGCTCGAGAGCGAGCGCCTGCTGGCGCGGATCGTGATGAAGGAGGGCGATCGCTTCCCGGAGATCGCCGCCGACTTCCACCACGCGATCGTGGCCCGCGGCCGCGCGCTGGGAATCGCCTGGCTCGAGTCGAGAGCCCTGTCGCTGGGCGTCGAGCTGGCCGATCCCGAGGCGACGGGCGAGGCCCTGGTCGACGCCCTCGTGGCCCGGGCGCTGAAGAGCTTCATGTTCGGTGACCACCTGGCGGTGGTCGACCGCGAGCGCTACATCGACGCCTGGGTCGAGCTGGGCGTCGGGCTGCTCGCAACCGGAAGCGAACGACCGAAGGAGGCCCGATGAGCACCGACGATGCCCTGCCCCGACCGAGCCTGTTCCGCGCTGCGCTGCTCGCGCTGGGCGGCACCCAGGCCTTCCTCGGGCTCTATGCGCTGATCTCCCCGCTCGGCTTCTACGAGGACTTCCCGCTCGGACGCGGCTGGGTTGCCGCCCTGCCCTCCTACAGCGAGCATCTCGTCCGCGATATCGGTGGACTGTTCCTGCTCTCCGGTGCCGTGCTGATCGCGGCCGGGATCTACCTCGGCCGCCGGCTCGTGGCGATCGCGCTCGGGAGCTTCCTGCTGTTCAGCGTCCCGCACACGCTCTTCCACTACCTCAACTTCGAGCCCTACGAGACCGCCGACGTGATCATCAACGTCATCGGCCTCGGCGGTCAGGTGCTGATCCCGATCGGGCTGCTGGTGCTGCTGGCCCGATCGCCCGCGAGTGGACGAGGGTGACCTGCACCCTGCGGGCCGAGGTCGGCCCATCCCTACCATTGAATGACGGTGGAGGCGTCAGCTGAGTTCGATCCGGCAGCGGCCGAGGAGCTGGGTGAGGGGCTGCGCGACAACGTCAAGCGGGCGGTGAAGGCGCCGCCCGAGGTGATCACGCACCTGCTGGTCGCGCTGCTCGCCGAGGGCCACGTGCTGATCGAGGACCGGCCCGGGGTCGGGAAGACCGCGCTCGCCCGGGCGCTCGCTCGCTCGATCGGCGGCGAGTTCTCCCGCGTGCAGTGCACCGCGGACCTGCTTCCCGCCGACGTGATGGGAACGACCATCTTCAACCGCACCGACTCGACCTTCGAGTTCCACCCCGGGCCGGTGTTCGCGAACGTCGTGCTCGTCGACGAGGTCAACCGGACCTCGCCGAAGACCCAGTCCGGCCTGCTGGAGTGCATGCAGGAACGCTCGGTGAGCGCCGACGGCGAGACCCACGAGCTGGCCCGGCCGTTCATCGTCCTCGCGACCCAGAACCCGGCCGAGTACGAGGGCACCTATCCACTCCCCGAGGCGCAGCTCGACCGCTTCATGGTCAGCGTGTCGCTCGGCTACCCCGAGCCCGCGGAGGAGGCGGCGATGCTCGACCTGCACGCGAGCGCCGACCGGGTCGCCGACCTGGGCCCGGTCGCCGAGGTCGCTGAAGTGATCGCCGCACAGCGGCTGGTCCACGAGGTGCACGGCAGCGAGGCCCTGCGCCGCTACATCGTCTCGGTCGGCGCTGCGACGCGGGAGCACCCCGGCGTCGAGCTCGGCGCCAGCCCGCGGGCCAACCTGATGCTGTTTCGGGCGGCGAAGGCGCTGGCGGCGCTCCGCGGCCGCGACCACGTCCTGCCCGACGATGTCCAGGAGCTCGCGCCGACCGTGCTGGCCCACCGGCTGATGCTGACCCCCGGAACCGAGGAGTCGGAGCGCCGGGCGATCGTCAGCGAGAGCGTCGCCGGGCTGCCGGCGCTCTGAGGACGGGCGGGTCGAATGCGCGGCCCGGCGGTTGCGGCTCTCGGCGGCGGTCTCTGCGCGGTCGGGCTACTGTTCGGCTCGCCGGGGCTGTATCCGGCGGGCGTCGCGCTCCTGCTGGTCCCGGGCATCGCGTTCGCCTGGGTCCATCTGGCGGCCGCCGGCCTCCGCGTCGGGCGCCGGCCCCCGGAGGAGCCGCTCACCGAGGGCGAGTCGCGTCCGCTCGGGATCGTGATCGAGGCCGGCCTGCTGCCCGCTCCCGGCGCGCGGCTCGTGGACCCGCTGCTGGCCGCGCCGCGGCGCTTCGGGCTGGGCTCCCGCCTCGGCGCGCTGGAGCTGGAGGCGAGGCTCCCGCGGCGGGGCCGCCACGCTCAGGGCGCCGCCGAGCTCGAGATCAGCGATCCGTTCGGGCTCGCCTCGGCAACGCGGCGCAGCCCCCGGGGCGGTGAGGTCGTCGTCCTGCCGCGGATCGAGCCGATCAGCTTCTCGAGTCCCGGCGCCGCGGGGCGCGGCCTCGGCCTGGGCGAGCGGGGATTCGACGGCAGCGGCCCGGACTCGTGGGCGGCGGAGTTCGAGATCGACGGGCTCCGTCCCTACCGCGACGGCAGCCCGGCCGCTCGGATCCACTGGCCCACCGTCGCCCGCACCGATGAGCTGCACGAACGCCGGATCACCAGCGGGGCGGACGCTGCGCGACTGGTGGTGCTCGACCCACAGCGGGCGGCCGGGGTCGAGCAGCTCGACGCCGTGGCTCGGGCGGCGGCGTCGATCTGCCACGAGCTCGGCTCGGGGCCCGGCTGTGTGCTGCTGATCGGCGGCGAGCCGCTCCCGTCCGAGGTCGAGGGCAGGCTGCGCAACTTCGCGGCCGCCCACCGCCGGATCGCGGTGGTCGAGGCCGATGCGGGCGAGCCGCCGGTTCACCGGATTGGCCGAGCGGGGCTCGCGATCTGGCTCAGCGCCGACCCCTCGCGCGCGCCGGAGGCGAGGCTCGGCAGGCTCACCGCCGGCCGGCGGATCCTCGTGCGGCCGCGCGCCGGTGGCGCCGGCGGTCCCGGCCGGAGCAGGGCGCAGCCGCTGTTCGAGGTCGCGGGCTGCGAGGCGCGCGAGCTCGGGACCGGCGCGCGCCGGGCGGCGCGGGTGGCCGCATGACCGGGCCGTCCGCAGGAGGCATGTGGCGGCGCGTGGGGAGCTTCGCGGCGCTGGGCCTGTTCGTGGCCCTGAGCTGGTCGGGGATGGTCGTCGATCCGCCGTTCGCGCGGATCGCGCTGGCCTGTCTGCCCGTGATCGCCGCGGCCGCGCTCGTCGTCCCGATCCGGCGCTCGGCGCTCGGCGATCGTGCCGCGACGATCCTCGCCGCGACCGCGCTGGTGCTCGCCACGCTCGCGGGGATCGTGATCGCGGGCCTGCCGGCGCGCCTGCTCCCCCCGGGCGGCTGGGGCGATCTCGGCGCGACCGTCGACCTCGGCTTTGCGGCGATCGGCGAGGGGGTCTCCTACCCGTACGACGGCCCGAGCCCGGACTCGCGGCTGCTGATGCTGATCGGGGCCCCGCTCCTGGTGGGGGTCGCCGCGATGTTCACCTTCCTGCCGGCGCGCTTCGACGCGGCGGCGCCGCGGCTCGGCGGGCTCGCAGTGCTGATCTCGGGCTACGCGATGGCCGAGACGATGTACGGGCCCGGCGCCCCGGTGCTCCGCGGAGTGATCCTGCTGGCCGGGATCGTCGCCTGGATCTGGCTCCCGCTGCTCGAGCGCCGGGCGCTGGTCGGGGCGGCGGCGCTCCTCGCCGTCGCGCTCGGGGCGGCGGTGCCGGCCACCGCGCAGCTGGCCGACAGCGAGGAGCTGATCGACTACAAGGAGTGGAGCTGGGCCGAGCAGCCGATTCGGTCGTTCAACTGGGAGCACACCTACGGGCCGATCGACTGGGAGCGCTCGGACGAGACCGTCTTCTTCGTCGACGGCGATGATCCCAACTACTGGAAGACGAGCGTGCTCGATCGCTTCGACGGCACTCGCTGGGTCAATTCGGGGATCGTGCGCGACCCGGCCGAGCTGCCGACGAGCGTCGAGGGGCTGCCCGCGAGCGCTCTGCGCGACGACTGGTTCAGCACCGCCGAGGTGAGCGTCGACCGCCTGACCAGTGGCCTGATCGTCGGTCCCGGAAGCGGCCTGAACGTGCTCTCGGGGGTGCAGGCAGCCCCGAGCCGCGACGGCTCGGTCGTGCGCTCGGCCGAGCCTCTGGAGAAGGGCGACGCCTACAGCGTCAGCGGCTACACGCCGGACCCGAGCGCTGAGGAGATGAGGGCGAGCGGCTGGGAGGTCCCGCCGTCGCTGACCCCGTACGTCGAGATCCTGCTCCCACCCGCCGCGGGCGCGCCGCCCGAGTTCGTGGTTCCCCTGCGCGGGGGATCGCCGATCGCCGCCGGCGCGGACGGCAAGCTCGAGGCCTCCGCGTACTCGCGGGTGGCCGAGCTCGCCGACCGGCTCACCGACGGGGCGCCGACCGCCTACGACGCGGTCAAGGCCGTGGAGGCCCACCTGCTCCAGAACTACGTCTACTCCGAGGATCCCCCGGAGCGGCCGCTGCCCCTGGAGAGCTTCCTGTTCGAGGACCGGATCGGCTACTGCCAGCAGTTCTCGGGCGCAATGGCGCTGATGCTGCGCATGGAGGGGATCCCGGCCCGCGTCGCCGCGGGCTTCTCGCCGGGGGTGTTCGAGGGGGACGACCGGTACCGCGTTCGCGCCCTCGACGCCCACACCTGGGTCGAGGTCTACTTCGCGGGCATCGGTTGGGTCCCGTTCGACCCGACCCCGTCCGCCTCGCCCGCCGCGCTGCGCACCGGCGGCAGCTCGGCCGCCAGCTCGGCCGCGAGCAATCTGCTGGCGCTGCTCAGCGGCGCCGCCCAGCCGTTCGAGACCGGTGGTCCCGATCGAGCCACCGACGTCGAGGGCGGCTCGGCCGATCAGCTCGCCGACGAGGGCGGCGCCGTTGCCGCGGAGCGCTCCTTCCCCACCCGGGCGGTAGTGGTCCTCGCCGGGATCGGCGCGGCGCTGGGGGCTCTCATCGGCGGGCCGGCCCTATGGCGACGAGCGCGGGAGCGGAAGCTCGGCCCCGAGGCGGCGCTCGAGGCGCGGATCGCCGAGCTGCGCCGCGCGCTCGAGCTCTCACCCGTGGACGTGCGTCCCTCCGCCACCCTGCTGGAGCTGGAGACCGCCCTCCGCAGCAGGAGCGAGCCGCTGGCCGGCCGCTACGTCAAGCAGCTGCGCCGGCTCCGCTACGGCAGGCCCGGCGCCACCGCGCTCCCGTCGGCCCGGGAGCGCCGCTCGCTGCGCCGCCGGCTCGCCGAGGCGGGCGGCCTCAGCGCCCGGATCGCAGCGCTGCGCGCGATCCCGCCGCTCGCCCCGCGGGTCTGATCTGACCGGCGGCTAGCGCCTGGCGGTCCACTTGCCCGAGCCCGAGCAGAGCTCGGAGTCGAACGTGAACGGGTTGAAGACAAAGTAGCTCGCCTCGAACTTGCCCTTCGCCTTCTTCTTGGAGACGAACTTGCCCTTCAGCTTCCAGGCGACCCCGTCGTCCTCCTGGCCCTTCCCCTTGAACTTGCCCTTCTTGTTGACCTTCAGCTTCTTCTTCGACTTGGTCGCGACCACCTGCGTGCGGGTGATCACGCCGTCGGAGGCCCGCTGGCAGTTGGTCTTGACGCCGGCGTTCAGGCCCTTGACCTTCTTCTTGGAGGCCTTGAAGAAGATCCGCGCGAAGGTCCCGACCTTCCCCTTGTACTTCCCGGTCTTGTGCTTCGACTTGGCGACGCCGGCCGGCTGCTCGGACCCCGAGACGGCGGGCGATCCGACGAGGAGAACGGCGCCGAAGGCGGCGAGGACGGCGGCAACTGGAATCAGGCGGTGCTTGCTCATGGACGCAGGTATAGGCCCCCGCGCCGCCGCTGTCATCAGGGAGGCACCCTAAACCTCGCGGCCGCCGCCGACCGCTGGCGTGGGGGCGCGGCTCAGCTTCCCAGCTGCCGCTGCAGCTCCTCGACCACGCCGGGGTCGCGCAGCGTGGTGACGTCGCCGAGCTCGTTGCCGGCCGCGATGTCGCGCAGCAGGCGGCGCATGATCTTCCCCGAGCGGGTCTTGGGGAGGTCGTCGGCGAAGGCGATCCGCTTCGGCCGCGCGAGCTTGCCGATCTTGGCGGCGACGTGCTCGCGCAGCTCGGTGGCGAAGTCCTCTCCGCCCTCCGTGCCGCCCTCGGGCGTGACGAAGGCGAAGATCGCCTGGCCGGTGGTCTCGTCGGGCACGCCGATCACGGCGGCCTCGGCGACGCCCTCGTGGCCGACGATCGCGGACTCGACCTCCATCGTCGAGAGGCGATGCCCGGAGACGTTGATCACGTCGTCGGTGCGCCCGACGACCCAGAAGTAGCCGTCCTCGTCGCGGCGGGCGGCGTCGCCGACCTCGTAGGTCTCGCGGCCGTAGGTCTCCCAGTAGGTCTCGACGAAGCGCTCCGGCTCGCGGTAGAGGGTGCGGGCCATCGCGGGCCAGGGGCGGGTGAGGACGAGGTTGCCGCCGCCCTCGGGGACCTCGCCTCCCTCGGAGTCGAGGATCTTCGCCTCGATCCCGGGGAAGGGCACGGTCGCCGAGCCGGGCTTGGTGGTGGTCAGCCCCGGCAGCGGCGTGATCATGATCGCGCCGGTCTCGGTCTGCCACCAGGTGTCGACGATCGGGCAGCGGCCGCCGCCGATGTGCTCGTGGTACCAGAGCCAGGCTCGCGGGTTGATCGGCTCGCCGACGGACCCGAGCAGGCGCAGGGAGCTGAGGTCGTGGTTGCGGGGGTGCTCGGTGCCCCACTTCATGCAGGCCCGGATCGCGGTCGGGGCGGTGTAGAAGATCGTCACCCCGTAGCGGGCGACGATCTCCCACCAGCGGTCCTCGGTGGGATAGTTGGGGGCGCCCTCGTAGATGACGCTGGTGGCGCCGTTGGCGAGCGGGCCGTAGACGATGTAGCTGTGGCCGGTGACCCAGCCGATGTCGGCCGCGCACCAGTAGACGTCGGTCTGCTCCTTGAGGTCGAAGACGAGCTTGTGGGTGGCGCTGACCCCGGTCAGATAGCCCGCGGTCGTGTGCTGGATCCCCTTCGGCTTCGCGGTCGAGCCCGACGTGTAGAGGATGAACAGCGGATCCTCGGAGTCCATCGGCTCCGGCGGGCACTCGGCCTCCGCCGCGGAGACGAGCTCGTGCCAGAAGTGGTCGCGGCCCGCGGTCATCTGCGGCCCGGTGCCGCAGCGGTCGAGGACGACGACGTGCTCGAGCTCGGGCAGGCCGCCGAGCACCTCGTCGACCGCGGGCTTCATCGGCACGGGCTCCCCGCGTCGCAGGGTCGCATCGGCGGTGATCAGCGCCCTGGCGCCGGAGACCTCCATGCGCTCGGCGACCGAGTTGGCGGAAAAGCCGCCGAAGACGACGTTGTGGACCGCGCCGATCCGGGCGCAGGCGAGCATCGCGACCGCGGCCTCGGGGACCATCGGCATAAAGATCCCGACGACGTCCCCCTTGCCGACGCCGAGGCCCCGCAGCGCGTTGGCGAAGCGCTGGGTCTCCTCCAAAAGCCAGGCGTAGGTGATCTCGCGGCGGCTGCCGTCCTCGCCCTCCCAGTGGTAGGCGACGCGCTCGCCGGCTCCGGCGGCGACGTGGCGGTCCAGGCAGTTGGCGGAGACGTTGAGGCGGCCGCCGGTGAACCACTTCGCGAACGGCGGCTGCGACCAGTCGCAGACCTCGCTCCAGGGCTCGATCCACTCGAGCTTCTCCGCCCACGAGGCCCACCAGGCCTCCGGGTCGGAGTCGGCGCGCTCGTAGATGCCGGGGTCGGAGGCGTTCGCCTGGGCGGCGAACTCCGGGGGAGGGGGGAAGGTCCGCTCGGTCGCCAGCAGGACGTCGAGATCGCCGCCGCTCCGGTCCTCGGCCTCGTCTGCGCTCATCCCGGCATACCTCCTCGTGTTGCGGTGCTCCGCCGGAACCTAACGCACCGGCGGCCGACTAGTGTTTTCCGGGAGGTGGGCAGCCAGCGCGTCGACATTCACTGCGCGGAGCGCCGGAGCGGAGCGCTCCCAGCGCTCTTGCCGCTCGCCCTTGTTCCGCTGGTTGCCGCGTTGCTGTTGCTGCTCGGCGCGCCGTCCGACGCGGCCGCGGCCGGCGGCGTTCACGAGCTCGACCGGGGCGGCGTGCGCAGCTACTGGACCCCGGAGCGGATGCGCGCCGCTGAGCCGGTCCCGGCGCCGAGGCCGGGGTCCGCCGCGCTCGCCACATCGCCCCAGACCCAGGACGCGCCGGTCGACCGCGACCAGATCGCCAACCCCTCCGCGGAGCCGTTCCGGGCCCACGGCAGGGTCTTCTTCACGATCGCGGGTGGATCGTTTCCCGGTGACTTCGTCTGCTCCGGCACGGCGATCAACTCGCTGAACCGCAGCACGGTCTGGACCGCCGGCCACTGCGTCTACGACCACGAGGATCGCGGCGGCTACGCGACCAACTGGGTCTTCGTCCCCGCCTACGAGGACGGGGATGCGCCGTTCGGCGAGTGGCCCGCCAAGACCCTCGCCGCGACCAAGCAGTGGCGCCGGCAGGGGGCCCTCTCCTATGACCTGGGCGCGGCGGAGGTCGCGACGAACCCGCAGGGCCAGACGCTCAACGACGTGGTCGGCGGGCGCGGCATCGGCTTCAACAGGGCCCGCCAGCAGACCTACCAGGCGTTCGGCTACCCGGCGCAGCCGCCGTTCTCCGGCGAGCGCGAGTACCGCTGCAGCGCCGGCGGGGTCGGCGCCGACAACCCGCCCGGCCCGGGACCGAACACGAGCTGGATCCCCTGTGACATGACCGGGGGTTCCAGCGGCGGCGGCTGGGTGGCGAAGGGCAGGGTCCTCTCCGTGATCAGCTACTCGTACTGCATCGACCCGCTGAGCGTGCAGTGCGAGAACCGGCTCTATGGCCCCTACCAGGAGCACGTGGCCGAGTCCCTCTATCGCTCGGTCGCGGGAGAGGCCGTGTTCTGCGCCGGCCGGGAGGTCACGCACCTCGGGACGCCCGGGCCCGATCGCCTCGTTGGCACCTCGGGTCCAGACGTATTCAAGGCACTGGGCGGAAATGACGAAGTAATCGGCAAGCGCGGTAGAGACCGTGTATGCGCCGGTGGCGGCAAGGATCTGGTTAAAGGAAATGCTGGGAAGGACAAGCTCAAAGGAAAGCGCGGACGCGACACGCTCCGCGGAGGGCGCGGACGCGACAAGCTCCGCGGAGGGCCGGGCCGCGACAAGCTCCGCGGCGGGCGCGGACGCGACGTCTGCAACGGCGGGCCGGGCCGCGACAAGGCCGCCGGCTGCGAGCGGACCAGGCGCGTCCCCTGATCGCGGCGATCGCCCCCGTGCGGTCCCGGGCCGCCGTGGGGTAGTCCTCGCCATCGCCGCCGGCGCGCTGCTCGCGATCCTCGGCCCCGATCTGGCCACCGCGTCCGCGGCGGAGTCCGAGCGCGTCCCGGGTGGGTCCGCCGGCTTCTGGACCGGACAGCGCCTGGAGGGTGCAAAGCCCGTCGAGGCACCGGCCCCGGGCAAGGCCGATCCGGCCCCGGCCGGCGCGCTGGCCGCTGCCGCGGAGCGCGGCCCGCAGGTGCTGGTGGAGCCGGCCGGCCCGGGCGTCTCGGCGCCGCTGCGAATCAGGCGGATCAGGGAAGGTGGCGCCGGTGTCTCCGGTGGCCCACGATCCAGCCCCGACGAGTTCGGCCTCGGCGATTTCAAGCCCGGGACCGTCGCCGATCCGGCGGCGGAGGGCGTTCGCATGCACGGCCGCGCGTTCTTCAAGGTCCCCGGCGAGGGCAACGCCTCGTGCTCGGGCACCGCGATCACCTCGAATCGCAAGAACCTGGTCCTGACCGCGGGCCACTGTGTGCACGGCGGCGGCTACCCCGCGCCCTGGTTCAAGAAGTGGATCTTCATCCCCGGCTACGAGAACGGCAACGCTCCCTACGGGGTCTGGGAGGCCAAGCGCCTCTATTCGACCGGCCTGTGGACCGAGTTCGCGGTCCCGAACGCCGACTACGCGCTCGTCGTGATGCGCCGGCTGAAGGGCAAGCGGCTCCAGAACGTCGTCGGCTCCCGCGGGATCGCCTTCAACCGCAGGCCGGACCAGCGCTACGTGTCCTACGGCTATCCGGCGCAGGGCAACTTCGACGGTGAGACCGAGCACACCTGCACGGCCCAGCTCGCCGGCACCGACGAGAACACCGAGAAGCTCCCCGGGCCGACCACGATCAGGATCGGCTGCGACATGACCGGCGGCTCGAGCGGCGGCAGCTGGGTGATCAACGATCGCTACGCGGCCTCGCTCAACTCCTACGGCTACCCGGACCTGCCCGACTTCATGTACGGGCCGCAGTTCACCGAGGTCGCCCGCGACCTCTACCGGGCCGCCCAGGCGAGCTGCCGCGGCAAGGTCGCAACCCAGGTCGGCACCAACTCCAAGGACCGGATCGTCGGCACCAAGCGGCGCGACGTGATCGTCGGCGGCGGCGGTGGCGACGTGATCGTGGGCAAGGGCGGCAACGACCTGATCTGCGGCGGCGGCGGCCCCGACAAGCTGCGGGGCGACGCCGGCAAGGACGCGCTGATCGGCCAGAGCGGCGGCGACCGCCTTGCCGGCGGCAAGGGCAAGGACGTCTGCAAGGGCGGCCGCGGCAAGAACCGCGGCGCCGGCTGCGAGTCGAAGAGCCGCCTGCGCTGAGCCCGCGCCTCTCGGCCGCAATCGCCGGGCCGCGAGCAACGTAGGAAGGGTCTCCTTTGCAGCCCCAACTTCCGTCAGATGTGGGGCGGTTCCGCGGAACCGGGGCCAGAATCGGCCCTCAAAGACGCCGAGCGGTACCTAACGACCGCATACCGGCCGAGACTGACCGCTCGGCACCTGCAGGCGACAGGACGGACCCCCTGACGGTCCGCGCCCAGCCGGCCGCCGCTTCCCCTCTATACAGCCGCTGCCGTCCCCCCGGCGGGCGCCCTACGCCGAGCCGCTGCCCGCCCGCTCGGCCCGCGCCGCCTGCTTGCGGTGGGTGCGGATCTCGCTCATGATCCGCTCGAGGCGGGGCTCGGAGCTGGAGTCGACGTGCCGCATCGCCGCGGCGATGCGGGGGTGGACGTCGGCGATCCGCTCGTGCATGGCCTGGGCCACGGCCCGGTAGGTCGGATGCCCCTCGCGCCCGGAGCGCAGCTCGCAGACGTGCATGGCCTCGCGGGCGTTCATGTCGAGGACGTAGCGGATCCGGTAGCCGAGGCAGAGGGCGTAGGGGGCGGCCTCGGGCATCCCGGCCTCCTCGAGCCGCTCGAACTCGGCCCGCGAGCGGTCCAGGGCGCGGCGGTACTCGTCGCCCGCGCCGGCCTCGATGACCTCATCGGGAACGCCCGCGCCGAGGTCGGGCCCGAGCGTCTGCCACTGGCAGTTGAGCATCCGGTGGCGCTGCATGTCGCGGAAGCCGCCGTAGTCGGAGACGATCTCGAAGCGGTAGCGGACGGTCTCCCAGCCGCGCCCGGGGCGGTGGCGGCGGTTGTCGCGGGCGCCGACCAGCTCGCTCAACAGCTGGTCGCGCTCGATCGGGTCGAGGTTCTCGACTCGTCGCGCGATCTCACCCTCGCTGACTCCCGTCGCCTCGTACAGCGAGGCGGCGAGCAGATCGTCCTCGCTGCCGTCGACGTGGGTGAGCTCGATGGACGGGCCCTCGGCGGGCTCGCGGCGGTCGAGCCCGAGTCGCGCGACCCAGCGCTCGGTGGTCTCCCGGCGCTCGGTGAAGTAGTTGATCCACTCCCCGCCGCGCTCGGGCCGCTCGACCCTGGTCAGAAAGCTCGGGATCACCTGGTTGAGCTCGGCCAGCGCCTGGGTCCCGAAGTCGCGCGCCTCGGGGAGCGGGGAGGACATCAGCCGCATGATCAGCTGCTCGTAGGCCTGGCCCGAGGCGTAGATGCCGACGTGGGAGAGGGTCGAGGCGGGAAGCAGGCCGCGCAGCAGGTCCAGCGCCTTTGCCCGGATCGAGCGCCGCCACGCGGCCTCGGGCTCATCGCCACGCGGCCAGCGCTCCTCCGCCCACGCCTGGACCTGCGTGAGCGAGCGCGAGTAGATCGAGAAGATCTCGTCCATCGCGGCGCCGAACTCCGGCCCGAGGTCGTCATCCCGGTAGTAGCGCCAGCTGCCCGGCTCGCCCTGCTCGGCGCCGGGGTACATCGGCGAGTCGTAGGCGATGTAGCGGGTCGACTGCTCGAGGTAGGCGGCGAGCCGGCCCCGCTGCAGGACCTTGGTGAGCACGTTCGAGGCCCACTCGCAGGCGAGGTGCGCGCCGCCGAGCTGGGCGACCGAGTCGTCGCCGAAGCCGAGGAAGATGCGCTCGTAGAGCTGCGCGGCGCGCTCGCCCTCGCCGCCGTCGAAGGGGCGGTCGGCCCCAGCGGACGCCTCAGCGTCGGCGGCGAACTCGTCCAGGTACAGGCGGCGCAGCGTCCCCTGGTAGCGGGAGTAGCGCGCGAACAGCGCTCCCTTGACCGTCTCGGGAAGGTTGGTGAGGGCGAAGACCGGACGGTCGAGGTTGGTGAAGTGGGGCGCGAGCAGCTCGCGCTCCGCGTCGGTAAAGCTCTCGGTCGGGTAACGCACGGGGAGGGCGATG
This sequence comes from Solirubrobacterales bacterium, assembly GCA_035267205.1. GTDB lineage: Bacteria > Actinomycetota > Thermoleophilia > Solirubrobacterales > 70-9 > CAXMST01. Next base: position 13,295 of record DATFLZ010000093.1, on the reverse strand, counting down.
CTACGTCCTCGATCGGCGCCGCGCCCCGACCCGGAATCTCCGAATTTGCGCCGCGATCGCCCCGGCGCCCGCTCAGACGGTGGCGGGCGGCGGGGCCTCGAAGATCTCGACCCGATGTCCTCCCGGCCCGAGGATGAAGACCCGCCGCTCGCCCCAGAGCTCGCGGTGCTCCTCGAGCTCGAAGCCGGCGCCCTCCAGCCGCCCCAGGGTGCGCTCGAACTCGGGCGCGACGAATGCGGCGTGCCCGAGTGCCGGCGCGGTCGCACCATCGGTGACGATGAGATGCACCTGCGTGCCCTCGCGCTCGTACCAGGGAATCGCGCCGCCCAGCGCCTCCGGCGCCTCGATCCGCTCGAACCCGATCAGCTCGAGCAGCTCGCCGAAGCGGTCGGCATCGCCGGGGAGCACCTCGAGGGAGACGTGGTGGAGCACGCGTTGCAGCCTAACCTCCCGGCCCATGCGCGAGCCGGACAGCGATGCGGGCGAGGCCGTGGTCCTCTACGACTCCGACTGCGGCTTCTGCAAGTGGAGCCTGAACAAGATCCTCGCCTGGGACCGGGACCGCCGCCTGCGTCCCGTCGCGATCCAGAGCGAGGAGGGACAGCGCCTGCTGGCCCCGGTCCCCGCCGAGCGGCGGCTCGACTCCTGGCATCTGGCGCTGCCCGGCGGCCGGGTGGAGTCCGCGGGCGCGGGGGCACCGCCGCTCGCGCGCAGGCTGCCGGGCGGCCGGCCGCTGGCCCTGCTCTTCGAGCGCTTTCCCCGGGCCACCGAGCGCGCCTACCGCGCGGTTGCCGGCAGGCGCGCGACCTGGGCACGACTGCTGCGGATCGACTCGAGCTGCGAACTGCGGCGCTGACCTAGAGGAGGCTCGCGGCCAGGGCCACCGGGACCACCAGCGCCGTCGTCCAGACCAGCGCTCCCGCGGTGATCTTGAGGTCGAGCCCGTAGGCGTGGACGACGATCATCGCGTTCAGGCCGCTGGGCATCGCCGCGAGGAGCAGGAAGCTGTCGGGGAGGTCGATCAGCGGCGCCGCGAGGGCCAGGAGCAGCAGCGGCATCAACGCCACCTTGATTGCGAGCACCGTCGCCACCGGCCGGCTCAGGGGCGGGGGCAGGCGCAGCCGGTGCTCGCCCTCGTCCTCGGCGAGCGCGGCGCCGACCGCGAAGAAGCCGAGCGGCAGCAGGCCGAAGACGGCGATGCGCGACGCGTCGACCGCCCAATCGGGGGCGAGCGCGGCCGGCGCGACCAGGCCGAGGACCCCTGCGTACAGCGGGATGTTGCGGGCGAAGAAGGCCCGGGTCCGCTCGCGCACCCCCTCGCCGGCGCGGGTCCCGAAGGCGGCACCGACGGAGAAGGCGCCGATGAACAGCGCCGGCGCGCTGACCCCCATGTCGTAGACGACGGCCTCGCTGATCCGTTCGAAGCCCAGCAGCGCCGCCACCAGGGGGTAGCCGAGATAGCCGGTGTTGGCGACGAGCACGCAGCAGATCACGGCGCCGGTCTGCTCGGGGCGAAGGCCGAGCACCCGGTCGGCGACGAACCAGGCGAGGAGCGCGCAGGACGCGACCACGCCGAGCGCGATCAGCACCCCGAAGGCGAAGTCGGCGTCGAGCTCGGCGGCGGCGATGTTGAGGAAGACGATCGGCGGCAGGACGGCGTAGAGGACGACCGTCAGCGCCCGTCGCGAGCCGTGACCGGCGCGCCCGGGGGCGTGGCGCTCGGCGGCGAGCCCGGCCCAGGTGGCGGCCACGATCGTCAGGGCAATCGCGATCATCGACGCCCGCCTTGGTCCCGGCTACGCAACATTTTCGCTTGCTCGTTGTTGATCAAGGTAGGAACTTCTCGGCGGTGGGCCGGTGGCTCGCCGGCCAATCGTGACGATCGACGCCGGAGGCAGCGATGCGGCAGGCAAATCGGATAGGGCGCCCGCGACTGCGGGGGGGCGCGGCGGCGGCGCTCGCCGGCCTGCTCCTCGTCCTGACCGGCTCCGAGGCGACCGGCGAGACGGGCGGCGGTGCCGAGGCCTCTTCGTCAGCGGCGAGTACGCCCCTCACGCATTCCTTTGCGTCGGCGCGGGCCAGCACGCGCGCCTGGAGCGGCAAGCGAATGGCGGCGGCCGTGACCCCCATGCCGCTTCCCGGCCAGGGAGCTCAGCCCGCCGCCTCCGCCGCCGCGCGGACGCCGCTGCGCTCGAAGACGATCAAGAACCCGGATCGCTACCCGAACCGGGCCCATGGGCGGACCTTCTTCAGCTCCGGCGGCCGGGACTACAGCTGCTCGGCGACCGTGGTCACCACCGGCGCCGGCAACACGATCCTGACCGCGGCCCACTGCGTCTTCGACCGGGAGACCGGGGAGTTCGTCGACGAGCTGATCTTCGCCCCCGGGTACCGCAAGGGCAAGGCGCCGTTTGGAGCCTGGAAAGCGAGCCACGCCGCCGTTCCGGGCGGCTGGCCGGTGACCGGATCCGCGGATCTCGACACGGGTCTGCTGCAGCTCGAACCCCGTGACGGCAGCGAGGTGCAGGAGCTGGTCGGCTCTCGCGGGATCGGCTTCAAGCAGAAGCCCAAGGGGCGGCTCCACGCCTACGGCTACCCGGCCGCGCCCGCGCGCTACAACGGCGAGCAGCTGGTCCGCTGCGGCTCTCGCGCCAAGGCGGATCCGTTCCACAGCGGCTCGATCGCCATCCGCTGCGACATGAAGCAGGGCGCGAGCGGCGGCGGCTGGGTCGCCCAGAAGAGCTTTCTGGTCGCCAACACCAGCCACGGCCACGGCGGCAGCAAGGTCATCTTCGGACCGCTCTTCGGACGGGCGGTCAAGACCCTGTACGGCTTCAACGACAAGGGTTCCTTTCCATCCGTGAAGCCGGTGCGCTGCGGCGGCCGGATCGCGACGATCGTCGGCACCGATGCCGGCGAGAAGATCAAGGGCACGAAGAAGAAGGACGTGATCGCGACGCTGGGCGGGGACGACAAGGTGATCACCAAGGGCGGCCGTGACCGCGTCTGCGCCGGCGAGGGCGACGACTTCATCAAGGCGGGGGGCGGCAGGGACCGGATCGACGCGGGCCGCGGCACCGACCGCTGCGACGGCGGCGGCGGCCGCGATCGCGCCAAGGGCTGCGAGCGCGAGCGCCGCGTTCCCTGACCGCGGGTCCTACGCCGGGGGCTGCTCGTCCACCCGCTCGGCCGCGTGCTCGAGGCCGTCGCGGAGGATCCCGGTGATCTCGTCGAACATCTCCTCGCCGCCGATCAGCGGCGGCGCGATCTGCACGATCGGATCAGCGCGGTCGTCGAGGCGGCAGATCAGGCCGTTCTCATAGAGACGCTTGGTGAGCACGTCCTTGAGCAGCCACTCGGCCGTCGGGCCCTCGAGCGTCCGCTTCGACTCCTGGTCGTGGACCAGCTCGAGGGCGAAGAAGTGGCCGCAGCCGCGTACGTCGCCGACGATCGGGATGTCGCGCAGCCCCTCGAGCTGCGCGCGAGCGCGATCCTCGTTGGCGCGGACCCGATCGGGGATCGCCTCACGCTCCAGGATCTCGAGCGTCGCGAGCGCGACGGCGGAGCCCACCGGGTGGCCGCCGAAGGTGTAGCCGTGCATGTAGTCGGCGTCCCCGCCGAGGAAGGGCTCGGCGACCTTGTCGGAGATGATCATCCCGCCGAACGCGAAGTGCCCCGCGGTCACTCCCTTCGCGAACGTGATCAGATCGGGCGTGTAGTCGAAGCGCTGGCCACCGAACCACGTGCCGATCCGTCCCCAGGCGCAGATCACCTCGTCGGAGACGAGCAGGATGCCGTGGCGGTCGCAGATCTCGCGCAGGCCCTGCCAGTAGCCCTCGGGCGGTACGAAGCAGCCGCCCGCGTTCTGGACCGGCTCGGCGATGATCATCGCGATCGTCTCGGCCACCTCGAACTCGATGGTCTCCTCGATCTCGTCGAGCAGCGCGCGGCAGAGCGCCGCCTCGTCGCCGCCGGCCGGGTGCCGATAGGCGTTGGTCGCGGAGACGTGACTGGTCGGGATCGGCATCGGCTCGAACGGGGTCCGGCAGACCGGCATACCCGTAAACGAGAGCGCTCCCATCGTCACCCCGTGGTAGGCGTCGCGACGGGCGATCACCTTGCGCCGCTGCGGCTCCCCGCGGGCGGCGTGCCACTGGACGGCGATCTTCCAGGCTGACTCGACCGCCTCGGATCCGCCGGAGGTGAAGAAGACCCGGTCGAGGCCGTCGGGGGCGAGCTCGGCGATCTTGGCGGCGGCCTCGATCGAGCTCGGGTGGGCGACGGTCCAGTTCGAGACGAACGGCAGCTTGATCATCTGCTCGTGAGCCGCCTGGCCGATCTCCTCCCCGTGGGAGTGTCCGAGGTTGGCGCAGTAGAGGCCCGAGAGGCCGTCGATGTAGCGGTTGCCGTCCCCGTCGAACACGTAATAGCCCTCGCCGCGCTCGATCACCGTGAGCTCGCCGGAATCGACGGTCATGTCGGAGAAGTGCAGCATCAGGTGCTGCTTGGCGAGCTCTTGGAGGGGTTTCGGCATCTTGCTTCCGGTCCGATTACCGCGGCCCGATTGCCGCGGCCCGGTAGCCGCGGCGCGATCGTATCCGCGATCGGCGTGGGGCGGGCCGTCGCCGGTCCGGTTGGTTGTGGGCGCCCGGCGGCGGCCTTCTAGCCGAACAGGAGCGCGCTGATCGACTCGCCGGCGTTCTCGGCGAACTCGACCAGCGGATCCGGGTAGACGCCGAAGAAGATCGTTGCCGCGGCGGCGACGACGATCGCGCCCAGCACGAGCCCGCAGCGGCCCCCGCTCGGCCCGCCGCCGTCGATCGCCCGCCCGGCGACGACCTCGGCGCGTCCGCCGCCCGCCGTCGCGGGGAGGCTCCGCGGTGCCGGGCGCATCCACATCGCGGCGACCACCCGCAGGTAGTAGGCCAGCGAGATCATCGTCCCGATCGCGATCATGATTCCGAGCCAGATGTAGTCGCCGCCGACCGACGCCTCGACCAGGTACAGCTTCCCCATGAAGCCGGCCGTGCCCGGGAGCCCGGCCAGGGCGAGCATCGAGATCGTCAGCGGCCAGGCCAGCGCGGGCCGGTCCTTCGAGAGCCCTTCGACGGCGGCGATGTCGTCCCCGAACGGCGTCTCCCGCTCGCGGATCGCGATCACGCTGAAGGCGGCGAGGTTCATCAGCGCGTAGGCGGCGAGGTAGAAGATCAGCGCGTTCAGCCCGATCTCGCTGGCGACCAGCAGCCCGACCAGCATGTAGCCGCCCTGGGCGATGCCCGAGTAGCCGAGCATCCGCTTCAGCGACTTCTGGTTCAGCGCTCCGACGTTGCCGACGATGATCGAGATCGCCGCGAGCGCGGCGAGGGCCGGCTGCCACTCCAGGCCGGAGGGGCCGAGCGCGACGATGAAGAAGCGCGCGAACACGGCGAACGCGGCGGCCTTGGTCGCCACCGCCATGAACGCGGTGATCGGGGTCGGCGCGCCCTGGTAGACGTCGGGCGTCCACTGGTGGAAGGGGGCGATCGAGACCTTGAAGGCCAGCCCGACGGCGCAGAGCGCGACGCCGATCAGGATCAGCGGATCGTCGCTGAGCTCGCTGCCGATCCCGGTCGCGATCTCGGTGAACTCCATCGAGCCCGAGCCGCCGTAGATGAAGGCCAGGCCGTAGAGCAGGGTGGCGGATCCGAGCGAGCCGACGATCAGGTACTTGAGCCCGGACTCCAGCGAGCTCGCGCGGCTGCGGTGCGATCCGCAGAGGATGTAGAGCGGGATCGACAGCAGCTCGAGCGCGACGAAGAAGCTGATCAGGTTCTGGGCCTGGGCGAGGAGGACCATGCCGAGCACGGAGCCCAGCAGGAGCGCGTGGGTCTCCCCGAAGCCGGACTCCTCGGCGGCCTTGTCGCGCAGCATCAGCGGCAGCGTCAGCGCCGCCGCGGCGATGCAGATCAGGCCGGCTGTGATCGCCAGCCCGTCGATGCGCAGCGCGCCGGAGACCAGGTCCTGATCCGGCTCGCCGAGCTGCCAGATCAGCAGCCCGGCCGCGGCGCCGAGCGACGTCGCACACAGCAGCGTGCTGAGCCAGCGGTTGCCCCGCTCCCCGATCATCCCGGCCATCAGCACGACCACCAGCCCGGCGGTCAGCGCGATCACCGGCGAGAGCCCGGCGTAGTCGATGCTGGGGGCGTCGAAGATCATTTCCAGCCGTCGCTTCCCGGGCCTCGAGCCCGCGCGATCTCGAGCTCGGCAGCGGCCGCCTCGCCCGCTCCCGGTTCGCCTTCCTCGCCGCCCTCCGCGGTCTCCTCGTCCTCACCGAGGCCGTAGCGCTTGATGCATTCCTCGCCGAAGGCGATGCCGGCCTCCTCCCCCTCGGCCTCGGCGGTCGCCTGGGCGGGCCCGGCGCAGTCGGCGATCGCGACCGCGGCGACGCTGCGCTCGACCGCGTCCTCGCCGCGATCGAGGATCAGCGCGGGGTAGAGGGCGATGCCGACGATGCAGGCGACGAGCGGCGCGATCACGACGCCCTCCCGCAGCGTGATCTCACGGGACTTCGCACCCTCGGGCAGCCGGTTGTGCATGGTCCGCTGGAACAGCCGCAGCGCGTAGAAGGCGGCCAGCGCGACGCCCGTCGAGGCGATCAGCGCAAGCGCGACCTTGTTCTCGAAGACCCCCGCGAGGATGTAGAACTCGCCGACGAAGTTGGCCGATCCGGGGATCGCCAGCGTCGCCATCGTGACGATGATGAACAGGACGGCGAGGATCGGCGCCCGCTTGGCCATGCCGCCCATCTCGCGGATGTCCTCGCTCCCGAAGCGCTCGTAGAGGACGGCGATGATGAAGAACAGCGGCAGCACGACCAGCCCGTGGTTGAACATCTGGATCACCGCGCCGTCGGCGCCGTCGGGGCGCAGGGCGAAGATCCCGAGCGTGATGAACCCGAGCTGGGCGACCGAGGAGTAGCCGGCGATCAGGCGCACGTTGGTCTGCGTGAAGGCCATCGACGAGCCGTAGATGATCGAGGCGACCCCGATGATCAGCAGGACCTCCTGGTACTGGATCGTCGCGTCCGGGAAGACCGGGAGCACGATCCGCAGGAAGCCGTAGGCGGCGACCTTGGTGAGCACCCCGCTGAGCAGGGCGAGGACCGGCAGCGGGCAGGCCCGGTAGGCGTCCGCCATCCACCCGTGCACGAGGAACGCGGGCATCTTGATCAGGAAGGCGAGGGCGAAGCACCAGAAGATCCACCGCTGGTCGCCCAGCTCGAGCGGCGCCGAGGCGAGCGTCTCGATGTTGAAGGTCACGCCGCCGATCAGGTCGCCGGTGAGCACGGCGGTCGCGATCGCCGCGACCAGCATCAGCAGCGAGCCGATCAGCGTGTAGATGATCATCTTCACCGTCGCGGCGATCCGGTCGCCCGTTCCCCAGCCGCCGATCAGGAAGTAGAACGGGATCAGCATCAGGTCGAAGAAGAGGACGAAGAGCAGCAGGTCCTGGGCCAGGAAGGCGCCGACGACCGCGGTCTGGGCGAGCCCCATCTGGAAGAAGTAGACGCGGGGCCGGTCGGGGAGCTGGAAGGCCGAGTACAGGTTCGCGGCGGTCCAGCCGATCGCGGTCAGCAGGATCATGAACAGGCTGATCCCGTCGACGGCGAGCTCGTAGCGGACGCCCAGGCTCGGGATCCAGCTCTCGCTGACGATGTGCTGCAGCCCGCCGCCCGTCTGGAAGTCGGCGATCAGGGCGATCGCCAGGCCGAGGCTGCCGAGCGACCCGAGCACGCTGGCGGGCCCGGCCAGGTTGCGCGGGGCCAGGAAGCAGAGCAGGCCGACCGCGAGCGGGAGCCAGAGGATGACGTTCAGCATCTGTCGCTCACCCCCGCCATCAGCTCGCCGTGATCAGGAAGTAGAGGCCGAGGGCGACGAAGCCGGCGATCACGAACAGCGCGTAGGACCGGATGAAGCCCGACTGCGCCGCCTTCACCGTGTCGCCGAGCCCGCCGGTGCCCTCGCGGACGAAGGCGACTAGGCCCTGGACGACGTAGCGCTCGAAGACGTTGTTGGCGAAGCGGCCGAAGGCAACCACCGGGCGGTAGATGACGGCGTCCTGGAGCTCGTCGAAGTACCACTTGTTGACGAACAGCTCGTACAGGTGGCGGAAGCGCGCGCGGATCCTGTCCGTGGTGCCCGGGGCGACGATGTAGAGGTAGTAGGCGAGCAGGATCCCGACGATGCTCAGCGCCCCACCTACGGCATAGCCGATGTAGGCGTTCTTGACGGGAACCTCGATGTGGAACAGCGCCGAGTTCTCGAAGGTCGGCTCGAGCCAGCTGGTGATCACGTGGGTGACGCCGGGGACCTGGATGTAGCCCGCGAACAGGGCGCCGAAGCCGAGCACGGCCATGCCCACCGCCATCGGCCACGAGCGTTCGGCGATGTGGTGGACCTTGCCGGGGAAGCCGACGTCGGTGTCCTCCTCCTCGAAGGTGTGCGGGTTGAGCGGTGGGCCGTGGTGGAGATGGCCGCCCTCGAGCTCCTTCGCCTCCTCGCACTTGGGGCCGTAGAAGACGCGGAAGATGATCCGGAACGAGTAGAAGGCGGTGATGAAGGCGGCGACGTAGCCGGCGATCGCGCAGGCCCAGTACCAGCCGCCGCGTTCGATCGCGAAGCCGAGGATCTCGTCCTTGCTCCAGAACCCGGACGTGCCCGGGAACGCCGCGAGCGCCAGGGCCCCGATCGTCATCAGCACGAACGTGAACGGCAGCGCCCTGCGGAAGCCGCCCATCTTGTCGACGTTCTGCATGTTCGCCATCGCTGAGATCACCGAGCCGGCCGCCATGAACAGCAGCGCCTTGAAGAAGGCGTGGGTCATCAGGTGGAACAGCCCGGCGCTGTAGGCGCCGATCGAGACGCCCATGATCATGTACCCGACCTGGCTCATGGTCGAGTAGGCGATGATCCGCTTCAGGTCCTTGACGGCGATCGCGATCGTCGCGGCGACGAACAGGGTCACGGCGCCGATCCCGGCGGCGATGTTGGCCGCGGTCGGCGCCAGCTCGAACAGCGGGTGGGCGCGCGCGATCAGGTAGACGCCGGCCGTGACCATGGTCGCCGCGTGGATCAGCGAGCTGACCGGGGTCGGGCCCTCCATCGCGTCCGGGAGCCAGGTGTGGAGCGGCAGCTGGGCGGACTTGGCGATCGCGCCGAGCGTGAGCAGCAGGCAGATCGCAACGATCGTCCACTCGTCGCTCTCGAACACCCCCGGCGCCTCCTCGAATACGGTCAGGTACTCGCTGGCCCCGAGCTGCTGAATGATCAGGATCGCGGCGAAGACGAGCCCGATGTCGCCGATCACGTTGATCACGAAGGCCTTCATGCCGGCCTTGGTCGCGGTGGTGCGCCGGTACCAGAAGCTGACCAGCGCGTAGGAGGCGTAGCCGACGAAGGCCCAGCCGACCACGAGGAGGACGAAGTTGCCGGCCAGGACCAGCAGCAGCATCGAGAAGACGAAGAAGTTCAGGTAGGCGAAGTAGCGGTGATAGCCCTCGTCGCTGGTCATGTACCCGACGGAGTAGACGTGGATCATCGTCGAGACGCCGCTCACCACCAGCGCCATGAAGATCGAGAGCGGGTCGACGAGGATCCCGAGGTCGAACGGGATCCCGGTCGCGCCCGCGTAGTCGTAGAGCGAGTCGGGCACCAGCCGTTCCTCGGCCGGCATGCTGAGCAGCTCGGCGGCGGCCCCGACCGCGGAGAGGAAGGCGAGGCCGATCGCGCCGACCCCGAGCCAGCCCGCGGTCCGCGCGGGCAGGACCTTCCAGCTCAGCGCGATCAGGATCGACCCGGCGAGCGGGAACGCGAGGATCAGCCAGCCGTAGGTGCTCGCGCTCATCCGCGCAGCCCCCTGGCCTCATCGACGTCGAGCGGCAGTCGCCGCCTGTACATCGCGACGATCAGGCCGAGGCCGACGACCACCTCGCAGGCGGCGACGACCATCACGATCAGCGCCATGATCTGGCCGTCCTGGTCGCCCAGGGAGCGGGCGAAGGCGAGGAAAGCGAGGTTGGCGCTGTTCAGCATCAGCTCGAGGCAGAGGAGGATCACCAGCGGACTGCGGCGGATCAGCACGCCGATGGCGCCGGTGCTGAACAGGAGCGCGGAGAGGACGAGGTACCAGGAGGTGTCCATCTAGATCCCCTCCCGCCGTCCCGGCGTGTCGTCGATACCGCCCGCCGGCTCCCCGACCCCGACCCGGGTGCCGACCTTCGGCTCGGGTCCCGCCTCCGGCTCCGGGCCGTCGCCGGGCTCGTCGTCCCGTCGCCGGCCCGCCAGCACCACCGCGCCGACCGCGGCCAGCAAGAGCAGCAGGGACGCGGCCTCGAAGGCGATCAGGAAGTCCTCGAGCAGGAGCTCACCGATCGCTTCGGGGCTGCCGAAGCCGTCCTGGATGATCGGGCCCTCGCTGTCGAAGGTCTTGAGGGCGGTGCCGAGGATCGCGATGCTGAGCTCGACGAACAAGGCCAGGGCGAGCAGCGGGGCGATCAGCCGCTGCCCGGGAATCGGCTCCCAGAGCGGCTCGTCGATGTTGCCGACGTAGGCGGCGACGAACAGGTAGAGGACCATCACCGCGCCCGCGTAGACGACGATCTGGGCCGCCGCGAGGAACTCGGCGTGGAGCAGGAGGAAGAGCCCGGCGAGCGAGATCAGGTGGACGATCAGCGCCAGCACGCTGTAGAACGGATTGCGAAGTCCGATCACCGCAATCGCGCCCCCAAGGGCTCCGATGGCGCCGGCAAAGAAGGCGACTTCGACCATTGCGCCGCATCCTATTCGCGGAGGCGCCCGGCGTGCAGCCGCGCCGCGGCGGCGGCGCGCGCGCCCGGCAGACGGGCCACTAGGCTTGGCGGGCGATGCCGCAGTCGATCCTCAAGTGGCTCTACCGGATGGTTCTCCGCTTCACCGTGCGGCCGTTCATCGGCCCGCCATTCCCGTTCGCCTTCCAGCGCCGGTACGTAGCGACCATGACCAGGACCGTGCCCGGCCCCAGGGGCGTGGTCAGCGAGTCGGTCAGCAAGGACCCGGTGCCGCTGACGCGCGTCGCGGCGGGTCGCGACGACCCCAAGGCCCGGCCCGCGCTCCTCTGGGTGCACGGGGGCGGGTTCGTGCTCGGGAGCGCGAAGACGCATGCGCCGCTCGGCGGCTTCCTCGCCACCTCGGCCGGGGCCGACGTCTATCTCCCCGACTACCGCCTGGCGCCCGAGCATCCCTTCCCGGCAGCCACCGACGACGTCTTCAGGGCCTACGAGCAGGTGCTCTCGCGCGGGCACGATCCCGCGCGGGTCGCGATCGGGGGCGACTCGGCCGGCGGGGCGATCGCGCTGCTCGCGGCGCTCGAGATCCAGGACATGGAACTCGCCTCGCCGGCTGCGCTCGTGCTCGCCTCCCCGGTCACGGACCTGACCCTGTCGGGCCCGAGCATCGAGGAGCGGCGGCGGCGTGAGGCGCTGCTGCGCCGGGGATGGCTCTATGAGGGCTACCGCGCCTTCGCGGGCTCCCGCTCGCTTTCGGACCCGCAGGTCTCCCCGCTGTACGCCGACCTCGGCGGCCTGCCCCCGACCCTGATCCAGGTAGGGGAGGAGGAGATCCTGCTCGACGACTCGCTGCGCCTCGCCGACCGCGCCTGGGCCGCCGGGGTCGAGGTCGAGCTCCAGCGCTACCCGGGGATGTGGCACGACTTCCAGCTGCATGCGGCGTTCATCGACGACGCCGCCGAGGCGAACGAGCAGATCGGCGCCTTCCTGCGCCGCCGCTGGAGCTGAGATGCCGCAGGGGCCGCTGAGCGGGGTCAAGGTCGTCGAGGTCGCGAGCATCGGGCCCGGCCCGTTCGCGGTGATGATGCTCGCCGACGCGGGCGCGGACGTGATCCGCCTCGAGCGGGCGGGCGCCGACGGGCTCGCCGCCGGATCCTGGAACTACGCCCATCGCGGGCGCCCGTCGGTCGGCTGCGACCTCAAGGCGCCGGAGGGCCGCGATCTGCTGCTTCGCCTCTGCGAGTCGGCCGACGCGCTGGTCGAGGGCTTTCGGCCCGGCGTCATGGAGAAGCTCGGAGCCGGTCCGGAGGAGGCGCTCGCGCGCAATCCGGCCCTGGTCTACGGGCGGATGACGGGCTACGGGCAGGACGGGCCGATGGCGACGGTGGCCGGTCACGACATCAACTACATCTCGATCGCGGGCGCGCTCGGGCAGTTCCGCCGCGCCGGGGAGAACCCCGTGCCGCCGATCAACATGGTCGGCGACTACGGCGGCGGCGCGATGATGCTCGCCTTCGGCGTGCTGGCCGCGATCCTCGAGGCCCGCTCCTCGGGCGAGGGCCAGGTGGTCGACGCGGCGATGGTCGAGGGCTCGTCGCTCCTGATGACGATGATCTGGGCGATGCGGGACATGGGCATCTGGACCGAGCCGGGGACCAACCTGCTCGACACCGGGGCCCACTTCTACGAGACCTACGAGACCAGCGACGGCGGCCACGTCGCGGTCGGAGCCCTCGAGCCGCAGTTCTACGCGCGCCTGCTCGAGCTGCTCGAGCTCGACCCCGGCGAGTTCCCGCAGCTGGAGCGCGAGCGCTGGCCCGAGCTGAAGGAGCGGTTCGCCGAGATCTTCCGCGGCCGCACGCGCGCCGAGTGGGCGCAGCTGTTCGAGGCCGAGGAGGCCTGCACCACCGCCGTCTACACGATGGAGGACGCGCCCGAGCACCCGCACAACCGCGCCCGCGAGAGCTTCATCGAGGTCGGCGGCAAGCTCCAGCCGGCGCCTGCTCCCCGCTTCAGCCGCACCCCGCCGGGCACTCCCGCCCCGCCGTCGGAGCCGGCCGCCGACACGGACGAGGCCCTCGCGGCCTGGGGCCTGGCCGAGGCCGAGATCGGCGAACTGCGAGACGCCGGCGCGCTCGGCTGACAGGCTCGCGCGCCGCGCCGGGCTCTTGAGCTCGGCGAGAGGACGCCGTCCGCCACCGCTCGACGCCCTACGGTGCCGTCCGGGGCGGCGCCTCCAGAATCCACGGCACGTCTACGCACCGTTTTAACACCGGCGCGAACAGCTCTTCGTCCTCCTCCGTGAGGCTGATGTGGTGGAGATCCTCTGAGAGCGAGCTGAGATGGACGTGCCTAAGACGCGAACCAAGGGAATCGAGTAGGGCGTGCGCGACCTCCATGTCTTGGTCAACCGACCAGGCATGCGCAATGTCGAAGCAAAACCCTGCCTCCGGCAGCTCCTCAAAGACAGGCCCCAGCTGATCCGGTAGCTGGC
>DATFLZ010000092.1:0-13238 GCA_035267205.1 Solirubrobacterales bacterium | reverse complement strand
TGACGTGCTTCATCACCGAGAAGGAGCCCTGGAAGGAGAAGCAGGACGAGGGCCCGTACGAGGGTCTCGAGGTGCCCCCGAAGATCAAGAAGATGGGCTACAAGGGCGTCGAGTCCACCGAGCTCGTCTACAACGGCTACTCATGCCCGCCCGACCGGATCCTAGGCGGCCCCGACGAGGGGCTCAACAAGGGCTTCGGCCAGATGATGGACGCGCTCGAGGTCGGTCGGGTCAACGTGGCTGCGCGCGGTGTCGGCATCGCTCAGCGGGCGCTGGAGCTCGGCCTCCGCTACTCGCAGGAGCGCAAGACCTTCGGCAAGCCGATCGCCCAGCACCAGGCGATCCAGTTCAAGCTCGCGGACATGGCGACCAAGATCGAGGCGGCTCGTCTCGTGACCATGAAGGCCGCGCGGATGAAGGACGCCGGCCAGCGCTCCGACCTCGAGGCGGGCATGGCGAAGCTGCTGGCCTCCGAGACCGGCAAGGAGTGCGTCGAGGAGTGCTTCCGGATCCACGGCGGCTACGGGTACTCCAAGGAGTACGAGGTCGAGCGGCTCTACCGCGACGCTCCGCTGCTGCTGATCGGCGAAGGCACGTCCGAGATCCAGCGCATGGTGATCGGCAAGAAGCTGCTCCAGCGGCATAAGATCTAGTGGTCTAGATGGCCAGCGCCCAGGACCTCATCAACACCGCGTACGGGAAGCTCGTCCTCGAGCTGCCGGCGCTCGACAAGCTCAAGCTGGTGATCCGGCTGGAGCTACAGGGCCGCGGCGACATTCAGGTCTACAGGGTCCGCACGCCCGGCCCCGAGGTCGACAAGGCCCACCCGGAGGACGCGCGCCTCGAGCTCTCGATTCCGCGCTCGCGCTTCAACGAGCTGGCCGAGGACGGCGAGCTGACCGACTGGCGCGAGGCGCTCGAGCGCGGCGACCTCAAGGTTTCAGGCGACCCGGATGTGATCAAGCTGCTCGGCACCGTGATCGACAAGCACATGGCCCGGAGCAAGCTCAAGCGCGTCCGCTGAGGACCCCCCGGCGTGGCCGGGCTTTGATCTAGGATCCCGAGCCTTCCGGGCCCGCGATCCTTCCTTTCCCAACCGATGAACGAGGAGCAAATGAGCGACAACGAAGAGCATGTCCTGAGCACCGACCAGGCCGAGCGCGAGGCGTCCGGCGCCCACACGTACGGGCGCTACCTGGAGGAGTTCGAGGTCGGCGCCGTCTACAAGCACTGGCCGGCGAAGACCGTCACCGAATCCGATGATCACCTCTTCTGCCTGATCACGATGAACCATCACCCCCTGCACCTCAACGACGTCTATGCGTCCGAGTCGCAGCAGGGCCAGAACGTGGTCGTTGGGCCGCTCGTCTACTCGCTCGCGCTCGGGATGTCGGTCAGCGACGTCTCCGGTAAGGCGATCGCCAACCTGGCTACCGAGGAGCTCAGCCACCCGAACCCGGTCTTCCACGGCGACACGCTCTACTGCGAGTCGGAGGTGCTGGACGTGCGCCCCTCGAAGTCGAAGCCCGATCGCGGCATCGTCAAGGTCCACACCCGGGTCTACAAGCAGGACAACACCCTGGTCGCCGAGTTCAAGCGCGCGGTGCTGATCCCGAAGAAGAACCCGGGCGAGGAGTAGGCGCGGAGCCCGCCGGATCCGGGTTGCGCCGTCTGTCATGGCCGACCCTTACGCAGAGCGCACGCGGGCGCCCGTGGGCGAGCAGCCCGCCGGCGACGGCCCGGCTCCGGAGCTGATCGCCAGCCACGGGGGCCTCGCCGCCCGCGCTCTGGCGGACCTCGATCCCGCGCGCATCGGGGCGGCCGCGCTCGTCGGGATCGTCGTCCGCGACGAGACCCTGCTGCCGCCGATCGCCAGGATCGGGCCCGAGTTCGGGGTGATGCTGCTGGTGCGCCCCCCGGACGGCGCGCGAGGCGCCGCGGTGGCGCTGGAGCAGCTCGATTCCGCTGCGGCCGAGAAGCCGGTCCTGATGGTCAAGCAGGGGCTCGTGGGTGGGCCCGCCGAGCGCGAGGGGGCGCTGGCGCTCGAGCCGAGGCTGATCGACGATCTGCTCGACGCGGCCGGGCGCGACCGGATCGAGTGGGAGGAGGACCCCGACTTCGGCTACGAGGTCGCGGCGGCCGCTCCCGGGGTCAGCGGCAAGGAGGCCGATGCGCTGTGCCCCCGCCTGCTCTACGCCGCGGTCGATCGGGTGTACGAGCACGCGGAGGCCGTGGCCGAGCTCAAGCGACAGCGGCATCGGCGCATCAGCGAGATCGAGGGCATCGACCCGCGGATCGTCGCCGCCACCGGATGGCCGATCGAGCCGACCGGCCAGAGCTGGAAGGAGTAGCGGTGCGCGAGGTCTCCCGCTCGACCCGCTTGGCGCGCTCGGCGGAGCAGGTCTGGGAGGAGGCGCGCACGCTCGGCGGCGTCAACCACGAGCTGGCCCCGTTCCTGCGGATGACCGTCCCGCGCGGGATTCCGGCGGACACGACGCTCGAGGAGCTCCCGGTGGGCGAGACGGTCGGACGCAGCTGGATCCTGCTGTTCGGCTTCCTCCCCACCGACTACGACGACCTGAGGATCATGGAGATGGAGCCCCCGCGGCGGTTTCTCGAGCGCTCCCGGACGCTCAACTTCTCGACCTGGGAGCACGAGCGGACCGTGGAGCCCGACGCCGGCGCGGGCTCGGTGATCACCGATCGCCTCCGGTTCGAGCTGCGGCCCGTCCTCCGCCGCGTCCCCGGCTTCGGGGGGCTCGCGAAGCGGGTGGTGGAGGCGATCTTCACCCACAGACACAGGCGCCTGCGCAGGCGCGATACTGCAGCGCATGACTGAGACCCCTGAGAGCCTCGATCGCCTGCTCCGCGTCCCCGGGCCGTCCGGCTACGAGGCCCCGGCGGCGCAGCTGTGGCGCGAGCAGGCCTCCGCGTTCGCCGAGGTCCGCTCCGACGCGCTCGGGTCCTCGGTGGCGAGGGTCGGCGGGGAGGACGGCGCCCCGACGTTCGCGGTCGTCGGGCACATCGACGAGATCGGGCTCGTCGTCACCCACATCGACGACGACGGCTTTCTCTGGTTCGCGCCGATCGGTGGCTGGGACCCACAGATCCTCGTCGGCCAGCGGGTGGTGCTCGCCGGGCGCGGGGGAGAGGTCCCCGGCGTCCTCGGCAAGAAGCCGATCCACCTGCTCAAGGACGAGCAGCGGAAGCAGGTCGCCAAGGTCTCCGACATGCACATCGACATCGGCGCCGCCGGTCGCGACGAGGCCGAGGAGCTCGTCGGCGTCGGGGATCCGGCCGTGCTCGCGGCCGAGCCGCTCCCGCTTCCCAACGGTCGTCTGGCCTCCCGCTCGCTCGACAACCGGCTCGGCTCCTACGTCGCGCTCGAGGTGGCGCGGCGGTGCGCGGAGCGCGAGCGGATCGTGGCTGAGGTCGCGGGGGTGGCCGCCGTCCAGGAGGAGATCACGATGGCCGGCTCGCGGACGACCGCGTTCGCTGTCGATCCCGACGTCGCGGTCGCCGTCGACGTCACCCACGCGACCGACGCCCCGGGCATCGACAAGAAGGAGAACGGCGATCATGCGCTCGGCTCAGGACCCGTGATCGGCCGCGGCTCCACCCTGAACCCCAAGGTCACCGCGCTGCTGATCGAGACCGCGGAGGCCGAGGGCATCGACCACACGCTCGAGGCATCGGGACGCAACACCGGCACCGACGCCGACGCGATCCAGATCGCCCGCGCCGGCATCGCCACCGGCCTCGTCTCCATCCCCCTTCGCTACATGCACTCGAGCGTCGAGCTGGTCCAGCTCTCCGACGTCGAGGCCGTGATCGAGCTGCTGGTGGCGTTCGCCTCGCGGCTCGACGCCGACAGCGACTTCAGCCGTTAGCCGTGACGTAGCCTGCACCACAACGCCGAGACGTAACGAAGGTTCGAATAGTTCGAAGGAACGTGACGTCTCGATGCTGCTCGCCGCCGAGCATGGACCCGCCGGCGCCCAGGACGTTCTCAGTGGGCCTCGTCCGCCGCGTGGGCCGGCGGGCGGGACTCCTCCGCCAGGGAGGTGATCTCCAGCGGGCCGCGGGCGGCGTCCTCGAGGACGCCGCTGGCCTCGTCCGCCGAGCGGGCGTAGAGCTCGACCAGCATGTGGACCACGATCCGCTCCTCCTCGTGCTTGTGGAAGCGGACGTGGGTGAAGAACTCGCGGGTGCCCGCCTCGCCGAAGGCCCCGAACGTGAGGCTGTCGGCCGCCTCGGGCCCGGCGCAGACCTCGACCAGGTCCTGATCGACGTTCACGGTGCAGGAGGCGACCCAGGGCGTCCCGGCCACGAGGCGCTCCCAGCGATCGGGGATCGGGACGACGCGGCCCTCGTCGATCCCGAGGTGCGGCTGGTCATGCATGCAGTCGAGGCACTGGACGACGGCCTCCTGTACCTCCTCGACCCGCTCGGCGGGTTCGCCGTTGTCGGGGTCGATCCGGAGGATCGCGTCGTAGTGGACCTGCGCCTCCAGCCGCTGTGACCAGCAGCGGTAGCAGCGCAGCCAGGCGCTGCGCTCGGGCTCCTCTGATGCCTCCATCGCCTTACATTGTGCCGCGCCGGGCGCTCGGGCGCCGGAGCGGTGTCGCGCAGTGACGGGAGGCGCTCAGGCCGGCTGGGCTTTGCCCGCGCGCTCGCCGACCAGCTCGGCGATGTCGCCCATGATCCGGTTCAGGTCGAAGTCCTTCGGGGTGTACACCCGGGCGATGCCGCGCTCGCCGAGGGCCCGCTCGTCGGCGGGGGGGATGATCCCGCCGACGATGACCGGCACGTCGACCCCCGCCTCGGCGAGTAGCTCGACGACCCGGGGGACGAGCTCCAGGTGCGAGCCGGAGAGAATCGAGAGCCCGATCACGTCGACATCCTCCTGCAGCGCCGAGGAGGTGATCTCCTCGGGGGTGAGCCGGATGCCCTGGTAGACGACCTCCATGCCGACGTCCTTGGCGCGGACCGCGATCTGCTCGGCGCCGTTCGAGTGGCCGTCGAGGCCCGGCTTGGCGACGAGGATCTTGATCCGGTGGCCGATCTCCTCGGAGACCGCGTCGACCTTCTCGCGAGCCTCGGCGAGCAGCTCCGCATCGCCGCCGGTGGCCGATCCGTCGACGCCGGTGGGGCCGCGGTAGGCGCCGAAGACCTCGCGCAGGGTCTCGGCCCACTCGCCGGTCGTCGCGCCCGCCTTGGCGGCGGCGATCGTCGGCTCCATGAGGTTTGCCGAGGTGTCCGCAGCTGCCGCCGCCAGTCCTTCCAGCGCCTTCTCGACAGCTTCGTTGTCGCGCTCTGCCTTCCACTGTTCGAGCGCCTCGATCCGTTCGCGCTCCACCTCGGGGTCGGGCGTGAGGATGCCGCCATCCTCGCCGACGGTCAGCGGCGAGGGTTCCGACTCGGTCTGGAAGTTCTGGCCGACGACCTTGAGGTCGCCGCGCTCGATCTTCGCGACCCGCTCGCGGTGCGACTCGACCAGGCGCCCCTTCATGTAGGGCACGGCCTCGACGGCGCCGCCCTGGTCGGCGACGACCTGCATCTCCTCGCGGGCGCCCTCGATCAGCTCCGCGACCAGGCCCTCCATCACGTGCGAGCCCTCGAAGATGTCGTCGTACTCGAGCAGATCGGTCTCGTTCGCGAGGATCTGCTGGATCCGCAGCGACCACTGCTGGTCCCAGGGCCGGGGGAGGCCGAGCGCCTCGTTCCAGGCGGGTAGCTGGATCGCGCGGGCCCGGGCGTTCCGGCCCAGGGTGACGGCGAGCGCTTCGAGCACGATCCGTGGCACGTTGTTCTCGGGCTGAGCCTCGGTCAGGCCCAGGGAGTTGACCTGAACGCCGTAGCGCATTCGCAGGAACTTCTCGTTGGTGACGCCGTAGCGCTCGCGGCCGAGCTCCTCCCACAGCTCGCCCATCGCCCGCAGCTTGGCGTGCTCCTCGATGAAGCGGATACCGGCGTTGACGAAGAAGCTGATCCGGCCGAAGACCTTGGGGAAGTCCTCCTCCGAGACCTGGCCGCGCTCCTTGACCGCGTCGAGGACGGCGATCGCGTTCGAGAGCGAGTAGGCGATCTCCTGGACCGGCGTGGCTCCCGCCTCCTGGAGGTGGTAGCTGCAGATGTTGATCGGATTCCAGCGCGGGATCTCATTGACCGTGAAGGCGACCATGTCGGCGATCAACCGCATCGAGGGCTCCGGCGGGAAGGCGTAGGTGCCGCGCGAGAGGTACTCCTTGATGATGTCGTTCTGGGTGGTGCCGCTGAGCGCCGCGCGGTCCACGTCCTGCTCGTCGGCCACGGCCACGTAGAGGCCGAGGAGCCAGGCGGCGGTCGCGTTGATCGTCATCGACGTGTTCATCTCGCCGAGCGGGATGCCGTCCATCAGGGTCTCCATATCGCCTCGGTGGGCGACCGCGACACCGACCTTCCCGACCTCGCCGCGGGCGAGGATCGCATCCGGGTCATATCCCGTCTGCGTCGGCAGGTCGAAGGCGATCGAGAGCCCGGTCTGGCCC
Source organism: Solirubrobacterales bacterium (assembly GCA_035267205.1). GTDB lineage: Bacteria > Actinomycetota > Thermoleophilia > Solirubrobacterales > 70-9 > CAXMST01. Next base: position 6,708 of record DATFLZ010000092.1, on the reverse strand, counting down.
TTGGCGAGGTTCTTGCGGTAGAGCTCGTTGGAGCTGCGGGCGTCGGAGTGACCCGCGTAGGTGCGCATCATCCAGGGGCGGTCGGGCTGCTCAAGTCGGTGATCGCTCATGGCGGGGATTCTAGTTGGCGTGCTGCGAGCGGCGGCCCGCCGACGATGGGATGATCGGTGGCCGTGGCGCGCCCGATCGACACCCTGCACATGGGCCGTGACCGGGTGATCGGCGCCTGGGAGCAGGACGGTGTCCTGATCGACCCCGGGCCGGCCTCCACGGTCACAACCGTGCTCGAGGCCCTCGGGGACGCGGAGGTGCGGGCGATCCTGCTGACCCACATCCACCTCGATCATGCCGGCGGAGCCGGGACCCTGATCCGGCGCTTTCCGGCGGCCCGGGTCTACGTCCATGAGATCGGGGTCCCGCACGTGATCGACCCGTCGCGGCTGCTCGCGAGCGCCGCCCGGCTCTATGGCGAGGACCGCATGGACGAGCTCTGGGGCGAGACACTGCCCGTCGACGCCGACCGGGTGACGCCGCTGCGGGGCGGAGAGAGCATCGAGGGCTTCGACGTCCTCCACGCTCCCGGCCACGCCTCCCACCACGTCGTGTACCTGGATCCGGGTGACGGAAGCGCGTACGTAGGCGACGTCGCCGGGGTGAGGATCCCGCCGGCGGGGCGCACGCTGATGCCGACGCCGCCTCCGGAGATCAATGTCGAGGCCTGGCTCGCATCGCTCGCAGCTCTGGCCGCGCACAGGCCCGAGCGGCTCCGGCTCACCCACTTCGGCGAGATCGCGGGCGCCGAGGCCTCCGCTGCCCAGCTCGACGCGGCCGCCGCGGCGCTGCGCAGGGCCTCGGAGCTGGCGCGCCCCGGGGACCGTGAGGCCTTCCTCGCTGCGATCGAGGGCGAGGTCGCGGACCAGCCGGGCGAGGAGGCGGAGCGCATGCGGAGCGCGATGCCGCTCGAGCAGGTCTGGCTCGGGCTCGAGCGCTACTGGCGCAAGCGGGCCGGCGACTGAGGCTCCGCTACTTTCGTCCCGGTGGCGTGTTTGGGGGCGAGTACGGGCATCCCGACGGGCCGCGATCCGCGTGGTCCGCGACCGCCCCGCAAGCTACCCTCCCAAACCTATGAAACGCCTGATTGCAGCAACGATCGTCGCTCTAGCCCTCGCATTCGCCGCGAGCGCCGTCGCCAACGTGCTCATCTACCAGAACGGATTCGGAAAGAAGCGCGACGTTCAGCGCGTCAGCAAGCTCCAGGGCGGGGGGAAGTGCAAGAGCTCGTGGAAGGGCAAGCGCGCGCTCGGCCTCAGGGTCAACAAGGGCAACAAGAACTGCCTGTTCAGAACCCCGGTCGAAGGCGACTCCAAGCAGCCCGACCACACGATCCAGGCGCTCGGGAAGGTTCTGAAGAAGACCAACAAGAAGGTCCGCGACAAGGTCTATGTCGGCGTCGCGCTTCGCGCCAACCGCAGGTCCGGCTACGAGATCCGCGTCTTCCCCAAGGGCCGCCGCTACGAGCTCCTCAAGAACGGCGATGCGGTCCGCAAGGGCAAGAACCGGGACATCAAGCCGCTCGACAAGCGCAACCAGATCCGCCTCGGCGTCAGCCGCAACACGGTGGTCGCCAAGGTCAACGGCAAGCGCGTAGCCAAGTTCACCGACAAGGCCGCCGAGGAGGTCAGCGGGCGCAAGACCGCGGTCGCGTTCGGCAGCGAGGCCAAGGCGAACAAGGACGGCTTCGGCATCGTCGACAAGATCAAGGTCTTCGTTCCCACCCCCTGACGGTCTGCCCCGCTGCACGGCGGCGACGGGCGCTCGGCACGGCGGCTACCCTCAGCGCAGGGACTCCCTACCTTCCGCGATGCCGGGCGCATCGCAAGCGGCAACACCATGTCTCCGAGCACGATCGAGAAGCCGAAAGCGCGAGGCCCGGGCTCCGGCTTGGGCGGCAACTGGAACGTGATCGTCCGCAACGACGAGCACAACACGTTCGAGCACGTTGCTCGCACCCTGGCCCGTTTCATCCCCGGGACCACCTACGAGAAGGGGATGGCGCTCGCCAACCAGATCCACAACAACGGCCGGGCGATCGTCTGGACCGGCCAGAAGGAGCCGGCCGAGCACTACTGGGAGCAGCTCGCCTCCGCGGGCCTGACCATGGCTCCGCTCGAGGAGGCCTGAGCGCCGACCGCGCCCAGGAGCTGGCGGGCGCGAAGTTCGAGCAGCCGCTGGGCCTGCGCTGTGCGCATGAACGGGTCGGCAACCGCGCTGGGGTTGCCCGCGCCGAGCCCGAGCGCGGCGAGCAGGCGGCCGTCCGACTCGGCTCCGAGGAGAGGCAGGCGGGGCATCGGCGCGCTGTCGCGCTCGGCAACCCTGCGGACCGCTTCCAGGTCCTCGTGAGTCAGCATCCGGATCGTGATCTCGTTCGTGGTCGCCATCGGGCCCTTCCCTTCATTCGGTGGTCGATGGGGTGACTATCCTCCAGACACAAAATAAGTGCAATAGAAAAGTCGGGAGATGATGATAAGCTCTCCTTATGCTTGATCTAAAGCGGCTGAGGGTTCTGCGGGAGGTGGCCGCGCTCGGCTCGTTCTCGGCCGCCGCCGAATCCCTCTTCGTCTCGCAGTCGGCGGTCAGCCAGCAGGTCTCGGCGCTCGAGGCGGAGGTCGGCGTGCCGCTGCTGGTCCGGCTGCGGTCCGGTCCGGTCCTCACCGACGCCGGCCGGCTGCTCGTCGGCCACGGCGACGCCGCGATTGCCCGTCTTGAGCAGGCTGAGCGCGAGCTGGTCGAGCTGTCCGGCCTCGCGCGGGGCGAGATCCGGATGGTCAGCTTCCCGAGTGCCTCAGCGACGATCGTCACGGCCGCGGCCTCGCGGTTCAGCGACCTTCACCCCGAGATCCGGCTCTCGCTCGGCGAGGGCGATCCCGAGGACTCGATCCCCGCGCTGAAACGGGGCGAGCACGATCTCGCGGTTGTCTACGACTTCACGCTGAACCAGTTCGAGGACGATCCCGACCTCGAGCTGCAGCCGCTGCTCACCGAGCAAATGCACGTCGCGCTCGGCGCCGACCACCCGCTTGCGGGGGAGGAGCAGATCGAGCTCTGCGACCTCGATTCCGACCCGTGGCTGTGCGGCAACACCACCACCACGTGCCGAGAGATGACGGTCCGGAGTTGCCGTAGCGCCAACTTCGAGCCGGACGTGGCCTTCGAGAGCAACGACTACGGCGTGGTCAAGAGCCTGGTCGCAGCCGGGCTGGGCGTCTCCCTGCTCCCCGACCTGGCGCTCGTGCAGCCGACGCCGGGTCTGGTGATCCGCCCGGTCGCCCACCAGGCGCCGGAGCGTCGCGTCTGGGCGGCGACGCTGACCGCGGGCTCACGCAGCCGCGCGACGGAGGCGATGCTCGACGTGTTGGCAACGGTCAGCGCCGAGTTCGACCGCACCGCTGCGCCGGCCGCTGCCGTCGCCGCGTAGGGGTCGCGCGGGGGCCGGGGCCCCTCGGCGCCGCCTCAGTCGCCGGTGGCGCAGACCACGTGCCAGCTGGGGAGCAGCGGCTTGTTGTAGTAGTCGATCGCGTCGGCGCGCGCCTTCGAGGCTTCGTCGGAGGCCCAGAAGCGCTCGAAGTCCTCGCGCTTCTCCCAGACGGTCGTCTGCCGGAACAGGAGCGGGTCGTCCTCGGAACGGGTGATCGTTGCCTCGAGCGCGCCGAAGGCCTTGGCCCGCTCGAAGGCCGGCATCCAGGCGGCGTACCAGCGCTCGGCCCGGAACGGGTTGACCTGCCAGTCGATGACGTTGACCTCAGCCATGTGCGCGCGTGATCTTATTGGAGAAGCCGGAGCGAGCGCCTAGGCGCCGACCTCGGCCCAGATCGCACCGGGGCCGTCCTCGTGCTTGCCCGAGTCGTTGTCGGTGGCGCCGACGCGGATCGTGATCTTGCCCGAGTGGCGGTTCTCGTGGAGCATCTGGTGGGCCTCCGGGACGCCGTCGAAGTCCATCGCCTCGCTCAGCACCGGGCGGATCTTGCCCTCGGCCATCAGCTGGTTCGCCTTCATGCACTCATAGGCGTTGGCGAAGTGGGAGCCGACGATCTCCTTCTGCTTCATCCACAGGTAGCGGACGTCGAAGTCGAGCGTGTAGCCGGAGGTGGCGCCGCAGATCACGACCTTGCCGAAGGGCTTGACCGTGAACACGGACGTCGGGAACGTCGCCTTGCCGACGTGCTCGAAGACGATGTCGGGCGCGTCGCCGAGGATCTCCTTGACGCGCTTGGCGAAGCCGCGCGACTCCTTGAACCTCGCCTTCTCCTCGTCGGGCGTCTCCTCTCCGGTCCGCATCATCCCGCTGAACTCCTTGCGGTTGATGTAGTCGACACAGCCGAGCTCCTTGACGAGCTCGCCCTTCTCGTCGGAGCTGACGACGCCGACCGCGTTGCCGCCCGCCGCCTTGACGAGCTGACAGGCGAACACGCCGAGCCCGCCGGCCGCGCCCCAGATCAGGACGTTGTCGCCGGCCTGCAGGGCGCCGCGGTTGAACAGCATCCGGTACGCGGTGAAGTACGTGAGCCCGTACGCGGAGGAGTCGACCCACGAGAGGTTCTTCGGCTTCGGCAGCAGCTGCTGTGCCTGGACCTTCGTGAACTGGGCGAAGGAGCCCCAGGTCGTCTCGTAGCCCCAGATCTCCTGGGAGGGCGCGGCCATCGGGTCGAGCCCGTGGACCTCGACATCCTCGTAGGAGGCCTGGTTGCAGTGCACGACGACCTCGTCGCCGGGCTTCCAGTTGGTGACGCCGGGTCCGACCTTCCAGACGACGCCAGAGGCGTCGGAGCCGCCGATGTGGTGGCCGAACTCAGGGTGGTCGCCGTAGCCGAAGACGCTGACCGGCTTGCCGAGCGCGGCCCAGACGTTGTTGAAGTTGACGCCGGCCGCCATGACGCGAACGATCACCTCGAACGCGCCGGGCTCGGGGATCTCGATCTCCTCGGTCTGGAAGGCGTCGGTGGGCTCGCCCTCGCGCTCCTGGCGGATGACCCAGGCGGCCATCTTGTCGGGCAGGGTGCCCGGCTCGACGTCCAGGTTGGCTACTTCGGCGGTATCTACGGCCACGGTTTCTCCTCGTTCGGAAGTTCGGATCGAATGGAAAGCGGCCGGGATGCTAGCGCCCCGTCGCCATCGGTCGTGGCCTCTCGGGCGGGCCCGGCGACCGGGGCGATGGCCATCGGGGGTTCAGCGCAGCACGCGATCGACGAGGTCGGCGTAGCCGTCCTTGAGACGGCCGAGGTCCATCTCGGCGATCTCACGCTCGAAGATGAAGATGGAGGGGGAGAGGGGGCCGAGCAGCACGTCGACCAGGTAGTCGCTGTCTCCCTCGGGATCGGCTTCGGCGAGGAGGTTGCGGAGGTGCAGCCGGTGTACCCGGCGGGGGGCCGAGTCGATCAGCCCGCCACGACGCTCGGCCTCGACCAGGATCTCGCTGTTGAGCTCGAGCGCGTCGAGCATCGCCTCGCCGAAGGCGATGATCCGCTCGCACGGCGGCGCCCCGGGGCCGAGGGGGGGAGGGCCGCGCAGCAGGTCGTCCTGAAGCTCGCGCTCGCTGTCGTCGAGAACGGCGAGCGCCAGCGTCGCCCGATCGCCGAAGCGCCTGAACAGCGTGCCCTTGCCGACGCCCGCCTCGGCTGCGATCGCGTCCATCGAGGTGCACGAGATCCCGCGCTCGGCGAAGAGCTTCTTCGCCGCGCTGAGGATCCGGGTGCGGTTCAGGGCCGCGTCCGCACGTTCGCTCGGCTGCTCGCCGATCACCGGCAGGTCCATCGTTGGAGAAGAGAGTAGTTCCTGGGTGGGCACCGATGACATGGCGCTCGTGAGTGTCGGTAACTGGACCATGGTCCGCTTATGCTACCGTACCTTGCAGAAAGCGGACTACGGTCCGGAACACTCGGAAAGGACAGCAGAATGAGTACTCAGACGATTGACGAGCGGCTCGCGGGCACATGGGCGTTCACGCCGGTGCACTCGTCGGCCGGTTTCTCCGTGAAGTACCTGGTCGCGACCTTCAGCGGGCGCTTCGAGGAGCTCGATGCCGAGCTCACCGATGGCCGGCTGCAGGGGGCCGTCGACGTTGCCTCGGTCAAGGTCAAGGACGAGAACCTCGCCGCCCATCTCCAGTCGCCCGACTTCTTCGACGCTGCCGACCATCCCCGGATCGAGTTCGCGTCGGACGAGCTCAGCATCGACGGGGAGGACGTGGTCCTCGACGGCGAGCTGACGATCAAGGGGACGACGAAGCCGGTTCGTGCCACGGGCTCGGTCAACGGCCCGACCGAGGACTTCGCCGGCAACACGCGGCTTGGCTTCGTGCTGGAGACGACGGTGGACCGCACCGAGTTCGGGGTCGACTGGAACGCCGATCTGCCAAAGGGCGGCAGGGCGCTCTCGAACGAGGTCAAGCTCACGGTCGAGCTCGAGTTCCACCGCCAGGACCAGGCCTGAGCCGATGCGGATCCTCACGATCAGCGGCTCGCTCCGGCGCGGCTCGCACAACTCCAGGTTGCTGCGGGCCGCGTCGGACCTCGTGCCCGCGGGCGTCGAGCTCGAGCTCTACGAGGGTCTCGGTGAGATCCCCGCCTACGACGACGATCGGCTCGCGGAGCCGCCGGCGCCGGTCCGGCGGCTGCGTTCCGCGGTCGAGCGGGCGGACGCGGTCCTGATCGC
>DATFLZ010000091.1:0-2416 GCA_035267205.1 Solirubrobacterales bacterium | reverse complement strand
GCAGCATCGCCACCGTCCGGCAGAGCGTCTCGTCGCAGAAGCACCAGAGATCGGTGAGGCTGCCGCCGCCGCGGGAGACGACGATCGTCTCCACCTCGGGGACGGCCGCGAGGTCCCGGATCGCGCTCGCGATCCGCGGCGCCGCGGCCCTGCCCTGCACCGGTGGATGGGCGAGCACCAGCCGCCCGCGCCACGAGCGCCGCTCGAGCCCGGCGAGGATGTCGCCGTAGGCCGCGGAGTCGGAGCCGACCACGACCCCGATCGTGCGCGGTAGCCGCGGTCGCGACAGCTCCTTCTGCGGCTCGAACAGGCCGTCCTCGGCCAGCCGCCGCCGCAGGCGCTCGAGCTGCGCGAGCAGGTCCCCCTCCCCGGCCGGGCGCAGGTAGGTGACCCGGAAGCTGAACGAGGGCGAGGACTGCGCCGAGCCCGGGAAGTACTCGGGCCCGCCCGCGGCGACGACCTCGACGCCGTCGCGCAGCGTTCCCTCGGGCAGCTCCAGCTTGTCGAGGTCGCTGCGCCACATCGAGCAGCGGGCGGCGCCGTGCTCATCGCGCAGCTCGAAGTAGACGGCCTTGCCGCGCAGCCCGGAGAAGTTGCAGACCTCCCCGCGGACCCGGACGCGCGGCCGCCCGCGAAGGAAGCCCCGGAAGCCCTTGGCCCACTCCCCGACGGGGAACGGCCCGGGCAGATCCGGCTCGCCCGGGGCGAGCCGCTGCTCGAGGCCGCCGAGCGACTCCTGCGATCCATCCTCCATCGGAGCTCAGGATCGCAGGAGCGCCGGGCGCTCCCCTATTCCTCGTACTTGAACGAGATCCCGAGCCGGACCCGGAAGCCCGTGATCTTCCCGTTCTCGATCTTCACGTCCTCGCGGATCACCTCGGCGATCCGCAGGTCGCGGATCGAGCCGGCCGCCGCCTCGACGGCCTTGCGCGCGGCGTCCTCCCAGGACTCACTGCTGACACCGATCACCTCGGTGACGCGATACACACCCTCGGACATCTCTCCTCCATTCGTCGTAGGGACGGGACTAAGCCTCTCACGGTGGGCAAGGGCCGTCCAGGCCGGCGAGCTCCGTCCGGTCCCCGTGAGATACTTGGGGCCTTCGCCACGTGCGGCCGTCGTCCGCAGTTCGGAGCCGGGCCGGATCCGATCGGCCGCTCGAGCCAGTCCATGTCGCGTGTTGCGGGTTGCGTTGATGCCGGGACGGTCGCCGAGCGGGTACCGTCGCGCGAAGTCCGAGACCGTCGATGGACGGGGGTGAGATGTCCGAGGAGCGAGCAGAAGACTGTCGGCCGGAGCACGAGCTCGACCGGCTCAGCGACGAGCAGCTGCTCGCCTACATCGACGAGCAGCGCGAGGCGGGCCGTCCCGAGTGCGCCAAGCAGGCTTTCGCGATCCTCGCCTTCGGCCACTGGGGCCGGGTCAACGGCTGGGTCGCCGCCAAGGTTCCCCCCGATCACGTCGAGGACGTCGCGATGGCGGTGATCGAGAGCACGGTCAAGGCCGCCTTCGACGGCAAGACGGTCGGCGAGTTCGTCAACTTCCTCAAGGTGATCACCAGTCGCCGCATCGCCGACCACACCGATACCGCGGCCCGCAGGCTGAGCACGGAGCCCCTGCAGGACGAGCACGAGGGCAGCGAGGACGTCTTCGGGGCGCAGCCCTCGGTCCCCTCCGAGGAGGAGGCGGTGCTGATCCGCGAGTGCGTCGGCCGCGTGCTCGAGCGGCTCTCGGAGTTGCACCAGTCGGTCGTCCGCTGCTACGGGCCCGGCGCCCTCGGCTTCGACGACCTCGGCGCGCGGGAGACGACGGAGCGGGTCGAGGAGCTTCATCCGGGCGCCGGCGTCAGCGAGGCCAACGTGCACAAGATCTGGAGCCGGTTCCGCGCCGAGGTCGACGGCGAGCTGGGCATGGGAACCTAGGAAGAGCCGATGGCCGACCTGCAAGCCCTCATCGAGGAGTTCCGCGCCGCCTACGAGGCGGGCCAGAGCCCCGACCTGCGGGCCTTCCTCGAACGCGCCTCCCCCGGGGATCGTCAGACCCTCGCCGCCGAGCTTGACTCCTACCTCATGACCGCCCCCCGAAGAGCCTGGGATGCCGCCGCCTACGCGGAGTCACCGGCCCGCCGGGCGGTCGAGCGGGCCTGGGACTCGCTCGAGACCTCGGCCGAGCCCCTGCCCGAGCTCCTCCCCACCCTCCGCACCCGGGCGCAGCTCAAGCGCAGGGAGCTGGTCCAGCGGCTGGCCGAGACGCTCGGCGTCGCCGGCCGGGAGGCGAAGGTCGGCGACTACTACCACGAGCTCGAGCAGGGCCGGCTACCGATGGAGGGCGTCTCGAGCCGCGTGTTCGAGGCGCTCGGCGAGATCCTCGGGACGAGCGCCGAGCGGCTGCGCGCGGCGGGCGCGGCGATGCGCCC
>DATFLZ010000090.1:0-11676 GCA_035267205.1 Solirubrobacterales bacterium | reverse complement strand
GGGCCATCGGCAGCGCGGCCCGCAAGGAGCTCGAGCAGGATCTCGGCGGACGGGTCTTCCTCGACCTGCAGGTCAAGGTGCGTGACCGCTGGCGCCGGGATGAGTCGCTGCTCGACCGGCTCGGGCTCGAGTAGCCCTGGGCGGCCGGCCCCTAGGCGAATCGCTCGGCCGTCCACCGGGCCTAGACTTCGCGGCTCGATGATCGAGCCCGACGAGATTGCATTCGACGACGACGGCCTGGTGCCGTGCGTCACGCAGGACGCCACCACCGGCGAGGTGCTGATGCTCGCCTACATGAACGAGGAGGCTCTGCGGCTGACGCTCGAGCGGCGCGAGATGCACTACTGGAGTCGTTCCCGCGGCGAGCTCTGGCACAAGGGCGAGACATCCGGAAACGTGATGAGGCTGCGCGCCCTCCGCTATGACTGCGACGCGGACGCCCTACTCGCGCTGGTCGACCCGGCGGGTCCCGCCTGCCACACCGGCGAGCGTCGCTGCTTCTACAGGGACGTCGAGCGCGACGGGGGACCGACGCCGGAGGCCGGCGAGGCGCTCACTGAGCTCGAGCGAACGCTCGCCGAGCGCGCACGGGAGCGCCCGGAGGGCTCCTACACGGTGACGCTTCTCGAGGACCCGGCCCTGATCGGCGCGAAGATCCGCGAGGAGGCAGACGAGGTCGCACGCGCGATCGACAGCGAAAGTGACGAGCGCGTTGCGGAAGAGGCCGCCGACGTGCTCTACCACCTGCAGGTTGGGCTCGTCTCACGCGGGCTGCCGCTTTCCCGCGCGCTCGAGATCCTGAACTCCCGGCGCGGGTGAGCAGCCCGTGAGCGCAGGCGCCCAGACGCTGACGCCCGATCTCGACCGGGCCCGGGAGCTGGCCCACGACGCGAACGTGATCCCGATCGTGCACCGGTGGGTGGAGGACGCCGAGACGCCGGTCTCGGCCTTCTTGAAGCTGCGCGGGGATGGACCCTGCTTTCTGCTCGAGTCCGCTGAACAGGGCGGGCGCATGGGGCGCTACTCCTTTATCGGGGTTCGGCCGCACGCGGTGCTGCGGTGGGCCGATGGCGAGCTGCTCGAGTGGCGGGAGGAGGCCGCGCTCGATCCGGCTGCCCCGCCAACGGCGAAACACGAGGCGCCCGACCCCTATGCCGCCGTCGCCGAGCGCGTGGGTGCGCTGCGACTCGCCGAGGTCGATGGACTGCCGCCGTTCCCGGGCGGAGCGGTCGGGCTCTTCGCCTACGACCTCGTTCGCACCGTCGAGCCACTCGGCGAGCCCAATCCGGACCCGCTCGGTCTTCCCGACCTCGCCCTGATGATCGCGGAGGCGATGGTCGTCTTCGACCACAACAGCCGCGAGCTCGCGGTGATCGCGAACGCGTTCGTCGACGGCGACGGCGGGGTGGAGGGGGCCTACGCGAGGGCGACCGACGCGATCGCCGAGATCCGCGAGCGACTCCGCTCGCCGGTGCCGCGGGCGCCGTCGCCGGTGGACCCGGCCGCGGGGGGCGAAGCCCCCCCGGCCGATGAGGCGGTCGGCGGCGAGGGCCTGCCGCCGGGATTCAGCTCGAGCGTCAGCCGGGAGCAGTTCGAGGCGACCGTCGCGCGGATCGTCGAGTATGTGCGGGCCGGCGACGCGTTTCAGGTCGTCCCCTCCCAGCGCTTCTCCGGGCCCTGCCCGGTGGAGCCGTTCTCGATCTATCGCGGGTTGCGGGCGGTCAATCCCTCTCCGTACATGTACTTCCTCGACTTCGGCGACTTCCAGATCGCCGGCGCCTCCCCCGAGCCCCTGGTCAAGGTCACCGGCCGCCGGGTCGAGACGCGGCCGATCGCGGGCACCTATCCGCGCGGCAGCGACGCCGAGGACGATCGCCGCCGCGCCGAGGGCCTGCTCGCGGATCCAAAGGAGCGGGCGGAGCACGTGATGCTCGTCGACCTCGGCCGAAACGACCTCGGCCGGGTCAGCGAGTACGGCACGGTCAGTGTCGACGAGTTGATGGTCGTCGAGACGTACTCGCACGTGCTCCACATCGTCAGCCAGGTTTCGGGTCGGCTCCGCGAGGGCCTCGGCGCGATGGACGTGCTGCGTTCGTGCCTGCCGGCGGGAACGCTCTCGGGGGCGCCGAAGGTCCGGGCGATGGAGATCATCGATGAGCTCGAGACCGTCAAGCGCTGCTCCTACGGCGGCGCGATCGGCTACCTCAGCTTTACCGGCGACTTCGACGCCGCGATTCACATCCGGACGGTGGTCGTCAAGGACGGCACCGCGCATGTGCAGGCGGGCGGCGGCACTGTCGCCGACGCCAAGCCCGACTACGAGTACCGCGAGTCGCTCCAGAAGGCGCAGGCGTCTTTCAAGGCGATCCGGCTCGCCGCGGACCATCCGGAGTGGGAGTGAGCCCGGTGCCCCGGATTCTGGTCATCGACAACTACGACTCCTTCACCTACAACCTCGTCCAGTACCTGGGCGAGCTCGGCGCCGAGCTCGAGGTCGTTCGCAACGATCGCGCCGGCGTCGATGATCTCCTCGGCGCCGGCTACGAGCGGCTCGTGATCTCGCCCGGTCCCCGCACCCCGGCCGAGGCCGGGATCTCGGTCGAGGCATCCCGCCGGTTCCCCGAGGCCGGTATCCCCACCCTCGGCGTGTGTCTCGGCCATCAGTCGCTCGTCGCCGCGTTCGGGGGCGAGGTCCATGTCGGCGAGCCCATGCACGGCAAGGAGGCCGACATCGCACACGACGGCCGCACGATCTTCGCGGGGCTCCCGGAGCCGCTGCTGGTCGGCCGCTACCACTCGCTGATCGCATCCTCCGAGCTGCCGGACTGCTTCGAGCTCAGCGCCTGGCTGGACGGCCGGGTAATGGCCGTTCGCCACCGCGAGCTTCCCGCGGAGGGAGTCCAGTTCCATCCCGAGTCGGTGCTGACGCCGGACGGCAAGCGAATGCTCGAGAACTTCCTGCGCTGATGGCGACTCCGAGGCTACTCACGATCCCGATCAGCCACTACTGCGAGAAGGTCCGCTGGGCGCTGGAGCGCGCTGGCGTCGACTACGTGGAGGAAGCTCACCTGCAGATGATCCACCGCTTCTACGCGGTCAAGGCCGGCGGCGGGCGCAAGGTTCCGGTGCTGATCACCGATGAGGGAGTGTTCAATGAGTCCTCCGAGATCATCCGCTGGATCGACGAGCGGCTTCCGGTGGAACGGCGCCTCGTCCCCGCGGATCTTCGCCCGCGGATCGACGCGATCGAGGGGCGCCTCGACGAGGGTCTCGGGGTCGAGGGGCGACGCTGGATGTACTCGATGCTGATGACGACCGACCTGCCGCGCCGGTACGGACTCGGCCCGCTCCCCCGCTGGGAGCGCGCTGCGGTCCCGGTCGTCCTGCCGGTGATGAGGCTCTACCTGAAGGCGTTCATGGATGCCGAGCCGGCGAAGGCGGCGGATGCGCTGGCATCGGTGGACGAAGCATTCGACTGGATCGAGGAGCTGATCGCGGATGGCCGCCCGTACCTGGTCGGCGATCGCTTCACCTCAGCCGACCTCACGTTCGCGGCGCTCTCGGCCGCCGTGCTGGCTCCGGAGCGCTACGGCGTCGAGCTACCGCAGCCCGAGGACGCGCCGCCGGGGATCCGCCGGGAGATGGAGCGTCTCCGCGAGCGCCCCGCCGGCCGCTTCGCCGCCCGCCTCGTCGCGGAGGAGCGACCGTGGCCCCCCGCGAACCGCCCGGCCCGGGTCAACTAGATTGCTGCCGATGCCCAACGAGATCGTCACCCGGGCCCTGGACGCCGTTGCCGACGGAGAGCACCTCACGGCCGACCACGCCTCCGCGGTTCTCACCGAGATCATGGAGGGCCGGGCCGGCGAGATTCAGACAGCGGGCTTCCTGGTGGCCCTGCGGGCGAAGGGCGAGACGGTCCCAGAGCTCGTCGGCCTCGCGCGCACGATGCGCTCGCTCGCAGCGCCCGTCGAGCTCGACGGCGAGGAGCTGGTCGACACGGCTGGGACGGGCGGGGGTCCGTCGACGTTCAACATCTCGACAACCGCGGCGCTGATCGCGGCGGGAGCCGGATGCTCTGTCGCCAAGCACGGGAACCGCTCGAACACATCGAAGTCCGGATCAGCGGACCTGCTCGAGGCCCTCGGGGTCCGGATCGACCTCGAGCCGGCGCAGGTGGCGCGCTGCATCGAGGAGACCGGCTTCGGGTTCATGTTCGCGCCCGCCCATCACGCTGCGATGAAGCACGTCGTCCCGGTCCGCAAGGAGCTCGCGGTGCGGACCATCTTCAACTTCCTCGGGCCCCTGACCAATCCCGCCGGGGCCAGCCGTCAGCTGCTCGGCGTCGGCGACCGCCGCTACCAGGAGACGATCGCCGAGGCGCTCGCCGGGCTCGGCTGCCGCCACGCGCTGGTCGTCACCGCCGAAGACGGGCTTGACGAGCTGACGATCTCCGGCGCCACGCGACTCATCGAGGTCCGCGACGGCGGCACCGAGGAGTGGCACCTGAGCGCCGACGAGGTCGGACTGGCCGAGGCGCCGCTCGAGCAGCTCGCAGGCGGCGAACCGGAGGAGAATGCGGAGGCAACGCGCGCGGTCCTCGCCGGGAAGCCGGGCCCGGCACGCGACGTCTCGGTGCTCAATGCCGGCGCGGCGATCTACGTGGCCGATCATGCGGACGGCATCGCCGAGGGAATCGAGCTTGCCGTGGAGGCCGTCGACTCGGGGCGGGCGACGGAGACGCTCGAGAGCCTCGTTGCTTTGACGGGCGAGCTTGCCGATTCCTGATCGCGGCCGCTCGGTAGCCCGGGCGACCGATACCCTGCGTTCGAAGATGAGCAGGCTCGATCAGCTCCTCACCAGCACGAGAGAGGACGTGGCACGGAGGCGTTCGGAGGTCCCCGCCTCCGAGCTGCGCGCGCAGCTGGGTACTCGCACCGGGTCGCGCCCGTTCAAGGAGGCGCTGACCCGCAGCGGCCTGTCGCTGATCGCGGAGTTCAAACGCGGCTCACCGTCGGCGGGGGAGATCCTGCCCGGGGCCACCGTCCCCGACGTGGTCGGCGCCTACGAGCGCGGCGGCGCGGCGGCACTGTCGGTGCTCACCGAGCCCCACCAGTTCCTCGGATCGCTCGACGATCTCCGCGCGGCGAAGGCCGCCAGCGGCCTTCCGGTCCTCCGCAAGGACTTCATCGTCGATCCGTACCAGCTCTGGGAGTCGGCCGCAGCAGCGGCGGACGCCGTCCTCCTGATCGTGGCGGCGCTCGACGACGATGACCTTCGCACCCTCTACGCCGAGACCGTCCAGCTCGATCTCGACTGCGTGGTCGAGGTGCATGACGGCGAGGACCTCGAGCGGGCGCTGGCGATCGACCCCGAGGTGATCGGGATCAACAATCGCAACCTGAGGAGCTTCGAGACCGACATCCAGACCACGCACGAGCTCTGCTCCGACATCCCCGCGGGCAAGACGATCGTCTCGGAGTCCGGGTACGGGCGCCGGGATCAGCTCGACGACCTCGAGCGGATCGGCGTCGACGCCGTCCTGATCGGTGAGACGCTGATGCGCGCCGACGACCCCGAAGCCATGGTTCGCGAGCTCACGCTCGACGAGGAGCTCACTCGCGAGCACCTGCTGGACGACCGCTGAACGGCGAGGCCTTGAGGTTTCCTTGTGGAAGCTTTTAGGCCACTCTCAGCGGCGATTTCGGCAGCGCTGAGGAGCGGGGTCGATGATCGCTGCCATGAGCAGAACCAAAAGCTTCTTCAGCAGGCCCTTCGTCGCCGGTCTCACCGGCGGCTTCGTAGTTCTCGTATTCGGCTGGCTCGCGGTTGCCGCGGGCTGGATCGAGGCAGACGACTCCCGGCCGGTCACGGCCCAGGCGGCCGTCGCGGAGGCGCCCCCGCTCTCCGAGCCGGTGGCTGAGGGGGATGCCCTGACGGCCGGCGAGATCTTCGAGAAGGCCGGGCCCGCAGTGGCCTTCATCGAGGCTGAGCAGGCAGGCGGCGCCGCAGCCGAAAGCCCCTTCGGCGTGCCCGGGGGTGGCGGGGCGGCGACCGGCTCCGGCTTTCTGATCGATAACGACGGCACGATCCTCACCAACGCCCATGTGGTCGACGGCTCCGACTCGATCACGGTGCAGCTCGGGGAGGACGGGGATCGTCTCGACGCCGAGCTGGTCGGTGCCGACACCTCGACCGACGTCGCGGTCCTCCGGGTTGACTCGGGCAAGATCCAGGCGGCACCGCTCGAGATTGCGGATTCGACCAAGCTCGATGTCGGCGACGCGGTCGTCGCGATCGGCAACCCCTTCGGTCTCGATCGGACGGTGACGACCGGGATCGTCTCCGGCCTGCAGCGCGAGATCAGCGCCCCGAACGGCTTCACGATCTCCGAGGTGATCCAGACCGACGCCGCGATCAACCCGGGCAACTCCGGCGGCCCGCTGCTCGACGCGGCAGGTCGCGTCGTCGGCGTCAACTCACAGATCGCGACTGCCGGGGGCGAGGGCAACGTCGGCGTCGGCTTCGCGGTCCCGACCAGCACCGTTGAGAAGGTCAGCGGCGAGATCCTCGAAGACGGCGAGGCCGACCATGCCTTCATCGGGATCCGCGGAGGCGATCTCACGCCCCGGATCGCGGAGCTGCTCAACCTCGGCATTGACGAGGGCGCCCTGATCCAGGACATCACTCCCGATGGCCCCGCCGACGAGGCCGGGCTGCGCGCGGGCGAGGAGACGATGACCACGGATGACGGCGAGGTCCGCGT
Organism: Solirubrobacterales bacterium; assembly: GCA_035267205.1. Lineage (GTDB taxonomy): Bacteria > Actinomycetota > Thermoleophilia > Solirubrobacterales > 70-9 > CAXMST01. The sequence continues at coordinate 4,913 of DATFLZ010000090.1, read as the reverse complement.
CGGTGGCGACGTGATCGTTGCGGTCGACGGCGAGCAGGTGAGCGGCATGGACGACGTGATCGCCACGATCAACGGCAAGGACCCGGGCGACGAGCTCGAGCTCGAGATCTATCGCGACGGCGGGACCAGGTCGGTCACCCTGGAGTTGGGCGACCGCCCGAGCCAGGCAAACGGTTGAGCGGCTGAGCGGCTTAAGCGGCTTAGGCGGCTAGCAGAGGCTCGCGCCCAGTCGTGCGAGCGTCTCGAGGACGAGGTCGAGGTCGCGGTCGCGGGTCCTGAAGTTGACGAAGCAGACCCGCAAGCAGGTCGAGCCGTCGAGCTGGGCGGGGGCGAGGAAGACACTCCCGTCCCGTTGGATCTCGGCGGCGAGGCGGGCGTTGTGGCCGTCGAGGTCGGCTCCGGGTTCGCGATCCGGCGGCAGATGGCGGAAGAGGACGGTCGAGAGCGTTGGCTCGAGCATCAGCTCGAGGTCGGGCTCGGCCCGAACGCGCTCCGCGAAGTCGTCGGCCAGCGAGAGCGTGTGCTCGATCCAGACTCGGAATGAGCTCGCGCCGTGGACCCTGAAGGCGACCCAGGGCGCGAGTGAGCGAAACGGGCGGGAGTACTCGAGGGTGCGCTCGACCGCGTTCGGCACCTCGTCGTCCTCGCGGCGCAGATAGGTGTCCTGGTGGCCGAAGCTCGCCTCCAGGCAGCCGCGATGACGGACCAGGATCGCGCTGCAGCTCTTCTGCACGCCGAGCCATTTATGCAGGTCGATCGTGACCGAATCGGCCCGGGCGATCCCCTCGAACAGGTGGCCCCGGCTCGCGCTCGCGGCCGCCGGCAGCCCGTAAGCGCCGTCCACGTGCATCCATACCCCCTCGCCCGCGGCGATCTCGGCGATCTCGGCGAGCGGATCGACCGCGCCGCTGAGCGTGGTCCCGCCGTTGGCGACGACGGCGACCGGAATCACTCCCGCGGACCGGTCTTCGGCGATCGCCGCGGCGAGGTCGGCCGAGCGGAGGCGCCGGCGACCGTCGATGCTCAGCACCCGGACGGAGTCGGAGCCGAGGCCGGCGGCCTCGACCGCCCGGATCACCGAGTGATGGGCCTCGGAGGAGCAGTAGACGGCGTGGCGCCCGGCTCCGAGCCCGCGCTGCCTGCTCCCGGGCAGCGCCTGCTCACGCGCGACGAGGATTGCGCTCAGGTTGGAGATCATCCCGCCGCTCGTGAAGGCGCCCTCGGCCATCGGATAGCGGACGAACTCCGCCAGCCACTCGAGCGCCTGACGCTCGACGAGGTCGGCGGCACGCGCCGTCGCGGCGAGGTTGACGTCATAGGTCGCGACGAGGGCGTTGGCGAGCACGCCGACATCGAGCCCTGTCGAGCCGATGTAGCCGAGGTACAGCGGCCTGGTGGGTGAGATGCTCGCGTCGAGCACCCGGGCGGCGTCGTCGAGGACCGCGTCGGCGGGCGAGTGCTCCTCGGGCAGGGCCTCGCGGAGCCGTGCGTCGAGCGCGGGAGTGATCGGGGGCTCCTCCGGCCGAGGGCGCGAGAAGGACTCCCAGGCGGACGCGATCTCACGCGTCAGCAGCCTCAGCGTCGCCTCGCGATCCCCGGGCCCGAGGTGGGGGGAGTCGGCCCGCGGGGCCACGCCGCTCTCTGCGTCCTCGGTCATCGCCTCCACCGTATCGCCGGGAGCCGATCTGCGATCTTGTCTGGTGATGCGGGTGAAGATCTGCGGCATTACGAATCACGAGGACGCCGAGGCGGCCGTCCACGAAGGCGCCTGGGCGATCGGCCTCAACTTCGTGCACGAGAGCCCGCGCTGCGCCGACGGCGCCGAGGCCGAGGAGATCGGGGCCGCGATCAAGCGCCGCGCGGAGGTCGCGGGCGTCTTCGCGAACGCCAAGCTCGGCCGGATCGCCGATCTCGCCGAGCGTTGCGCGCTCACGATCGTCCAGCTGCACGGGGAGGAGGGTCCCTCCTTCTGCCGCGAGGTCGGGCGCCGCACGGGCTGCAAGGTGATCAAGGCCTTCCGGGTGCGCAGCTCGGCCGAGATCAGAGGCGCGGCCGCGTACCGCACCGACTTCCACCTGTTCGATGCCTATCGGCCCGGGACCCGCGGCGGGACCGGTGAGAGCTTCGACTGGGAGCTGGTCGGCGACCGCGACACCGGGATCCCCGCGATCGTGGCCGGCGGGCTGACGCCGGAGAATGTGGGGGAGGCCATCACCGTCTCCCGGCCCTACGCCGTCGATGTGGCCGGCGGGGTCGAGGACGGCCGTCCGGGCCGCAAGGACCACGACCTGATCCGCCGCTTCATCGGCGCTGCCAACGAGGCGGGCGCGACGATCACAGGCGGCGGCCCGGACGAGGCCGAGAGCGAGCGGACGCCGGCGTGAGCGGCGATCGCGCGAGCGACCCGGTCGCGCCGGCGACCGGGATCGAGGGCCGGTTCGGCCCCTACGGCGGGCGCTACGTGCCCGAGGTGCTGATCGGCGCGCTCGACGAGCTCACCGAGGCCTTCGTCGCGGCTCGCTCCGATCCCGCCTTCCGCGACGAGCTCGCGGGGCTCCTCCGTGACTTCGTCGGTCGCCCGACTCCCCTCTACCTGGCCCGCCGGCTCTCCGAGCGCGCGGGGCGCCGCGTCTATCTGAAGCGTGAGGACCTGACCCACACCGGCGCGCACAAGATCAACAACGCCGTCGGCCAGGCGCTCCTCGCGCAGCGCATGGGCAAGCGGCGGATCATCGCCGAGACGGGCGCCGGCCAGCATGGTGTCGCGACCGCCACGGCGTGTGCGCTGCTCGGGCTCGAATGCGTCGTCTACATGGGCACCGAGGACATGCGCCGTCAGCGCCCCAACGTCGAGCGCATGGAGCTCATGGGCGCGACGGTCGAGCCGGTCGAGGCTGGCGCCCGCACGCTCAAGGAGGCCGTCAGCGCGGCCATCCGGGACTGGGTCACGAACGTCTCCGATACCCACTACATCATCGGCTCGGCGGTCGGTCCGGCGCCCTACCCGGCCCTCGTGCGGGATCTCCAGCGTGTGATCGGCGAGGAGGCGCGGGAGCAGATCCTCGCGGCCGAGGGCGCCCTGCCCGACCGGGTCATCGCCTGCGTCGGCGGCGGCTCGAACGCGATCGGCACCTTCGCCGGGTTCCTCGGCGACGACGGCGTTGAGCTGATCGGCGTCGAGGCGGCGGGAGAGGGGCTGGGCGGCCGTCACGGAGCCTCGCTCGGCGCCGGCCGGACGGGCGTGCTGCACGGCGCGCTTTCCTCGGTGCTCGCCGACGACGACGGGCAGATCCTCGAGGCCCATTCGATCTCGGCGGGCCTCGACTACCCGGGCGTCGGGCCGGAGCACGCTCAGCTCCGGGATGACGGCCGCGCGCGCTACGAGGCCGTGACCGATGAGGCCGCGCTCGATGCCTTCGCCGAGCTCTCGCGGCTCGAGGGGATCGTTCCGGCGCTCGAGTCCTCCCACGCGGTGGCGTGGCTGCTCGCCAACTCCTCCGGCCCTGGCATCGACCTGCTCACCCTCTCCGGCCGCGGCGACAAGGACCTCGACGAGGCGCTCGCCAAGCTTGCCGAGCGCCGGGGCGGGGGGTCCGGAGGCGGGGATGCCTAGCGGCGTCGAGCGGATCGAGGCCGCGTTCGCGGCGGCCCGCGATGAGGGCCGGGCAGCGCTGATGCCCTATCTGATGGGCGGCTTCCCGGACCTGGAGACCTCGGCTGCGGTCGCCGAGGCCTACGTCGAGGGGGGTGCCGATCTGGTCGAGCTCGGGGTCCCGTATTCCGACCCGCTCGCCGATGGCCCGACGATCCATGCTGCCGGGACCAGGGCGCTCGCCGCCGGAACGAGCCTCGACGACGTGCTCGCGCTCTGCGAGCGGATCTCCGGCCGGGTGCCGGTGCTGCCGATGGTCTACGTGAACATGGCGCTCGCCCGGGGCGCCGAGCGATTTGCGGAGGCGCTCGCGGAGGCAGGTGCGTGCGGGGCGATCATCCCCGACCTGCCGCCCGGCGAGGACGCGGACCTCCCGGCAGCGCTGGCCGAGCGCGGCCTGGCTCTGATCCCGTTCGTCGCGCCCACCACGGCGCCCGGACGGAGGCGCCGGCTGCTCGGCGACGTCTCGGGCTTCACCTACGTCGTCTCGCTCACCGGAGTCACCGGGGAGCGGCAGGCGCTCCCGGAGGAGCTCGGAGAGCTGGTCGACGCGGTCCGGAATGAGTCGAGCGCGCCGGCCGCTGTCGGGTTCGGGATCTCGACGCCGGAGCGCGCCGCGGAGGTCGGGCGCCACGCCGACGGAGTGATCATCGGCAGCCGACTCGTTCGTGAGGTGGCCGAGGCTGAGGACGCGGAGGCGGCGGCGCGGGCGGTCCGCGAGTTCCTCGCCGAGACGCGGGAGCGGCTCGCGGCGGGCTGAGCGCCGGACTCCAGCCCGCCGGCGCTGTTAGATTTCCCCGCCGATGCAGCTTCTCGTCTTCACAGCCGTTGGACTCGTCCTCTTCCTGCTCGCGGTCGGCTTCGACCTCGGCGGCACGATCGGGATCATGATCTTCCTCACGGTTCTGCTGATCGGTGCGGTCCTCCGCGCGTGGGCTCCGCTGATCGAGTGGGCGCGCGGCCCGGCCGCAAAGCTCTGAGCAGACGCCGGCTCTAGTCGTAGAACCGCTTGGCGAGCTCGAGCAGCTCGAGCGGAACCTGCTTCACACCGTCGACCTCGGAGACGTGCACGGAGGTGATCTCGTCGCCGCGCAGGGCCGCCATGCGCCCGAACTCACCGGCCTTCGCCATCTCGTACGCCTTCACTCCGTAGCGCGTGGCGAGCACGCGGTCGCGCGCGGTGGGAGTACCTCCGCGCTGGATGTGACCGAGGATCACGCAGCGTGACTCGAAGCCGGTGAGGCTCTCGAGCTCCCTCGCC
>DATFLZ010000089.1:0-4173 GCA_035267205.1 Solirubrobacterales bacterium | reverse complement strand
CCGAGACCCCGGTTCCGACGATTGCGATCTTCATGAACCCTATTACGTAGATGATCCCGAATCGGTTGACAAGCGGGGCGGACGCCCGGGGGCTTCGCGCTGCAAATCCAGCAACCCTGAGATAATCCCGCCGGGCGGCCCACCGCCCATCCCCTGGGGGCGTAGCTCAGTTGGTTAGAGCGCCGGCCTGTCACGCCGGAGGTCGCGGGTTCGAGTCCCGTCGCTCCCGCTCGTTGAAGTGCCCGCATCTGCGGCTCGCTGTTTGGCCGCTGCGGCTGCGGGTATTCGGGCTGCATGGCCGCTGAGGCTTCCCAGGCCGTGCGGCGTGTGCTCGTCGTCGCCGCGGACACGCTTGACGGCCCTGAGCCGGTGGAGGAGATCCTTCGCGGCGGCCCGGGGCCCGTCGAGGTCGAGGTGGTCACTCCGGCCGTCGAGGAGACGCAGTTCCGTCACCTGATGGGGGATGTCGACGAGCCGGCCAGGGTGGCGCGGGCGAGGCTCGAGGCCTCGCTGGACGCGTTGCGGCGCAACGGGGTGGAGGCGACGGGCACGGTCGGCGAGGCCGACCCGGTGCTTGCCGCCGAGGACGTGCTGAGCCAGCGGCCGGCCGACGAGGTCCTGATCTTCGAGCACGAGCGGGCCGCCGAGCGCTGGTTCGAGCACGGCCTCGACCAACGCGCGCGCGAGACCCTCTCGACGCCCCTGCGGATCGCCGTCCTGCGCGCCGGCGACGACGGCGAGGCCCACGTGGTCGAGACGGAGCGGGGGGAGGACGTCCCCGACGACAGCGAGCACGAGGTCCGGATCTCCGCGAACCTGCCGCGCTTCTCCCGTGCGGACCTGGTCGGAATGGTCATCGGCGTGGTCGGGACGATCGTCGTGATCATCCTCGCCGCCGCCGGGCCCGGGCCGCAATCGGCGGCGGGCGCCGCCTCGATCCTCATCGCGATCGGGATCTCACTGATCAACATGGCGCACGTCGTCGGCCTGACCCTCTTCGAGAGCGTCCACTACCGCGGCGGGTTCGCGCGTTTCTTCCGCTACCTGGCGTTGACCGGAACGCCGGCGGCGGTCCTGGCCAACCTGCTCATCCTTCTCCTCGGATGACCCGGAGGCCCTGAGCCCACCCGCCTCCTCCCGCCGGCTCCTATCCCTCGCCGCCGGCGGCAGGCGGAGCGGTCGGATCGCTGCCCTCCGCGCCGGGGTTCTCACGCGCGAGGTAGTCCTCGGCCATCAGCAGATTGTCCTTCGAGCGCTCGACCACGTTGAGCAGGTCGCCCATCAGCGCGACCTCCTCGACCTGCTCCTTGACGAACCACTGCATGAACTGCTCGGCCCGGTAGTCCTTGACCTCACGGGCGAGCTCGAACAGCGCGAAGATCTCCTCGCCCACCGTCTTCTCCTGCGCGAGCGCCTTCTTGACCGGCGTCACCCCGTCCGAGTAGCTCGTCTCCTGCGACTTGATGTCGGGGATGTGGACTTCCTCGCCGACGTCGAGCAGATACTGGACCATCATCATCGCGTGCTCGCGCTCCTCGAGCGCCTGCCGGTAGAAGAACTGGGCCAGCCGGGGCAGCGTTTCCGCGTCGTAGTAGACGGCCATCCCGACGTACTGCTGGGAGGCGGCGAACTCGTTCGCGATCTGCTCGTTCAGCGCGCTGGGAAAGCTTTTATCTGCCATGGGTGTCCTCCGTCGGAATCGGGTTCGGCCAACGTAGCCGAAAATCGAAATTCGGTTATCCGAAGGAGGGTGGAGTGCCCCCCGCCCCCCGCCCTCCTATTCGGCCCACCGAAAGCCGGTCGGAGTCAGCCGCGGGAGCAGCGGGCTCGTCGGCAGGCCCTCGGGCGGCGGCGATTCGTTGTAGCCGCGCGGCGCGGTGTCGTTCGGCGTGTCGGGGTGGAAGAGCGAGGCGAGCACCTGGATCTGGCCGCGGCCGACGCCGAGCTCCCACTGGCCGCCGCCGTAGGCGCCGATCCCGTGCTCGGCGCAGTAGTCGTAGGTTTCGCAGAGCTCGCGCAGGCCGCCGATCCGCGAGGGCTTGACGTTGACCATCCGCGGCCGCCACGGCAGCGCCTCGATGTCGGCGATCGAGTGGATCGGCGCGTCCCAGGTCAGCCGGTCGCGGACCGGCTCCAGCACCGGCCGTGTCTCTTCGTTGACGTCGGGGTCCTCAAGCCAGGCCTCCGGAAAGGCCTCGATCAGCTTCGAGTACAGGACAGGGTCGGTTTCGACATCGACCGGCGTGCCTTTGTAGAAGCCCTTCAGGTCGAGCGAGTCGACCGCGCCGGTCGCGACCAGCGCCGCGATCAGCTCGTCGTCCCAGTCGTTGGTCGGGTCGAGCTTGAAGCGCAGCTCCGGGTAGGGGTCGAGCTTGCGCCGCAGGGTCTCGATCGAGGAGGGCTCTTCGCCGCCCGGCGAGAGCCGCATCGAGCAGACGAAGATGACCGGCTGGGCGTCCCTGCGCACGGCCTTCTCGATCCCGGTGCCGGCCTGGCGCAGCGCCAGGTCGAGCGCCGCCGACTCGAAGGCCCAGCGCCGGTAGCGGCGCGAGACCTCCCGCCCCGGCTCGGCCGGAAAGGTGTCGACGCCGCCGAGGAACTCGCAGAACTCGCCCAGGGTCGGGTGGCCGGTCAGGTCGAGCGTCGCGCCGGCGTCCTGCAGGGCGACCTGGTCGAGCGCCTCGTAGGTGACGTCCTCGCCGAGCCCCTCCTCGCCGCCGCCCTCGATCTTGATCACGGTGCTCAGTCGTTCGAACTCGCCGACCTTGTATTCCAGCCCGCTGAGCGAGTAGCCGTCGATCTCGAGCGGCAGGTCGGCGAGCAGGTCGAAGGTGGCCATCGAGGGGCAGTCTATGGGAGCCCGGGAATCACCCTGCGAGAGCCCGGAAGTCGCCTCGCCGATTGCCTGCCACCGCCCTGCGGGCGGTGGAATGGAGTGCCGCCTCGCGGCCCAGGATCACCCGCCAGGAGCCGCTTCGCGAGGCATCGGAGAGGCGACTCCCGGCCTCTCTGTCGCGCTCGCCCTCGACCGCGCTGGCAGACTCTGGGGGGTGAAGCACACGGCTCATGGCTACTGGCTGGAGGAGGCGGGCAAGGTTGAGCCACTCGCCGAGCTGGAGGGAGAGCGGAGCGCTGATGTAGTCGTGATCGGCGGGGGGTATACCGGGCTGTGGACGGCCTGGCATCTGAAGAAGCTGGAGCCCGGGGCGCGGGTGGTGGTGCTGGAGGCCGGGGTCTGCGGGCAGGGGCCCAGTGGGCGGAACGGGGGGTTCTGCAACTCGATGTGGTTCTCGCTGCCCAATATGCGCGAGCGCTGGGGGGACGAGGAGGCGCTGGCCGTGGCGCGGGCGGCGCACGACGCGATCGACGGGGTCGAGGCGTTCTGCCGCGACGAGGGCGTCGACGCCTGGTTCCGTCGTGGCGGCTACCTGCAGGTATCGACCGCCGGGGCGCACGACGGGGTCTGGGACGACGCCGTCGGCGCCTGCCGGGAGTTGGTTGGGCCCGGGTTCGATGGAGGGAGGGGAAACGGCATCTGGGGGGGAGATGGCGACGGGACAGGGAGAAGCGAGAATTTGGAGGGGGATAGCGAGAATCCGGTGGGCGAGGGTGGCCGACCGGCCGACCGGCCGACCGAGGTCGCGCAAGCGCTCGGCGCCGCCGAGGTCGCGCAGCGCTGCGCCTCGCCCGCCTTCCGCGGCGGCGCCTACTTTCCCGACGCGGCGACCGTCCAGCCCGCCCGCCTCGCGCTCGGCCTGCGCGAGCGCCTGCGCGCCGCCGGCGTCGAGATCTACGAGCACTCCCCGGTCCGCCGCCTTCGCCCGGACCCCGCCACCCCCGCCACAAACCTCTTCCGCTGTTCCTTATGTCTGCATGGGGCACAAAAGGAACAGCGGAGCGGGGGGAGTTGGGACGGGAGGGGGGTGGTGGCGGAGACCGCGGGCGGCGCCAGGGTGCTCGCTGGAGCCGCGGTTGTGGCGATCGGCGGGGCGGCGAAAGCGCCGCGGGGGCCGCTGCGCGACTCGCTCACGGTCACCTCGTCGCACATCGTGCTGACCGAGCCGGTGCCGGAGCTGCTCGAGCAGATCGGCTGGACCGGGGGGGAGTGCATCACCGACAGCCGCGCCCTGATCGACTACTTCCGCACGACGCCGGACGGGCGCATCGCCTTCG
>DATFLZ010000088.1:0-5921 GCA_035267205.1 Solirubrobacterales bacterium | reverse complement strand
CCGCAGCTCGAACAGCTCGCCGCCGGGAACCGCGCTCTCGAGCAGCTTGACCCGGTCGTCGTGCGCCCGCTGCTGCCAGTCGGCCAGCGCGGCCGAGTCGCCCGCCCGCAGCAGGTCCCGGGCCCGCTCGAGCCGCGAGATCACAGCATCGACCTCAGCTGCGACCGCATCGGAGTTCGCAGCGAAGATGTCGCCCCAGATCGCCGGATTCGCCCCGGCGACGCGGATCGTGTCGCGGAAGCTGCGCCCGACCTCCGAGCGGCGCTCACCGTCGACCAGGGTCTCGGCAGCCCGCGAGGCGAGAACGTTGGCGAGCACGTGAGGGAGGTGGCTGATCGTCGCCATCGCCCGATCGTGTTCGGCCGGACCGATCGCCTGCGGGCGGGCGCCCAGAGCTGCCAGGAAGCTGTGCAGCCGGTCGAACAACAGGCCCTCCGAGCGATCCGTCGGGGTCAGGAACCAGCGGGCGCCGTCGAACAGATCGGCGCGGGAGTTCTCGACGCCCGCGGTCTCCGCGCCCGCGAGCGGATGCCCGCCGATGAACCGCGTCGCCTGCTCCATCGACGCGACCGACTCGGCGAGCTCGAGCTTGGTCGAGCCGACGTCGCTCACGACCACGCCGGCTTCGCTCGCCTCCAGCGCCTCGCGCACCAGGCCGGGCAGCGCCCGCACAGGCCCGGCGCAGATCACCACCTCCGCGCCCGCGACGGCCTCCGGAACCGAGTCGGCGACGAGGTCCAGCACGCCCAACTCGCGGGCCCGCTCCGCCGTCCCGGGATCCGGGTCGAAGCCGCGCACCTCGGCCCCGCCGCGCTCCCTGGCGGCGAGGCCGATCGAGCCACCGATGAGTCCGACGCCGAGTACGGCGAGCTTCATCGGTGCCTGGCCACGGGATCGCTCACGCGATCGCGGCCATCTCCTTGCCGGCAGCCGCAGCGACCGCTCGGACCTGCTCGGCGTACTCGGCGAACCCCTCGGTCGGCAGCGCCTGCGGCCCGTCGCAGATCGCCGTCTCGGGCTCGTTGTGCACCTCGACAATGATCCCGTCGGCGCCCGCCGCGGCCGCGGCCATCGACATCGGTCGCACCCAGTCGCGCCGGCCCGCCGCGTGGCTCGGGTCGATGATCACCGGCAGGTGGGTCATCTCCCGGAGCGCGGGAACCGCCAGCAGATCGAGGGTGAACCGGTAGCTGTTCTCGTATGTGCGGATGCCGCGCTCGCACAGCATCACCCGCTCGTTGCCCTCCTTGAGCACGTACTCGGCGGCCATCAGCAGCTCCTCGAGCGTTGCCGCTAGGCCGCGCTTGAGCAGCACCGCGCAATCGGTGCGCCCGACCTCGGTCAGCAGGTTGTAGTTCTGCATGTTCCGGGCGCCGACCTGAATCACGTCGGCGACCTCGGCGACGTCGCCGACGTCCCGGGCGTCCATCAGCTCGGTCACGATTGGAAGCCCGGTGGCCTCCTTCGCCTCCTGCAGCAGCTTCAGGCCCTCGAGCCCCAGCCCCTGGAAGGAGTAGGGAGACGTGCGCGGCTTGTACGCGCCTCCACGGAGCATCGCCGCGCCCGCGTCGGCGACGCGGTCGGCGATCTCGAGCGTCTGCTCGCGGCTCTCGACGGTGCACGGCCCCGCGATCAGCGCGAAGCGCTCGCCGCCGACCCGGCGTCCGCCGATGTCGTGGATCGAGCGCTCGCCCTTGCGGAACTGCGCGGACGCGAGCTTGTAGGGCTTCAGGATCGGCACGAGGTGGTCGACGCCGACGGCGCCCTCCAGGCCCAGGGACTGGACCTTCTCGCGATCGCCGATCGCGCCGACCACGGTCACCTGATCTCCTCGCGAGACGTGCGCTGAGCAGCCGACCTCCTCGACGCGAGCGACGACAGCGTCGATCTGCTCTTCCTCGGCCTCCGGTTTCATCACGATCATCATTCTTGGTACTCGCCTTTCAGCTCTTGCGAGGGATGTCCTCGCGCATGTCCTCTGCTGGGGGCCGGCGCCGGGAGTAAGTTGTGGCGCGGGCCGGGTCGGGGTCGGCGTCCGGCGGTCTCATTCGTCTCGAGTGAGGCGGCTGGGCGGGAGCCCAGGGCCGAACGCCTAGCTAAATCGCGTAAACCAGGAATAGACATAGGCATGCCGACGGGCGGCCTCGGGGGCGCGCGAATCGGAGGTCGGCATGCGAGTCATTGCGCGATGTTGTAGCAGGCGGCGCACGCCGGCGCAAGGGCGCGGGGCCGGGCGGAGCTCAGAGCAGCGGCGCCAGCGCCTCCCGGAAGCGCCGGTTCTCGGCGGCGGTCCCGTAGGTGACCCGGATATGCCCGGGGCCGCCCAGCGGCGTGCCGGCCCGGACGATCACGCCGGCGCGGCCGAGAGCCTCGACGATCCCGGGCTCGTCGCGGTCGCCGAGGTCGATCCAGGAGAAGTTCGTCTGCGTCTCCGCCGTCCGCAGGCCAAGCGCCGCGAGCCCCTCCTCCATCTCGAGCCGCTCCGCGATCGTCTGCGCGACGCGCCGCTCGACGTCGTCCTGGTGGACGAGCGCCTCGGCCGCGGCGGCCTGGGCGAGCAGGTTGACGCTGAACGGCTGGCGCACGGCGTCGACCGCCGCCCGGAAGCGGGCCGAGCCGAGGGCGTAGCCGCAGCGCAGCCCGGCGAGGCCGTAGATCTTCGAGAAGGTCCTGAGCAGCACGACGTTTGGGAAGCGGCGCAGCAGGTCGAGGCTCGCGAAGTGATCGTCGACCACCTGGAGCTCGATGTAGGCCTCGTCGAGGATCACGGTGACATGCTCGGGAACCCGCTCGAGGAAGCCGGCGATCGCCTTCGAAGAGCGATATGTGCCGGTCGGGTTATTCGGGTTGCAGACGAGCACCACCTGGGTCGCGGCGGTGATCTCGGCGGCCATCGCGTCGAGGTCGTGCTCGTAGCCGGAGAGCGGCACCCGGACCTCGCGCGCGCCGCTGAGGGGCGCGAGCTGCGGATACATGGAAAACGCGGGCCAGGCGTAGACCAGTTCGGCGCCGTCCTCGCAGAGCGCGAGCGCGGCCGCGAGCAGAATCTCGCAGGAACCGTTGGAGACCGCGATCGTGCCGGGCTCGACGTCGTAGCGCTCGGCGAGCCGCTGGCGGAGCAGGGCCGCGTACTGGTCGGGATACCGATGCGCTCGGCTCGCCGCCTCCGCGACCGCCTCGAGCACGGCCGGGTGCGGACCCCACGGAGACTCGTTGGAGGCGAGCTTGATCACCTCGTCGGTCTCGTAGAGCTCGCGCGCCCGCTCCAGGTCCATCCCACCCTCGTAGTGGGGCAGCTCCTCGAGCTTCTTGGCGAAGCGCACTGTCATCGGTCCGCCGACCTCACTGGGCCGAGTGTAGGTCGGACCGAAGCCCGCGGGCAGCGCCGAGGTAGGTGTGGGCCGGCTCGTGGTCGGCGGGCGCGTAGTAGTGGACCATCGCCCTGATCACGCGCTCCATGGAGCCGGGCACCATCATCTCACGCGTGCAGAGGAGCGGGACCGTGTCGAGCCCCAGCTTTCGGGCGGCCACCGCCGGGAACTCGGCGTCGAGGTCCTCGGTGCAGGTGAAGATGCAGCTGACCATCTGCTCGGGCGCGAGGTCGTTGCGCGCCATCAGCTCGCGCACGAGGGCGCCGGCCGCGGTGAGAATCGCCTCGCGGTCGTTACGCTCGGCCTGGACGGCGCCGCGCACCGCGAAGACCCGCTCTGTGGCGTTGCTCATCATCCCTTGCTCCCGGTCGCCTGGTCCATCGCCCCCGCATCCTTCCAGAGGCGGCGCAGTTCGGCGCGCCCCAGCCGCCTGCTCTCCCCCTCGCCGAGGTCCCCGAGCTTCACCGAGCCGAGCGCGATCCGCCGCAGCGCAACGACCTCGTTGCCGACCCGCTCGACCATCCGCCGGACCTGGCGGTTGCGCCCCTCGCCGATCGTGATCTGCAGCCGCTTGCCGTCGACGCCGCCGACGCGCGCCGGCCGGGTCGGGCCGTCCTCGAGCGTGACACCCTCCCGCAGCCGCCGCACCTGGCTCCGGGTCGCCGGGGCGCGCAGCTCCACCTCGTAGCGCTTTGGCACCTCGTAACGCGGGTGGGTGAGCCTGTTGGCGAGCTCGCCGTCGTTGGTGATCAGGATCAGGCCGGTCGAGTCCGCGTCGAGCCGCCCCACGGGGTACAGCCGCCGCCCGGAGGAGACGAGATCGACGACAGCGCGCCGCGGCCCCGGCTCGGACGCCGTCGAGACGACTCCGAGCGGCTTGTTCACCATCCACACCTCCCGCGTCTCGGGGGCGACCGGGCGACCGTCGACCTCGACGCCGCTGGAGGCGTCGACGTCGCGCGCCGGGTCGGTAATGGTCTGCCCGCCGACGCTCACCCGACCCGCTGCGACCAGGCGCTCGGAGGCGCGCCGGGAGGCGACGCCGCTGTGGGCGAGGTACTTGGCGAGGCGCACGCTGTGGAAGCTAGCTTGCGGCGGGGCCTAGCCGGTGCGCTTGAGGACGTGCCCGGCGGCGGCGAGCTCCCGCTGCGCCCGCTCGAGCTCGGCTCCGGGGACGAGCAGGTAGTCCGTCTCATAGGTCGAGACCGCGAAGATCGGGATCCCGGCGGCGGCGAGTGGCGCCGCCAGCGAGAGCAGGACCCCGGTGAGCGTGTGCTCGAGCGTCCCCGAGACGCGGAGCGCCCGCCAGCCGCTGCTGCGCTCGACGCCGGGCGGGGGCAGCGTCTCCTCGCAGACGATCGACAGCTCGTCCGGGCTGCGGGTGATCGAGAGCAGCGCGCCCGCGCTCAGCCGGGCCCAGTCGGGAATGGGCTCTCCCGGGCCGAGGCGGCACACCGCATGGTGCTCCGGCAGGGTCTCCAGCTCGAAACCGTCGCTGCTACCGCGTCCGTCGGCCTGCCCCCCTGATTCATCCATGGCGGCTCATTGTAGGAGGCGGCCGCCGGGGCCGTTCAGTCGGCGCTGCGCTGCTCGCCGGCCTTGAGCAGGCGCTCGCGGAGCTCGGCCGCGTCCTCGGGACTCGGGTCGAATCGGGCAACGTCGGGGAGCTCGTCGAGGCCCGAGAGCCCAAACAGGCGCTCGAACAGCTCGGTCGTCGAGAAGATCGTCGCGCCGAAGCGCGAGCGCCCGGCCTCCTCGATCAGGCCTCGCTCGCTGAGCGTCTGCACGGCCGACTCCGAGCTGACGCCGCGGATCCGGGCGATCTCGGGTCGCGAGACCGGCTGCAGGTAGGCGACGATCGCGAGCGTCTCGGCCTGTGCCTGGGTCAGCGGCGGGGTCTTCGGCCGGGCCAGCAGCCTCCGCGCGGGAAGCTCGGCATCGGGGTCCGTCGCGAGCGTGTAGCCGCCCGAGATCTCCTTGAGCACGAGGCCGCGACGGCCCGGGGCGAGCTCGTCGGAGAGCACGTCGAGCGCATTGCGGAGCTGCACCTCGCTCACCTCGCAGGCCTCGATCAGCTCCTCCACGGCCACCGGCTCGGGCGAGAGGAACAGGAGCGCCTCCACCGTGCGCGCGAGGTCGGCCGCGGAGCTCATCGCGCACCGGCCTCTCTGCGGCCGGGGTCGCCCGGCCCGGCGCCGCTGCCGGCGGCCTCGCCGGCGACGATCTCGATCGGCCCGAAGGTCTGCGTCTGGTTCCAGCTCGCCTCGCCCTTCTTGTGCATCTCGAGCAGAGCGAAGATCGTGACCGCCTGGGTGAGCCGGTCCTCGCGTCCGAACTGGTCATCGAAGTCGACCGCGCTGCGGCGGCCGAGCACGTCGCGCAGGACCTCGAGGCGGCGCTCGAGCGAGACCGTCGGGCGGATGTGGGACGTGTCGAGCTTCGGCGGGACCCGCAGCAGCCCGCCCAGGGCGCTGCCGAGCTGTTCGGCCTCGTAGACCGGCCGGGCGGCCTCCACCGAGACCCGGCGGAGGCGCGGCGGCAGCGGAGCCG
>DATFLZ010000087.1:0-20896 GCA_035267205.1 Solirubrobacterales bacterium | reverse complement strand
TGTCGTCGAGGATCACGATCGCGCCGGCGCCTTGAGCGCCCGCGCCCGC
Organism: Solirubrobacterales bacterium; assembly: GCA_035267205.1. GTDB lineage: Bacteria > Actinomycetota > Thermoleophilia > Solirubrobacterales > 70-9 > CAXMST01. The sequence goes on along the minus strand of DATFLZ010000087.1, from coordinate 20,847 downwards.
CTCCTCGCCGCCGGTGAACGCGAGGGTCGTCACCTCGCCGACGGTCTCGGAGCTCGTCAGCGGGTCGCCGAGCGCGAGCGAGGCGCCGGCCGCATTGAGCTCGGCGACGGCCTCCTCCGCGTCGAAGTTGCGCTCGCCGCCACAGCCCGCGATGAGGAGCGCCGTCGCAAGCGAGAGCAGCATCGCCGGGGCCCGCACAACCCCTCCGATATCGGCGGGGCGGAGGAGTGGGAGCCTCACCGGCGGTCAGCCCCGGCAGCCGGGGCAGGATCCGTGCAGGGTGACCTCGTGGGCCCGGATCTCGAAACCGGCCGGAGCGGCGAGACCGTGAACTGCCGACTCCAGGCGACCATCGCTGAACGGGACCGTCTCGCCGCAGTCGTCGCAGACGATGTGGTGATGGTGGCCGCCGTCGGCGAGCACCAGCTCGTAGCGCGCCGCCGAGCTTCCCACAGCGACGCGCTCCAGCAGCCCGAGCTCGCTGAGCAGCGCGAGCGCCCGGTAAACGCTCGCGGTCCCGACCCGCTGGCCCTGGGACCGCAGCTGCTCGGCCACGTCCTCGGCCTCCAGACAGCCGCCGGCTGCGGCGAGCAGCTCGATCACGGTGTCACGGGCGCCTCCGGAGCGGTGCCCCTCGCGTTCGAGGGCGACCCGCGCGGCCGCCGCCCATTCCTCACCTTCAGTGGGGGTCACGGTGTCCTGCTTCATCCCGCTCATCGTAACGTTTAGCCACGCGGAATAAAAATGAGACTCATTCTCGTTTGATGTAAGATCCCGCTCCGTCGCGCCCACGAGGCGGCCACGCCGGAAGCTGAGATGAAAAGCCGCAAGCACTCGACCCCAGCAGTCCTCGCGATCGCCCTCGCGTCGCTCGCGCTCGCCGCGTGCGGTGACGAGGGCGGGGGCGACGGCGCCGGATCCTCGGGGGAGCCGGTGATCGTCGCCACCACCGCGATCGCCGCGGACGTGGCCCGTCAGGTTGCCGGGCCCGACGCCGAGGTGACACAGCTTCTCCCCAACGGCTCGGTTCCGCACAGCTACTCGCTCAGCGCGAGCGAGCAGCAACAGCTGGAGGGGGCCGACCTGCTCGTCTACTTCTCGCCGCTGCTCGAGGAGGCGCTCCCGCTCGACAGCGCCGATCGCAGCTTCGAGATCGCCGAGCACGCCGGCCCGTTGCGGAAGGGGGGCGAGCATCACCAGGGCGATGGGGCGCCGTCGGAGGGCGCCGTCGACCCGCACCTGTGGCTCGACCCGACCATTCTCGCGAAGGCGCTCCCGAGCCTGGCCGACGAGCTCGGCGAGATCGATCCCGACCACGCCGAGGAGTACACGGCGCGAGCCGACGACTACGCGGGTGAGCTCGCCGAGCTCGATGGCGAGATCGAGCGGCTGATGGATTCCGTGCCGACGGAAAACCGCAAGCTCGTCACCTCCCACGACGTCCTCGGCTATTTCGCCGACCGCTACCGGTTCGAGTTCGTCGGTGCGCCGTTCGGGACCTCCCCGGAGGCCGAGGCGAACGCGGGTGAGCTCGCGGAGCTGATCGAGGCCGTGGAGGCCGCCGGCGTTCCCGCCGTGTTCGCCCAGCAGGGGGACGATCCGAAGGTCCTCCAGCGCGTGGCCGACGAGACCGGGGCCGCCGTCGTCGACGATCTCCTGCTCGAGTCGCTCAGCGGGGAGGTCGATTCATACACCGAGATGATGCGCGACACGGCCGCCAAGATCAGCGACGGCCTGCGAGGCTGACGAGATCGACCCCGCCGACGCTCAGACCGCGACGCCGCCCGGTCCGGCGCACGCCGGATTGGCGGTCTGCGCGCATGGTCTCTCGGTCTCCTATGGGGGCGGGAGGGTGGCCCTCGCGGACGTCGATCTCGAGGTTCCCTACGGGGCCACCGTCGCCGTGCTCGGGCCCAACGGCTCGGGGAAGAGCACGCTCTTCGCGTCTGCCGTCGGCCTGCTTCGCCCGATCGCTGGATCGATCGGGGTCGGCGAGCGTGGCGTCGCCTGGCTGCCGCAGCACCTCGACCTCTCGCCGGCCCTGCCGCTCACGGTCTCCGATGTCGTCCAGATGGGGAGGTGGCGGAAGGGCCGGTGGCTGCGCCGCCTCGGGCGGGAGGATCGCCGCCGGGTGGAGGAGGCGCTCGAGGCGCTCTCGATCGCGGACCTCGCCGACCGACAGCTGACCGAGCTCTCCGGGGGCCAGCGCCAACGAGCGCTGCTCGCGCAGGTGATGGCCCAGGATGCCGGGCTGGTCCTGCTCGACGAGCCGCTCAGCGGCGTCGATCACCCGACCGCGGAGGTGATCGCCGGCCTGATCGCCCGCTGGCGGGAGCAGGGCCGGGCGGTGATGGTGGCCACGCATGACCTGCACTCCGCCGCCCACGACTACGACCTCGTCCTGGCCCTGAACGGCCGGGCCGTCGCCTTCGGCGAGCCGGCCGCCGTCTGCACGGAGCCGGTGATGCGGGACACCTTCAGCGGGCACCTGGCTCGCCTCGACGGCGAGGACATCGTCGACACCTCGCACCACCACCACGGAGCGGGGTAGATGGAAGCCGTCGCGGTGCTCGGTCCACTGATCGAGCCGTTCGAGGCCGAGTTCATGCGCACCGGCGCGGCCGCGGCGGTGATCGTCGGAGTCCTCTGCGGCTCGATCGGGGTGCTCGTCGTGATCCGCGGGATGGCACTGCTTGCCGACTCCTTCGCGCACGGCGTGCTGCCCGGCGTCGCGATCGCGGTCCTGCTCACGACTGCGAACGCGGACCCGTCCCAGGTCGCGGTGCTGGCCGGCGGGCTGGCCGGCGGGCTCGTGACCGCGGCCGGGACGGCGCTGATCAGGCGTCGCAGCGGGCTCAGCGACGACACGGCGGCCGCCGTCATGTTCGTGTTCATGCTGGCGCTCGGGGTCGTGCTGATCTCGCGGGTGAGCAACTTCGCCGTTGACCTGACGGCGTTCCTGTTCGGGGACGTGCTGGCCGTGGACGCGGGGGAGCTGCCGCTGACGGCCGCGCTCGCCGCTCTCGTCCTCGGAGCCTTCGCCCTCCTCTACCGGCCGATCGTGCTGACCACCTTCGACCGCCGGCGGGCGGCGGCGGCAGGCCTTCCGGTTGACCGCGTCGAGCTCGCGACGATGATCCTCCTGGCCTTTGCGGTCGTGATCGGGTTCCGCGTGGTCGGGGCGCTGCTCGTGCTCGGCCTGCTGATCGCGCCGCCCGCGGCAGCGGCGATGCTGACCCGGCGCCTGCCGACGATGATCGCGGTCTCCGCCGCGATCGCCGCCGCCAGCGGCCCGCTCGGCCTGCTCGTCTCCTGGCACTTCGACGTCGCGGCCGGCGCCTCGATCGTGCTGGTCGCGGTCGGGATCTCCATCGCGCTGATCGCCGTCCGCCCTCGCGGCCGGCTGGGATAGGCCCGGGCGCGTCCTCGACCTGGGGAGAGGCGATAGCGTGGCGGCCGTGCGCGCGCTCAGCCTCCCTCGGACCGAAGGCCCAGAAGCCCTCGAGCTGGCCGAGCTTCCCGACCCCGACCTCCAGGAGGGCCATCTCGTGATCGAGGCCCGCGCCGCGGGGATCTCCTTCCCGGACCTGCTCCTCACCCGCGGGGAGTACCAGCTCAAGCCCGATCCACCGTTCGTCCCCGGGGTCGAGTGTGCGGGAGTCGTCCACTGGGCGCCGGGCGACTCGGGCTTCAGCAAGGGCGATCGGGTGATGGCGATGACCATGCTCGGCGGCTGGGCGGAGCTCGTGAGGGCACCGCTCCAGGGTTGTTTCCCGATCCCTGACGAGCTCGACTTCGACCAGGCCGCCGGGTTCGTGATGAACCACCACACCGCCCACTTCGCGCTGGCTCGCAGGGGTCGCCTGACCGGGGGTGAGACGCTGCTCGTCCACGGCGCGGCCGGGGGAGTCGGAAGCGCTGCGGTTCAGGTCGGCAAGGGCCTGGGCGCGCGGGTGATCGCGGTCGTCAGCGACGGGGCGAAGGCCGAGGTCGCGCGGAACGCGGGCGCCGACGAGACCCTTGACTCCGGCGGCGACTGGGTGGCCGGCGCCAAGGAGCTGACCGGCGGGCGCGGGGTGGAGGCGATCTTCGACCCCGTCGGCGGTGAGCGCTTCGAGGCCTCCCCGCGATGCCTCGCGCCCGAGGGACGGCTGCTGGTGATCGGCTTCGCGGAGGGCGAGATCCCTTCGGTCGCCGCCAACCGGGTCCTGCTCCGGAACATCGACGTCGTCGGGGTCAACTGGGGAGGGTTCCTACCGGTCGATCCCGGGCTGCCGGCGGCTACCCACGAGGCCCTCGCCGCGATGATCGCCGAGGGCGTCGTCCGGCCCGTCGTCGGGCGCAGCTATCCGATGGAGCAGGCCGCGGCGGCGCTCGGCGACCTGGCCGAGCGCCGAGCTCACGGCAAGCTGGTACTGGAGATCAGCGGCTCCTGACGCCGCGGCCCCGGCCGGCTACTCGGGCTGCGGGACGATTCGCATGTAGGGCTTCGGCTCGTCCCACTCGCCGAACGTCTCCTTGGCCTGATCGTTGGAGACCGATCCGGCGATGATCACGTCCTCGCCGTTCTTCCACTGGGCCGGGGTGGCGACCTTGTGGTTGGCGGTGAGCTGGAGCGAGTCGATCACCCGCAGGACCTCGTCGAAGTTGCGACCGGTCGTCATCGGGTAGACGAGGATCAGCTTGACCTTCTTGTCCGGGCCGATCACGAAGACGTTGCGCACCGTCTGGTTGTCGGCCGGCGTCCGCTCGCCGGGGTCGCCCTCGACGTCGGCGGGGAGCATCCCGTAGGCCTTGGCGACGGCGAAGTCCGCGTCACTGATGACGGGGTAGTTCGGAGCCGTGCCCTGGGTCTCCTCGATGTCCTTGGCCCAGCCCTCGTTGCTCTCGACCGGGTCGACCGAGATGCCGATGATCTTCACCCCACGCTGGTCGAACTCGTCCTTGATCGAGGCCATGTAGCCGAGCTCGGTCGTGCAGACCGGGGTGTAGGCCTTCGGGTGGGAGAAGAGCACCGCCCAGGAGTCGCCGATCCAGTCGTGGAAGCTGATCTTGCCCTCGGTCGTCTCGGCCTCGAAGTCCGGCGCCTCGGCGCCGATCTGAAGTGTCATCTCGAAATCCCTCCAATGTGGGTCAGGTTTAGCCGGGTTGCCTTTGGCCGAGTGTATAGACCGGCGGTAGCGGGCCGGAGAGGTCCTGCTCAGCCCTCGAACACGAGCTCCGCCGCGGTCCGGAGCAGGTTCTCGTCGCCCTGGATCATCAGCTGGGTCACGACCGATTCGCGCCACTTGGCGAGGTCGTCGCGGATCTTGTCCTTCGGCCCGATCAGCGACATCGCGTCGATCAGCTCGAAGGGGATCTTCGCGCCGGCCTCCTCCTTCTTGCCTTCCAGGTACAGGTCCTGGATCTCGAGGATCTCGGACTCGTAGCCCATCCGGATCGGGACGTTGGCGTGGAAGTTCTTGCCCTTTGCCCCCATCCCGCCGAAGTAGAGGGCGTAGAACGGGCGCAGTGCGTCGGCGCACTGCTGGACGTCGTCCGCCACGATCATCGGCACCATGCAGGCGACCTCGAAGTCGTCGGGACCGCGCCGTGCGCCCTCGCGGCCCCAGCCCTCCTCGAGCGACGGCGTGTAGATGTCCTCGTGCGCAGGGGAGAAGAGCATCGACATCCAGCCGTCGCAGACCTCGGCGCACAGAGCGATGTTCTTCGGGCCCTCGCAGCCGAGGAAGATCGGGATCTCCTCACGCAGCGGGTGGATCGAGGACTTCAGCGGCTTGCCGAGCCCGGTGCCCTCGGGGATCGGAAGCGGGTAGTGCGGGCCGTCGTTGATGACCGGCCCCTGTCGCGCCCAGATGTCGCGCATGATCTGGATGTACTCGCGCGTCCGCGCAAGCGGTTTCTCGAACGGCATCCCGTACCAGCCCTCGACGACCTGCGGGCCTGAGACCCCGATCCCGAGCATGAAGCGGCCGCCCGAGAGGTGATCCATCGTCATCGCGGCCATCGCCGCTGCGGCGGGCTGGCGCGCCGACATCTGCATGATCGCCGTGCCCAGGCGCAGCTTCTCGGTCTTCGACCCCCACCACGCGAGCGGCGAGATGCAGTCGGAGCCGTAGGCCTCCGACGTCCACATCGAGTCGAACCCGAGCCGCTCGGCCTCGGCGACCATCGAGTCGATGTTCGGCGGCGGCCCGCCGGCCCAGTAGCCGGTGTTGAGTCCAAGCTGAAGTTCGGAGGCCATCGCGCGCAAGCCTAGATGATTGATTCCACGAACTCGCACCTGCGACGACGCCTGGCACGCGTCGCATGGCGCGCCCGTGCTCCTCGCGCGTGCCCACCGGCACGCGCTTCGTCGCCCGGCCACGCCCTGCTCGGTGCCAGACGCCCTCGCAGGCACGATTCCGTGGAATCACCCATCTAGCCGCTCAGCTCGGCGCCGGCTCGGGCTCCGGTTCCTCCAGCGATACGGGAACGGGCGGCGCGTGCCGCAGCGGCGGGCCGTCGACGCCGCACTGGTACTCGTCATCCAGGTATCCGGGGCAGCGGCCGGGCTCGGGCTCCGCGCGCTCCAGCACGTCGTTGGAGATGAAGAAGAAGGCGAGTACGCCGCCGGCGGCGCTGAGCGCCGCGGTGATCAGCATCGCGGTCGTGAACCCGTCGGAGAGCGCCGCGGGGTCCTGGAAGTCGCCGCCGCTCAGGCCGACCAGCAGCGGTAGCGCAGCGACCGCCGCGAGCTGAGCGGTGCGGGCGACGGCGTTGTTGACACCCGAGGCGAGCCCGGCATGGCGAGCGTCCGCGGCGGCGAGCACCGTCGCCGTGATCGGGGCGACGACCAGGGCCAGCCCAAGTCCGTAGACGATCACGGCCGGGAGGATCGAGCCGACGTAGGTGTCGCCCACGCCGATCCCGCTCATCATCACCATCCCGGCCGCGATCAGCAGCGGGCCCGCCGTCAGGGGGAGCTTGGGCCCGATTCGCTGTGCGAGGGCGCCGGCCCGAGCCGACAGAAGGAGCATCAGCGCGGTGACCGGCAGCGCCGCGGCGCCCGCCGCGAGAGCCGAGTAGCCGAGCACCACCTGCAGCACGATCACGAGCAGGAAGAAGACGCCCCCAAGCGCTGCGTAGACCACGAACGTGACGGCGTTCGCGGCCGAGAACTGCATCGAGGAGAAGATCGAGAGGGGCATCATCGGATGCTCGCTGGTGCGCTCCACCCAGAAGAACGCGATCGTTGCGAGTGCCCCGATCGCCAGCGCCAGCGCGACTCCGCCCGACATCTCTCCGGCCTCCGCCGCCTGGATCAGCGCGAAGGTCAGGCCGCCGAGCGCGAGCACCGCGAGCAGCGAGCCGCGCAGGTCGAGCCTGCCGGTTACGGTCTCGTCGCGGGTCTCGGGGATGTGTCTTGGCGCCGCCCAGGCTACGAACGCGCCGAGCGGCAGGTTGATCAGAAAGATCGCGCGCCAGTCGACCGCGTCCACGAGCCAGCCGCCCAGCAACGGGCCGATCGCGCCCGCGATGCCGCCGAGGGCCGACCAGGCGCCGATCGCTCGGGCCCGGTCCGAGGGGTGGAAGGTGGCCTCGATGATCGCCAGGCTCCCGGGCGTGAGCAGCGCGCCGCCGACTCCCTGCAGGACCCGGGCCACGACGAGGACCTCGACGTTCGGGGCGAGCGCGCAGAGCGCCGAAGCGAGCGTGAACCAGATCACGCCGACGACGAAGACCTTGCGGCGCCCGTAGCGGTCACCGAGCGAGCCGCCAATCAGGATCAGCGCAGCGAGCGTCAGCAGATAGCCGTTGATCGTCCACTGCAGGCCGGCGACATCCGCATCGAGATCCGCGGCGATCGAGGGGAGCGCCACGTTCACGACCGTGGCCTCGAGAAAGGCGATCCCCGATCCGAGCACGGCCAGCGCGATCACCCAGCGGCCCGGCGAGGTGCCGAACCTGATCTCGGAGCCGGGCTGCATGGCGCCGAGAATAGTGGGCGCTCGGCGCGGTCCGGGAGCCGGTAAACAGCTCGCAACCTTCGCCGCCTAGGGTCGGGGCGATGCACCGTGCGCTGCTCATCGGCCTGCTTCCGCTCCTCGGCATGGCCGCGATCGCCTGTGGCGGCGGCGAGTCCACCGGCGCGGCCCCGGACGGCCAGGGCCGCTCGGCGGTCGGCGCCTACGAGTTCCCGGCAGCGCCGGCCGGGGTTCCCTCCGCATCCGAGCTCGATGCGGAGACCCGCGCCGCCATCGCCGACGCGATCGACGGCGCCGGGGTAGGCGTCCTTTCGGACGGCGCCGTCGATCGGATCGCCGCTTCGGGTGACCCGCGGGTCGCCTGGTTGCTGGCGGACCTCCTCCGCTTTGCGCAGGCCGGCACGGAGCAGAATGAGCTCGTCGCCGCCTTCGAGCAGCTGACCGGCGTCGATCCGTCGCCCGACCCCTCCTACGAGGCGAGCCCCTGGCTGAGCGTGACCAACCACCTGATCGCGTGGGACCTGCCGGCGCCCCCGGGGTACCGGGAGGCCAAGGGTGATCTCTTCACGGCCCTCGAGCCCGGCTGGAGGCCGTTCTTCGCGGGCGCCGACTCGGAGATCGACTGGCGTCTCGTCTCCTGGGGAGGGGTCCTGATCGACGACCGCCCGCTTGGCGACGGGGGGCCGTGTGAGCGCGGCTGCATACCGGCGCTCGACGACCCGCCGCTCACCGACGCCGACGGCGGCGACTGGTACCCGGACGAGCGAATCGTGTTCGGAGTCGAGGTCGGCGGGGAGGCCGTGGCCCTCCCGAAGAACCTGATGGAGGTCCACGAGATGGTCAACATGGATCTTGGCGGCCGGCGTCTCGGGATCCCATATTGCACGCTCTGCGGGTCGGCGCAGGCCTACTTCACCGACCGCGAGCAGGTCGGCGGGGAGGATCTCGTGCTGCGAACCAGCGGGCTGCTCTCGCGCTCGAACAAAGTGATGTATGAGCTGGGCTCGGGGTCCGTGTTCGATACGTTCACCGGGGAGGCCCTGAGCGGTCCGCTGCGCCGCCGCGGGGTCGAGCTCCGGCAGGCAGGGGTCGTGACAGCCACCTGGGGCGAGTGGAAGGCCGAGCACCCCGACACCCGCATCCTCGCCGCCGACGGCGGGCTGGGGCGGGACTACCCGCTCGACCCGCTCGGGGGGCGCGACGACGACGGCCCGATCTTTCCCGTCGGGCCGGTGGACGACCGCCTGCCCGCGCAGGAGCGCGTCGTTGGCGTGATCGCGACGAGCGGCGATGCGGTCGCCTTCGAGGCGGACGAGGCGCGGCTTGCGATCGAGCGCGGCGAGGCTGTCACCGCGAGCGGGGTCGAGCTGGTCGCTGACGCCGGCGGGTTGCGGGCGAGTGAGAACGGCGAGGAGCTGCCGGCCCATGAGGCGTTCTGGTTCGCTTGGAGCCAGTTCCACCCCGACACCGGGCTCTGGCCCGAGCGGGAGTAGGTCCCGGGTCGCCGACCGGGGGCGAGGCGGCGAGCCTCGGGCGGGGCGGCCCGGGCCGGCGGACTACGACGTCGCGAATCTTCCGATCGTCTCCTCGGGGCGGAGCCCCGGGAGCGCGTCGCGGAGGATGCGGTAGTAGGCCAGCTCCTCCTTCGTGCGCAGGGGTGGCCGGACCCGGTCCCGCTCGGCCTCGAACTCGGCATCGGTGATCTCGGCCGTTACGAGATCCACGAGCACGTCCCGGGCGCCGGAGCCCGTCCCAAACTGCTCCTTCTTTCGCCACAGCAGCTCTCCGGGAAGCCAGCCCGTGAACGCCTCACGCAGGAGCCGCTTCTCCATCCGGTCGAGGCCGGGGATCTTCCAGCCGGCTGGAAGGTGCAGTCCGAAGGCGATCACCTCGCGGTCGAGGAATGGGACGCGTGCCTCGAGGCCGTGCGCCATGGTCACCCGGTCGGCGCGTTGGAGGTTGAGCTTGTGCAGGCCCTCGATCGTCCGCACCAGCTCCGCCTGGAGGTCCATCTCCTCCGGGAAGTCGCGGTGGTAGTAGCCGTAGCCGGCGAAAATCTCGTCGGCGCCCTCGCCGGTGAGGACCACCTTCACATGCCTCGCGGTCTCCTCGGCCAGCAGATAGTTGGGGACGGCGCTGCGGATCAGCGAGGGATCGAAGGACTCGACGGCGCGCACGGTGGCCGGCAGGGCTCTGATCGCATCGTCCGGCGTGTAGAGGGCCTCGTGGTGCTCCGTGCCCAGGTAGTCGGCGGCCGCCCGCGCCGCATGCAGATCGCTGCTGCTCTCGGTGCCGACCGCGAACGTCTGCAGCCGACGGCCGCGCGCACGCAGATAGTCGGCAGCGATCGCCGCCACGAGAGTCGAGTCGAGGCCGCCCGAGAGGAAGACGCCGACGGGGACGTCACCCATCATCTGCCGGTCGACCGAGCGGACGATCATCTCGCGGGTCTGCCTCAACAGATCCTCCGGGATCGCCGCGTCCGGGTTCCGGGGAGCGGGAAACGGCTTCAGCGCCCGCTCGGGAACGGCCCTCTCGAAGCGCCGGAGCCCGGTACGAGGCGTCCAGAAGTGACCTGGGGGGAACGCCTCGACGGCCGGCAGCCAGGCCGGGTCGAAGGCGCGCATCTCCGAGGCGAAGCGAGTGTCGCCCTCGCGCCGAGCCCAGTACAGCGGCTTGATGCCGACGGGGTCGCGAGCTGCCATGAAGCGCCCGTCCGCGTGCGCTGCGACGAACGCGTACATGCCACTCAACTGCGCGATCGCGTCGGGCCCCTGCTCGTTGATCAGATGCAGCGCCACCTCGTTGTCGGAGCGGGTCGAGAAGATCCGCCCGTCGAGCGTCTGGCGGACGTCGTCGTGGTTGTAGATCTCACCGTTGCCGACCAGCCACATCTCCTCGTCGGCGGTGCCGAGCGGCTGCGCGCCGCCGACGACATCGACGATCGAGAGCCGCGTATGTCCGAGCCACGCCTGATCGCCGAGGGTGATCGACCCCATGTCGTCGGGCCCGCGATGGGTAAGCCGATGGAGCATCCGCTCACCGGCGGTGGCGTCGACGGTTCCGTATTTGGCTGCGATCCCGCAGATGCTGCTCGCTCCTCGAGTTCCTCGAGCTCAGGCGATCGCCACGCCGTAGGACGGCAGTGGCCCATAGGCTGGCGGGCGGCGGTCGCGGAGGTGGGAGATCGCCCGTCGCGTGGTCTTGAGCAGGTCCGCCGAGGGGACGCCGCCGACGGCGATCCCGGGCGAGCCGGGGGTTGTGCGGGACAGGATGTGGCCGTCGGGGTCGATCACCTTCGCCTGCCCGAGGAACCGGAGCGGCCCGAACCCTCCGCTGAGGTTCGAGGAGACCCAGACGACCTGGTTCTCAACCGCGCGGGCCTGGTCCATGAGGTCGAAGTGGAGCGACTGGGTGTCGTCGGCGAGCTCGCCCGTCGGCCGCTCGCGGCTCGCGGGCCAGGCGGACATCGCGACGATCGTCTCGGCTCCTGCGAGCGCCAGCGACCGCGCCGCCTCCGGGAAGACCTTGTCGTAGCAGTTGAGCATCCCGATGCGACCGACCGGGGTATCGAACGCGTGGAAGCTCGAGCCTGCGCAGTAGGTGCGCAGCTCGGACGGTGGGATGTGGACCTTGCGATGGAGGTCGAGGATCTTGCCACCGTGGACGCAGGCGGCCGTCGAGTATCTGCCCGACGAAGTGCGTTCGGTGAAGCCCGCGCAGACGACGAGGTCAGGGGCCAGCGCCGCGAGCCGGGCGAGCTCGGGGCCGTCCCGGTCGAGAGCGGGAGGTACCGGGTCGTCGGCGAGTCGCTCGCAGAGACCCGGGGGCCCGCCGAGCGCGCACTCGGGAAAGGCGACCAACTCCGCCCCCCGGCGCCGGGCCTGCTCGAGTCCGCTCGCGATCGCTTCGAAGCCGCGCTCGAGGTCACGCCCGAAGGGCGCAGCTACAGCGGCGTAGCGACGATCTGTGCTCATTACCGCTGGAAGTCTCGCCCTCCGGGGGCTTCAGGGGCATGTCCCCGTGTCCAGAGATCGGACCCTCCTTCTGTACGCCCGTAGGGTGCGGATCCGCAGGCGGATCGGGCCTGCGACGCCGGTCAGTCGGCGAGCAGCTCGGCGAGGCGCGCCTCGAGCGCACCGGCCAAGGCGTCGGCGACGGCGCCCTCGGGCACCCGCTCGACGAGCTCGGCGAGGAAGCCGCCGACGATCAGCTCGCTCGCGGTCTCCGCGTCGAGGCCGCGTGAGGTCAGGTAGAAGAGCTGGTCGGGGTCGATCTGGGCGACTGCGGCCGCGTGGGTGCAGGCGACGTCGTCCGCCTGGATCTCGAGCCCCGGGATCGCATCCGCGTGCGCCTTCTTCGAGAGCAGCAGATTGCGGCAGTCCTGGAAGGCGTCCGTCTTCTGGGCCGGCGGATCGACGAAGATCATTCCCCGCCACACCGAGGTCGCGCGGTCGTCGAGCACCCCCCGGAAGGACAGATCGGACGTCGTGTTCTCGGCCGCGTGCTCCTGCGTGGTGTCGTAGTCGAGGTGCTGGCGCCCGTTGCCGACCAGCGCGCCGGTCACCCTCGCGTTGGCACCCCGCCCGGCGAGCTTGGTCTCCATCCGCACCTTGCCGTTGCCGGAGCCGAAGCCGAGTGCGACCCACTCGAGGTTGCCGTCCCTGGCGACCTCGGCTCGCTGGGTCGCGAACGCCCATGAGGCGGGGGAGAGGGCCTGGCCGCAGACATAGCGCAGGTTGGCGTTCTGGCCGACGATCAATTCGGTGACGCCGTTGAAGAGGGCATCGGTCTCATCGTCCGCCGACAGGTAGCGCTCCCAGACCTCGGCCTCGGCGCCCTCCTCGAGGATGATCAGCGTCCGCCAGTTGAGGCTGCGGCCGCTCTCGCGCTGGATCGCCGTCAGCGAGATCGGCTTCGGCGCACGGGCGCCGGCCGGGACGTAGACGAGCGCGCCGCCGTTCCAGCCGGCTTCGTTGATCGTCACGAAAGGATCGCCCTCGCCGGAGACGATCGTGCCGAGCCTGGACGCGAGCAGCTCCGGGTACCGGTCCGCCGCGGCGTCGAGCGGCATCACGATCGGACCGTCGGGCCTGCCGTTGCCGCTGCCGGAGTCGGAGAGCTCGGCGCCGATCTCGGTGATCAGCGAACCATCGACCTGCGTGAGCCCCTCGGCCCCCTCCGGGATCGCGAGCGCCTCGGCGCCGGGAGGGGAGTCAGGGAGCTCGGCGGCCTCGGCCGGCTCATAGGAGCCGAGATCGAGCCCGCTCAGATCGGTGAACTCCCAGCCCTTGACCTTGGGGCCGGGCAGGGACAGCCCGCGGGCAGCCTCGAGCGCACGCGAGCGACGCTCGCGCAGCCAGGTCGGCGCGTTACCCAATTGAGCCCTCCATCTGAAGCTCGATCAGCCGGTTGAGCTCGACCGCGTACTCCATCGGCAGCTCCTTGACCACGGGCTCGATGAAGCCGTTGACGATCATCTTCGACGCCTCTTCCTCGTCGAGCCCGTGCGACTGGAGGTAGAACAGCTGCTCCTCGCCGATCTTCGAGACCGAGGCCTCGTGGCCGACATTGGCGTCGCTCTCGTCGATGCGGATCGTCGGGTAGGTGTCGGACCGCGACTGCTCGTCGAGCAGCAGCGCGTCGCAGACGACCTTTGACCGGACCTGCTCGGCGCCCTTGGCGACCTCGAGCAGCCCGCGGTACGTGCTCCGCCCGCCGTCCTTTGAGATCGACTTCGCGAAGATCGAGCTGGTCGTCTTCGGCGCGGCGTGGATGATCTTGCCGCCGGCGTCCTGGTGCTGACCCTCGCCGGCGAAGGCGATCGAGAGGATCTCGCCGTGTGCCTCCTCGCCGAGCAAGTAGATTGACGGGTACTTCATCGTCACCTTCGAGCCGAGGTTGCAGTCGACCCACTCCACCGTGGCCCGCTCGGCGGCGGTCGCCCGCTTGGTGACCAGGTTGAAGACGTTCTGCGACCAGTTCTGAACCGTCGTGTAGCGGATCCGGGCGCCTGGGCGTGCGATCAGCTCGACCACCGCTGAGTGCAGCGAGTCAGTCGAATAGACGGGAGCCGTGCAGCCCTCGATGTAGTGCACGTCGCTGTCCTCGTCGGCGATGATCAGTGTCCGCTCAAACTGGCCCATGTTCTCGGTGTTGATCCGGAAGTAGGCCTGAAGGGGCATGTCGACCTTGACGCCCTTGGGGACGTAGACGAACGAGCCACCCGACCAGACCGCCGAGTTGAGCGCGGCGAGCATGTTGTCGTTCTCGGGAATCACGGTCGCGAAGTGCTCGCGGATGACGTCCTCGTGCTCGCGCAGCGCGGTGTCCATGTCCATGAACTGGACTCCCTGCGCCTCGAGCTTCTCGTTGACCTGGTGGTAGACCACCTCGGACTCGTACTGGGCGCCGACCCCGGCGAGGAAGTCGCGCTCCGCCTCGGGGATGCCGAGCTTGTCGAAGGTGTTCTTGATGTCGTCGGGGACGTCATCCCAGCTGTGCTCGGCCTTCTCGGAGGCGCGCACGAAGTAGTGGATGTCGTCGAAGTCGATCTGGTTGAGGTCGGCTCCCCACTGCGGCACGGGGCGCGAGAGGAAGTGGTCCAGCGCCTTGAGCCGGAACTCGCGCATCCACTGCGGCTCGTCCTTGTACTCGGAGATGTCCTCGACGAGCTTGCGGGAGAGCCCCTTGGGCGCCTTGTAGACGTAGCCGGTCTCGGGGTCGTTGAAGCCGAACTTGGTCGCGTAGTCCGAGTTGATGTCCTTGATCGCCTCGCGCTCGGCGAGCTTGGGATCGAGCTCGGATTCGGTTGCGGCGGTTGCGGTCTCGGGGGGATTCATCTGTCAGTCGACCTCCAGTTTGATTTCCCCGTCCACGACGCTGACCTCGTAGGTCTCGACCGGCGCGAAGGCGGGGAGCGTCTTCGGCCGGCCGCTGCTCAGGTCGAACAGCGATCCGTGGCGCGGGCACTCAACGGTACAGGCAGCCGGATCGAAGCTGCCCTCGGCGAGCGGCCCGTCGTCGTGCGAGCAGCGATCCTCGATCGCGTACAGCTCGCCGCCGGCGTTGAAGACGCCGATCTTGGCGCCGTCGACCTCGACGATCCGCTTCTCGCCCTCGGGCAGTTCTTCGCTTTTGCAGACGGTGTGTGTGCTCAAAACAACTAATTCCTACTCGGAGAGTCGGATTTTAGCGACGACGACGGGCGGGGCCCGGCTACGCCGCCTCGGGGACAGTCGATGGCGGCTCGACGCGTTCGATCTCCGGGCGGCTCCAGGTGCGCAGCCGGTTCGCGTTCGCGACCACCGAGAGCGAGCTGAGCGCCATCGCCCCGGCCGCGATCATCGGGCTCAGCTGGATCTCGAAGAAGGGATAGAGCAGCCCGGCGGCGATCGGGATGCCGACGACGTTGTAGCCGAATGCGAAGAGCAGGTTCTCGCGGATGTTGCGCATGGTCGCCCGGCTCAGATCGAGTGCGTCGACCACTCCGCGGAGCTCGCCCGAGACCAGGGTCACGTCGGCGGCCTCGATCGCGACGTCGGTCCCCGTGCCGATGGCGATGCCGACATCCGCCTGCGCCAGCGCCGGGGCGTCGTTGATCCCATCGCCGACCATCGCCACGAGGCGGCCCTGCCCCTGAAGCCTCTCGACCTCCTTGGCCTTGTCCTCGGGCAGCACCTCGGCGACGACGCGGTCGATTCCCATCTCGGCACCGATCGCCTCCGCCGTGCGCGCGTTGTCGCCGGTGATCATGATCACCTCCGCGCCGAGATCGCGGAGCGCGGCAATCGCTGCCGCCGACCCGGGCTTCGGAGTGTCGGCGACCGCGAGCACCCCTGCGGGTCGCCCGTCGAAAGCCGCGAACATCGCCGTCTTTCCCTGACCCTCGAGTCGCCGCGCGTCGGCCTCCAGATCGCCCGGGTCGAGATCGCGCTCGGTGAACAGCCGGCGGGTGCCGACGAGCACCGACCGTCGGCCGACCAGGGCCTCGATTCCGCGCCCGGTGATCGAGTCGAAGTCGCTCGTGGCCTGCAACTCGAGCCCACGGGCGCCGGCCGCATCGACGATCGCGGCGGCCAGCGGGTGTTCGCTCGAGGCCTCGGCCGCCGCCGCCAGCGCCAGCAGCTCGGACTCCGCGATCCCGTCCGCTGGAATCAGGTCGGTGAGCGCCGGCTCTCCCTTCGTGATCGTCCCGGTCTTGTCGAGGATCACCGCATCGATCTTGTGGGCGTTCTCCAGGGAGGTGGCCGACTTGATCAGCACGCCGCTTTCCGCGCCGTTGCCGGTCCCGACCATCACCGAGAGCGGGGTCGCCAGGCCGAGCGCGCAGGGGCAGGCGATGATCAGCACCGACACGGCGGTGATCAGGGCAAAGGTGAGCCGGGGGTCGGGCCCGAAGTCGAACCAGAGCACGAACGCGGCGATAGCGATGAAGATCACGACCGGGACGAAGTAGGCGGAGACGCGGTCGGCGACCCGCTGGATCGGCGCCTTCGACCCCTGCGCGCGCTCGACGAGCCGCACGATCTGCGAGAGCATCGTGTCGCCTCCGACCGCCGTCGCTCGGAAGCGGAGGGCGCCGGTACCGTTGATCGTCGCGCCGATCACCTCGTCCCCCTCCTCCTTCGAGACCGGCAGCGACTCACCGGAGACCATCGACTCGTCCACCGTCGAGCGTCCATCGAGAACCTCCCCGTCGACCGGGATCCGCTCACCGGGCTTGACCACCACGACGTCGCCGGGGCGAACCTCCTCCACGGGAACCTCGAGCTCGGCGCCGTCCCGCTCGACTCGCGCGGCCTTCGCCTGCATCCCCACGAGCTTGCGGATCGCCTCTCCGGTGCCGGCCCGCGCCTTGGCTTCCAGAAGGCGCCCGAGCAGGATCAGCGTGATGATCACGCCGGCGGCCTCGAAGTAGACCTCCCGCAGGTCCACGGGCAGCAGGCTCGGCGCGATCGTGACCAGGGCGCTGTACCCGAACGCCGCCGTGGTTCCGATCGCGATCAGCGAGTTCATCTCGGCCGAACGGTTCCGGAGGGCTCGCCAGCCGGTCACGTGGATCGGCCACCCGACCCAGAGAAAGACCGGGGCGATCAGCGCGAGCTGCACCCAGTGCTCGGTGAGCAGCGAGGGCACCCAGGTCGCATCGAGGAGATCGGTCGCCATCGTCGCGACTAGGACCGGCGCGGTCAGGATCGCCCCGATCGCGACGCGCAGCGTCAGTTCCCGTACCTCCGCCTCGCGCTCTGCGTCCTCGGCCTCGGCCGCGGCGCCGTCCGCGCCCGAGCGCTCGCGGGCCTCGTAGCCGCTGTCGGCCACGGCGCGCTCGAGATCGTCGACATCGCATCGCCCCGGGTCATAGCTGACGCTCGCCCGCTCGACGCCAAAGTTGACGGCGGCCCCCTCGACGCCCGGGACGCCGCCGAGAGCGTCCTCGACGGTGCGGACGCAGCTCGCGCAGTGCATCCCGCTGATCGCGAGGTCCACCTCCCGCGTCTCGGTCGGCATGGTCGCACTCTCCACGGCACCGCCGCCTTCACTGCCACCGTTCGAGGCGGGCTCCACGAGCAGCGTTCCGTGGACCATGTTCATGCCGCAGGCGAACTCGTACTCCCCGGCGCGGTCAGGCATCAATTCGACGCTAGTGCTCTCGAACGCCGGCAGCGACGCGTTGATCCCGAAGTCCGGGAAGACGACACGCGACGTGCACTCACCGCTCTCCCGCCGGTCGAAGTCGATCCGCAGCGGGATGCCCGCCTGGACCTCGATCACGTTCGGCGAGTAGCCGCCGAGAACAGTGACATCGACCTGCTGGACGCCGTCGCGGACCTCGCTGGTCCCGGCGCGGCGGCTCCCGAAGAAGAACCAGGCCAGCGCCGCGATCGCAAGGACGCCTCCGGCGCTGACCAGGAGCTCAGCCACGGTTCATCGTCGCCCGGGCGTCAGCCCTGGCCGACCGGCGTGCCGGGGTTGGCGAAGGCGAAGAACCAAACGGCGAAGACGATGATGTCGATGAAGACAGCGAGGAAGATGATCAGCTCGAGTGGGTGAACGTCGCTGATCGACTCGACCCGGCGCTCCTCGCTCATGCCGCGCATCCAGTCGGCGCGTTCCCGCTTCTTCGCCCTTGCCCGATCGACGAAGAAGCTGAAGAAGCCGGCGATCAGCAGCAGGGTGAAGATCATCCCGACGTGGACCACGGCGAGGGCCGTCCAGGACGGCGCCGTCGTCTCCTGGAGCTGAGATCCGATCCAGACCCAGCCCACGGGGACCCCGACGCCGACGAGCGTGCCGAGGAGGACGACGCCAATCTTGACGCCGGTCGCCGCCAGCCCGTGCCTGATGCTGTCCAGGGCCTGTACCACGGGAGCCCAGGATAGAGGCTGGCCAAGGCTCCCCGCCCGGGGGCCCGCTGCGAGCGGCACTACTCTGGACCAATCGAGCGCGCCGACCCGGGGCGACCGGTCGTGATGGCCACCACCGAGACCAAGATCGAGAGCGAGCAGCCGGCCGACGCCGAGCCCCTCGAGGCAACCCTCAGAGCGGAGTTGCCCGCGCCGCTGGCCGTCGGCCGGGGCACGGCGTTCTACCTGGCGGGCGGGTGCGACCCGCGTGTGGACGGGGACTCCCTGGAGCTATCGCTCGGGATGCTGTCGGCGCCCGCCGTCGCCGGCCCCCCACCGGGCGAGGCGACAACCGGCAGTGGCTCCGGCCGAAGCTGGTGGGGTCTCCTCGACGTTCCGGAGGGCTCCCTGCCGGAGGGGCCGCATGCGGTGGAGCTCCGCGGCCGGCTGGATGGACGCGCCGTCGCCGCGGATCTCGGCTCGGTCAGCGTGGTTGCCTACGACGCCTCGCTGGTTCCCCCGGCGCCCTCCGTCGTCGTCCCGGCCGGCGAGCAGCTGATCGCGATCTGCATGGCGACGCACGAGCCCGACCCGGAGCGCCTCGCCCTGCAGCTCGACTCGATCCGCGATCAGGACTGGCCCGCGTGGGTGTGCGTGATCAGCGACGACGCCTCCTCGCCCGGGAGCTATGCGGAGCTCCAGCGGCTGACGGAGGAGGATCCACGCTTCGTGGTCTCGCGCTCCGAGCGGCGGCTCGGCTTCTACCGGAACTTCGAGCGGGCGCTGCGCATGGCTCCGATCGAGGCAGCCTGGGTGGCGCTGTCGGACCAGGACGACCGCTGGCATCCCGACAAGCTCTCGGCGCTGCGGGCGGCGCTCGCGGCGCGACCCGGTGCGCGGCTGGCCTACAGCGACATGAGGATGCTCGACGAGCACGGGGAGGTCGTCTCCGACACCTACTGGATCCTGCGTCGCAACAACAGCTCCAACCTCACCTCGATGCTGATCGCCAACACGGTGACCGGCGCCGCGTCGCTGTTCGACCGCTCCCTGCTCGACTGCGCGCTGCCCTTCCCGCCGGCCGTCGGGACCGCGTACCACGATCACTGGCTCGCCCTCTGCGCGCTGGCCTCCGGCGGTCTCGCCTATCTGGATCGGCCGACCTACGACCGAGTCCGCCACCTGGGGTCGGTCACGGCGGACACCGCCCATGCACGGGCGCTCCACCGGATGCGAGGCTCCGACGACGCCCCGGAGCGGCGGGCCCAGCCGCGGACTCCGCCGGCGGAGGTCTACGTCGATGGCTATCTGCGGCCGGCTCAGTCCGCCCGGGTGCTCGCGCTGAGGCTCGGCGACCGGCTCGATCCCGGCCATTCGCGGGCTCTGCGGCGCTTCCTGGCGCTCGACACGTCGTCGCTCGGGCCGTTCCGGCTCGGCCTTCGCTCCCTGCGCCAGCTCGCGGGGCGGACCGAGACTCTCGGTCGGGAACGCGCCCTGGCGCGGGCGCTGCTCTGGCGAGGCGGCCGCGCTCGAGGCTGAACGCGACCGACGCCGGCTCAGGCCTCGTAGCCGAGCTCGCGTAGCTTCGGTCCGATCAGCTCCTCGATGGCTTCCTGCTCCACCGCGGCGAGGTTCTCCCGCCACAGTCCCGGTGATGCGGCGCGCACTCCCTTACGCCTGCCTCGCAGCCGGTTGCGCAGCGACCCGAACCGGTTCGTGCGCACGGCGGCGCGGATCTGGCGCTGATCGCGCCCGAGCTCGAGCCAGCGGTCGAGCCTGGCCAGTTCGCGCTCGGTGTTTGCGAGCAACTCCTCGTACCGGACCGTGATCGAGCGCTCGGGCCCGAGCATCTCGGCGGCGCGTTCGGTGGCGATCGTTCGGACCAGCCACAGGTGGGCCTGACGTCTCACGCCGTAAAGACGCTGCTCCGGTGTGAGGAGCGGCTCGACACCCTCGGTGCGCGTACGCCAGCCGCCCTCGGAGTCGGCTTCCATCATCGAGTCGACCACGTCGCGGCCGTCGCGGAGCAGAAAGATCAGCCGGGATTCGGGGAGCAGCCGCGCGATCAGGTCGGTGGCGTGGGAGCCGTTGGGCTCCTTGACCAGGATCAGGGGGTCGGTGAGCCCGTGATCGAGCTCCGCCCGGCGCTGCTGCGCGCCGAGCCGCTCCAGGGTCAGGCGGCGCAGGGGAGCCCGCCACGCCGACTCGTACTCGTCGCTGAAGAAGTAGGCAGGGTCGTGTCGTCGGAGATCGTTGAGCACCGCCGAGGAGGAGGCGGCGGCGCCGGGTGCGGGCAGGGGGTCGCGCAGCGGCCCGATGTGGTGGGCCAGGTAGGACTCGTTGATGGGCATCACGTTGCCGCCCCGCGGCCGGAAGCGGGAGGGGTCGATGCCGCTGGGGGTGCGGCCGACGCCCCAGGGATGACAGAGCAGGCGGAGCAGCCAGGTGCTCCCCGTTCGCGGGGAGCCCATGATCCACACGAGCCTGCGCTCGACGGCGTCGAGGTCGATGTCCGTGCTGCCGAATCCCATCCG
>DATFLZ010000086.1:0-15049 GCA_035267205.1 Solirubrobacterales bacterium | reverse complement strand
GCTGTTCGTGCTGGCGGCGTCCTTGACCCTGCTGCCCGCCGTGCTGGCGAGGCTCGGCTCCAGGGTGGACGGCCTCAGCCTGCCCTGGGTCCACTCCGGCGAGCACCGCTCGAAGCGATTCGCGGGCTGGGGCGAGCGCCTCTGGCAACGCCCCCTCCTCTACGGAATCCCGGCGGTCGCGCTGCTGATCCTGCTGGCGCTGCCGATCTTCCGGATGGATACCGGGATGCCGTCGATCGCGGTCGTCCCCGAGGAGGACGGATCCCGCGTCGGCTACGAGCTGATCCAGGACTCCTTCGGTGAGGGCGCGCCCGGCACGCTGCAGCTCGTGGGCCCAACCGCCGACGTCGACGCCGCGGTCGCGGCGGCGGAGGCCGACCCGGGCATCGCGGCGGTGCAGCCGCCGCTGGAGAACGGGTCAGCGGCGATGGTCCAGGTGATCCCCGCCTCCGATCCCTCCGACCCGGCCCTCGGCGCGACCGTGGACCGGCTTCGGGCCGAGCTCCCCGCCGGGACGCTCGTGGGCGGAGCCGCCGCGGAGAACTACGACCTCGAGCAGCTGCTCGGCGAGCGCACCCCGCTCGTGATCGGCGTGGTGCTCGTGCTCGGGTTCCTGCTCCTCCTCGTCGTGCTGCAGGCTCCGGTGATCGCCGCCCTCGGCGTCATCACCAACCTGCTCGCGGTCGGCGCCGCGTTCGGCGTCGCCACCCTGATCTTCCAGGACGGCAACCTCTCGGGCCTGCTCGGCTTCGAGTCCCAGGGCTTTCTCGACGCCTGGGCGCCGGTCTTCTTCTTCGCGATGGTGTTCGCGATCTCGATGGACTACACGGTGTTCCTGCTGTCGAGCGCCAAGGAGCACTGGGACCGCTCGGGCGACGCCCGGGAGGCGATGATCGGCGGCGTCGCGCACTCGGGCAGGGTCGTCTTCGCGGCGGCCGCCGTGATGGTCGCCGTGTTCTTCACGTTCGCGCTCTCGGGTCCGCTGCCGCCCAAGGAGATGGGCGTGATCCTCGGCATCGCGGTGCTCCTCGACGCGCTGCTGGTGCGGCTGCTGCTCGTGCCGGTGCTGCTGCGGCTGGTCGGCCGTCGCGGCTGGTGGCTGCCGCCCCGCCTGCAACGGATGCTGCCCGACGTACGCTTCGGTCACTGAACGACGAGAGGAGACGGACATGATCTTCAGACAGTTCCTCCAGGACGACCTCGCCTGCGCTTCGTACATGGTCGGTGACGGCGGCACCGTCGCAGTCGTCGACCCGAAGTTCGAGATCGACGGGTATCTGCAGACGGCGCGCTACCTCGGTGTGCGGATCGAGCACATCCTCGAGACCCACAACCACGCCGACCACGTCTCCGGCCACGGCCGGCTGGCGGCGGCGACCGGGGCCACGATCCACGTGCACCGGCTCGCGGAGCCGGACTTCGCGCACGAGGCCTTCGACGACGGCTGGGAGCTCGAGCTCGGGGAGCTGGTGATCCGGGCGCTGCACACCCCGGGCCACCGGCCCGAGCACACCGCGTTCGCGCTGATCGACCGCTCGCGCTCCGAGGAGCCATGGGCGCTGCTCACCGGCGACACCCTGTTCGTCGGCGACGTGGCTCGTCCCGATCTCGCGATCGACAAGGAGGAGGGCGCTCGCGGAATCTTCGAGTCCCTCAACGGAAAGCTGCTCGGGCTGCCCCCGGCCACCGAGGTCTGGCCGGGCCACCTCGGCGGCTCGATGTGCGGGAGCGGAGCCATGAGCCCGAAGATCAGCTCGACCGTCGGGTTCGAGTTCGAGAACAACGCGATGCTGAGGATCGAGGACCCGGAGGAGTTCGTGAGCGAGTCGCTCGCCCGGATCGGCGAGCAGCCGCCGAACTTCCAGAACATCGTCGCGATCAACCGCGGCGAGCTGCTCACCGACGGCGTCGACGCGCATCCGCTGACGCCCGGCCAGCTCCAGCGCCGCGTCGACGGCGGCGCCTTCCTCGTCGACACGCGAACGGCCCTGCAGTTCGACGACGCCCACATCCCCGGCGCGACCCACATCTCGATCCTCGAGCCCGGGTTCGCCTCGCGGCTGGCGTGGCTCGCGGAGGCGGGGCAGGAGATCGTGTTCGCCGGGCGCGACGACGCCGACGGCGCCCGAGCCGTCGAGCTGGCGCAGGCCGTCGGCCTGCGCGACCTCGGCGGGTTCCTGGTCGGCGGGATGACGGCGTGGCGCGAGGAGGAGCGCGAGACCGAGCGGACGGAGCGCCTCACCGTGCGGGAGCTGAAGGAGCGCTTCGACGAGGGCTCGGTGCAGATCCTCGACGTCCGCGGGCCGGACGAGTACGCGAACGTCCACATCGACGGCTCCACCCACGCCACCTGGCACGACATCGAGTCGGTTCCCGACGGGATCGATCCGAGCCGGCCGATCGCGACCGTGTGCGGGTCCGGTGCCCGGGCCGCGATCGCGGCGAGCCTGCTGCAGCGGTTCGGCGCCGAGGACGTCCTGCACGTGTTCAAGGGGGGCGTCGGAGCCTGGCGGGACGAGGGCTGGCCCGTGGAGGGGTCGGCCGTCGCGTGAGCTCCGGCGGGGCTGACCGGTGAGCGGCCTCGAGGCCGCGCCGCTCGGCCTCCTGATCGGCCTGCTGATGGGCGCCTTCGGCGGCGGCGGATCGCTGCTCGCGATCCCGCTGCTCATCTACCTCGTCGACCAGAGCGTGCGCCAGGCGCAGGCGACCGCGCTCGTGATCGTGATCGTCGCCGCGCTCATCGGGCTGATCGCCTACCGGCAGAGCGACGACGTCCGCCTCCGCGCGGGCGCGGCGTTCGGGCTCGCTGCCGGGATCAGCGCCCTGGCGGGCTCGGCGCTGAGCGCCGCGCTCGACCCCGACGTGCTGCTGCTCGCGTTCACGCCGCTGATGCTCGCCGGAGCCGCGGCGATGGTCAGCGACGCCGCCCGCCGCCCGGCCGACTTCCGCCCCTGGCGACTCGGGATCCAGCTCTCCAGCGCGGTGCGCGTCGGCGCCTACGGCCTGCTGGTCGGCTGGATCATCGGCCTCTTCGGGGTCGGCGGCGGCTTCGTGATCGTGCCCGTGCTCGTGCTCGGGCTCCACTTCTCGATGAGCGAGGCGGTCGCCACCAGCCTGCTCGTCGTCGTCATCGGCTCGGGGTTCGCGCTCAGCGAGCGGCTGATCGCCGGGGACGTGGTCTGGTCGGTGGCGATCCCGCTCTCGCTCGCGGCCGGGGTCGGCGCCCTCGCCGGCCGCGCCCTCGCCGGCCGGCTCGACGGCGAGCGCCTGCGCCGCGCGTTCGCCGGGACGATCGTGCTCGCCGCCCTCTACACCGCGGTTCGCTCGGCGACGGCGCTGCTCGACTGAGCGACCGAGTCCGATAGGTTTTTCGGCGATGCCCGAGACCCGGATGCTGTTCCGCCACATCGACGATCCCGAGTTGCGCACGCTCGAGGGCTACAAGCGGCGCGGCGGCTACGCGGCGCTCGAGGAGGTAATGCGCCTGCGCGAGCCGGAGGAGCTGCTCAGCGAGCTCGAGCAATGCGGCCTGCGCGGCCGCGGGGGCGCCGGATTCTCGATGGGCAAGAAGGCGGGCTTCCTGCCCCGGGGCGAGATGCAGAAGTACCTGTGCTGCAACGCCGACGAGTCGGAGCCCGGGACGTTCAAGGACCGCGAGCTGATGTGGAAGAACCCGCACCAGCTGATCGAGGGGATCGCGATCGCCGGAATCGCCGCCGACACGACCAAGGCGTTCATCTTCATTCGCGGCGAGTACGCCGAGGTCGGCGACGTCCTCGACGAGGCCGTGGCGGAGGCCTACGAGGCGGGACTGCTCGGTGAGGGGATCCTGGGCAGCAAGGAGACGGTGGACCTCGTCGTGCACCGTGGGGCCGGCGCCTACATCTGCGGCGAGGAGACGGCGCTGCTCGACTCGCTCGAGGGCAAGCGCGGCAACCCGCGGCTCAAGCCCCCCTTCCCCGCGATCCAGGGCCTCTACGGCGGGCCGACGCTGATCAACAACGTCGAGACGCTGATGAACGTTCCGCACGTGGTCAACAACGGCGCCGACTGGTTCAAGAGCTTCGGCACCGAGCAGTCCACCGGCACCAAGGTGGTCTCGGTGTCCGGCTGCGTAAAGCGGCCCGGCAACTACGAGGTCGAGCTCGGGATCCCCTCCCGCGAGCTGATCTATGACCTCGCCGGCGGCCCGATTCAGGGCGAGGTCAAGGCCTGGTACCCGGGCGGCTCCTCGGCGCCGGTCCTCGGCCCCGAGGAGCTCGACCTCCCCTACACCTTCGAGGACATGGCCGACGCCGGCTCGATGCTCGGCTCCGGCGCGATCATCGTCGCCGACGAGAGCGTCTCGATCCCTCACATGGCGCTGCGGACCGCCCGCTTCTACCACCACGAGTCCTGTGGCAAATGCACCCCCTGCCGCGAGGGCACCAACTGGACGGTGAAGATGCTCGAGCGCGTCGTTCGCGGCGAGGCCACGCCGATGGACCTCGACATCATCGCGTCGGTCCAGGAGAACATCATCGGCCACTGCCTCTGCGTGCTCGGCGACGCGATGGCGATGCCGGTCGCCTCCATGGTCAAGCGCTGGCGCGGCGAGTTCGAGGAGACGATCGCGAAGGCCCGGGAGGCGGCCCCCGCGCCGCTCGACGCCGAGCCGGCGATCGCGACGCCGATCGGTGTCGGGGCATGAGCCGCAAGCGGAAGCCCCAGATCACGATCACCGTGGACGGCGTGGAGATCGGGTGCGAGGAGGGCGTGATGCTCCACGACGCCGCCAAGGACGGCGACGTCGAGATCCCGGTCTTCTGTTACGAGCCGAAGCTCGGCGATCCGGTCGGTGCCTGTCGGATGTGCCTGGTCGAGATCGAGGGGATCCCGAAGCTGCAGACCTCGTGCTCCACCCCGGTCCGGGACGGCATGGTCGTCTACACGCAGAACGACCGGGTGAAGGAGGCCCAGAACGCGGTCGTCGAGTTCCTGCTCGTCAACCACCCGCTCGACTGCCCGGTCTGCGACAAGGGCGGCGAGTGCCCGCTGCAGGACATCTCGATGGGCTGGGGCGAGGGCAAGAGCCGGGTCACCGATCCCAAGCGCCACTTCCAGAAGCCGATCCCGCTCTCGCCGCTGATCAAGATCGACCGCGAGCGCTGCATCCTCTGCTACCGGTGCGTCCGCTTCAGCCAGGAGGTCGCCGAGGACGAGCAGCTGCAGCTGCTGGAGCGCGGTCCCAAGACCTTCGTCGGCACCTACAACGACCGCCCCTACGTCGCCCCCTTCCACGGCAACATCATCGAGCTCTGTCCCGTCGGCGCGCTCACCTCGCAGGCGTACCGCTTCCGGGCCCGCCCCTGGGACATCGAGGACGCGGGCTCGGTCTGCACGCTCTGCCCGAGCCAGTGCAACGTCAAGTTCACCGTCCGCGACGAGGGCGTGGTCCGGGTCCTCGGCCGCGACAACGAGGAGGTGGACGACGGCTGGCTCTGCGACAAGGGCCGCTTCGGCTACCAGATGTTCTCCTCCGGCGACCGGCCCACGTCCCCGCAGATCCGCGAGGGCGGCGCGCTGCGCGAGGCGAGCTGGGACGAGGCCCTCGAGCACGCGGCCCGGGGCCTGACCGAGGCCCACGGCAAGGTCGCCGCGATCGTCGGCGGCGGCGCCTCCAACGAGGAGGCCTACCTGCTGCAGCGCATCGTCCGGGGCCCGCTCGCCTCCACCGACGTCACCGGCGGGGCGCACGCCGCGCTCCCCGCGGCCGCGCGGCGGGCGCTCGCTGATCCGAGCCTCGCCGTCTCGACCAGCCAGATCGACGACGCGAACGCGATCCTCGTCGTCGGCACCGACCCGATGCACGAGATGCCGATCCTCGAGCTGCGGATCCGCAAGGCGGTCCGCCGCCGCGGCGCCGACCTGCTCGTCGCCACCGAGCGCCCGACGGCCCTCGACGGCGGCTCCGCGGTCGGCACCAGCGGCTGCCTGGAGGCGAAGCGATATGCGCCGGGCGCGGCCGCCGACTTCCTCGAGGAGCTCGTCGGCGAGGTCCGGGAGGGCGAGAGCGAGTTCGCGAAGGCGCTCACGGGCGCCGACGACGCCGTCGTCGTCTGGGGCGAGTCGGTCACCGCGGGTCCGGACGGCGAGCGCGCCGCCGCCGCGCTGCTCGCGCTGGCTGCGGAGCTCGATCTCGCCGGGCAGGAGTCCGGGGGCCTCTACGAGGTGCCGGCGGACGCCAACGGCCGCGGCATTCGCGAGGCCGGAGCGAGCCAGAACACGGGCCCGGGCCTCACCGATGCGCCCGCCGGCCGCAGCGCCGCCGAGATCCGCGACGCGCTGGAGTCGGGCGAGCTCGAGGCGCTGATCCTCTGGGACGTCGACCCGGTCCGCGACTTCGACGAGCCCGAGGCCTGGTCCCGGGCGATCGGGGCCTCCAACTTCACCCTCAGCGCCTCGATGTTCGGCAACGCCAGCGGCCAGAACGCCGACGTCCACCTCCCCGCCGAGACCCACGCGGAGAAGGAGGGCACCGTCACCCACCCCGACGGCCGCCTGCAGCGCGTCCGGCCCTCCATCCCCCACCCCGGCAACGCCGGGCCGCTGTGGCAGGCGCTCACCGGCCTGTCCGCAAAGCTGGGCGACGAGACCGGCGCGGGCACGGCCCAGGAGGTCTTCGAGCTCCTCGAGCAGGACTCCCCGCTCTACAGCGGCATGACCTACGACACGATCGGCGGCACGGGCCAGCGCTGGCAGGAGAGCGGCGGCGCGATCGAGGGCGCGATCGAGGGCGGCGCCCCGGAGGGCGGGCCCTCACCGGCCGCCCCCGAGCCCGCGGCCGGAGCCCTCCGCCTCGGCACCTACCACGACCTATGGGCGGACTACGTGAGCGAGCGCAACCCTGCCCTCGAGTTCCTCAGCCCGGATCAGACCGTGGAGCTGAGCGAGGCGACGGCGAAGTCCCTGGGCGTGGGCAACGGCACCGAGGTGATCGTCACCGGTGACAACGACCGATCCCTCCGCGCCCACGTCGCGGTCCGGCACCGGATCCCCGACGACGTCTGCTTCCTGATCGAGGGCACCCGGGAGAACGCCGCCAACCTGCTCAGTGGCGCGAGCACCGTGACGATCGCCGAGGCACCGCCGGAGCCGGAGGAGGAACAGACCTTCGGGACCAGCGAGCGCGAGAAGGTCGAGTGGTGAGCCTGCCGCTGACCCTGCTGGCGGACACCGGCTTCGCCGAGGCGAGCTGGATCCTGATCGTCAAGTCGATCGTGATCTTCGCGGTCGTGCTCGGGATCGTGCCGATCATCCTCGTGATCGAGCGCAAGCTGCTCGGGCGATTCCAGGCGCGCTACGGGCCCAACCGGGTCGGTCCCTACGGGCTGCTGCAGCCGATGGCCGACGTGCTCAAGCTGCTCACCAAGGAGTCCTACAAGCCCGACAACGCGGTCCCCTACCTGTGGGCGATCGCGCCGGCGCTGGTCATCATCAGCGCCACGGCGACGCTCGCGATCATCCCGTTCGGCGACGTCAACGACGGGGTCGGCTTCTACGGGATCGACGTCTCGATCGGGATCCTCTACGCCTTCGCCTTCGGCTCGATCGCCTTCTACGGCCTCCTGCTCGGCGGCTGGGCGAGCGGCTCCAAGTACAGCTTCATGGGCGCGATGCGCTCGGCGGCGCAGCTGATCTCCTACGAGATCTCGATGGGCCTGGCGCTGCTCGGCGTGATCATGATGGCCGGCTCGCTCAGCCTCGTCGACATCGCCAACGCCCAGGCCGCGGACGTCTGGTACGTGATCCCCCAGTTCGTCGGCTTTCTGATCTTCATGATCGCCGGCTTCGCCGAGACCAACCGGGCGCCATTCGACCTCCCCGAGGCCGACGCCGAGCTGGTCGCCGGCTACAACACCGAGTACGGGGGGATGCGCTTCGGCTCGTTCTTCATGGCCGAGTACATGGAGATGATCGTCGTCAGCGGGATCGCCTCGGCGATGTTCCTCGGCGGCTGGTATCTGCCGTTCGGGATCCACACACCCGCGATCGTCGGGATCTTCGTCATGTTCGCGAAGATCTTCGCGCTGGTCCTCTTCTTCATCTGGATCCGGGCCACCCTTCCCCGCCTCCGCTACGACCAGCTGATGACGCTCGGCTGGAAGATCCTGCTGCCGCTGGCGACGCTCAACGTGATCGTCACCGCGGTCCTCGTCACGCTGACCTGAGCCGGGCCGGCCGAGCGCCGATACGATGGGGGCCGATGGCTTCCTTCGATCCCCGCCGCACCTTCAACCGCCTCGCCGGTCGCGCGATGAACCTGCCGCTCGGAATCGCGGAGCAGCATCTGCCGCTCCCGATCGCCGATCGCCTGGGCAGGCTCACCGGGGGATCGAGCCTCGAGCGCTCGGTCGCGGGCAAGACGATCCTGATCACCGGCGCCTCGTCGGGGATCGGCGAGGCCGCGGCGATGCGGATCGGAGCGGCCGGCGGCAAGGTCCTGCTCGTCGCCCGCAGCGAGGAGAAGCTCGGCGACATCGCCGCCCGGATCGCCGAGCACGGTGGGGTCGCCCACTCGCATCCCGCCGACCTCTACAACACCGACGACATCGCGCGCCTGGCCGACGAGGTGATCACCGAGCACGGCGGCGTCGACATCCTCGTCAACAACGCGGGCAAGTCGATCCGGCGCTCGCTCAAGTACTCGCTGGACCGCGAGCACGACTTCGAGCGGACCCTCGAGCTCAACTACCTGGCGCCGGTCCGGCTGGTGCTCGCCTTCCTGCCCGGGATGCGCGAGCGGGGCTTCGGCCACGTCGTCAACGTCTCCTCTGCCGCCGTCCAGATCCGGACGCCGCGCTTTGCCGCCTACACGGCCTCGAAGGCGGCGCTGGATGCGTTCAGCGACTGCGCCGCCGCGGAGCTCAGCCACGACGGCATCCGCTTCACCACGATCTCGATGCCGCTGGTGCGGACCCCGATGATCGCGCCGACCGCGATGTATCAGCGCTTTCCGTCGCTCAGCCCCGAGCAGGCCGCGAACCGCGTCTGCACGGCGATCGTCCACCGGCCCCGCAAGATCGGGGTCGGCTACGGAGCGCTGTCGGAGACGATCGGCGCGATCGATCCGGTCGCGATGGAGACGATTCGCAACCGCGCCTACAAGCGGTTTCCCGAGTCGGGCTCGCGATCGGGGGATGAGCCCGATCCGCGGCCGTCCGGCGATCAGGGCGCCGGGGCGACCGACCCCGGGGAGCCGGCCTCCTAGCCCGCTCGGGCGAGTCGGCTGACCCCGCTGCCGCGGCCCGTGTTCGAGCTCCAGTACCTGCTCGCCGAGCTTCAGCGCCGCCGCGGCCGGACGATTCTCACCGCGCTGGGCCTCGGCGTCGGGGTCGGCCTGGTGATCGCCGTCACCGCGCTCAGCCAGGGCCTCGATGACGCCCAGCAGGAGGTGCTCTCGCCGCTCACCGGCGTCGGCACCGAGATGAGCGTCAGCCGCCCGATCTCGATCGAAGTGCCCGACGGGGGAGGCCTGCCGCAGGTCTCGCCCGAGGAACGGGCGCAGCTCGAGGAGGAGAACGCCGACATCCAGTTCGACCTCGAGGACCTCGGCGACCCGGGCGAGGAGTTCGAGCGCGAGATCTTCTTCACCCGCGAGATCAGCTTCCCCGAGTCGAAGGTGGAGCGGATCGCGGCGCTCGACGGCGTGGCGGCGGTGAGCCCCTCGCTGAGCCTCCAGCTGATCCGGGTCGACGGGACGATTCCGGAGGCCGGGGCGTTCGGGCCGCCGGGAGGCGCGTTCGGGCCGGACCCCGACGACGCCGAGTCCTCGCCCGATGGGCGGACCGAGCTCGGGGGCTTCGGGTTCGAGCCGACCTCGGTCACGGGCGTTGACACCTCAGAGCCCGATCTCGGGCCCCTGACCGCGGAGCAGATCGTCGCGGGCGAGCCGATCGGATCGCCGCGCGAGATCGTGATCAGCGCGGGATACGCCGCCGAGCAGGATCTCGGCGTCGGCGACAGGGTCGGCATCGGCGAGGAGAGACTGGAGATCACCGGGGTCGCCGAGCAGCCGATCGGCGGCGAGGCGCCGGACGTCTACGCCGACCTCGCGGCCCTGCAGACGGCCTCCGACCGCCGCGGGCGCATCAACAGCCTTCAGGTCCGGGCCGCGGATGTCTCGCAGGTGGCGGCGGTGGCCGAGGCGATCGAGAGCGAGCTGGGCGGCGCCGAGGTGACCACGGCCGAGGAGGTCAGCGAGCGGATCTCGGGCTCGCTGCTCGACGCCCAGGACCTCAGCTCCTCGCTCGGCACGGTGCTCGCGATCGTCTCCCTGCTCGCCGCCGTGCTGATCGCCTCGCTCCTGACCCTCTCCTCGATCGCGAAGCGCACCCGTGAGATCGGCACGCTCAAGGCGGTCGGCTGGCGCCGGTCGAAGGTGGTCCGCCAGATCGGCGGCGAATCGCTCGCCCAGGGCCTGCTCGGGGGCTTCGTCGGGATCGTCGTCGGGGTCGGCGCGAGCGCGCTGATCGGCGCGCTCGGCATCTCGCTGGAGGCATCGGCGGCGGCCTCGAGCGACGGCGGCCTGTTCGGCGCCTTCCTCGGGGACAACGAGATCGCGACCGGCGATACGGAGGTGACGCTCGACGCTCCACTCAACGCCGGGCTGCTCGCCCTGGCCGTCGCGCTGTCGCTGCTCGGCGGCCTGATCGCGGGTCTGGTCGGCGGGCTTCGCGCGGCGAGCCTCAGCCCCTCCGAGGCCCTGAGGAGCGTCGAATGAGCCTCTACGAGCTCAGCGGCGTGGAGCGGCGCTACGAGGGCGGATCGAGCGCAGTGCTCGCCCTCGCCGGGCTCGACCTGGAGATCGCCGAGGGCGAGTTCGTCGCGGTCGTCGGCGCCAGTGGATCCGGGAAGTCGACGCTGCTGCAGCTGCTCGGGGCGCTGGATCTCCCCACGGCGGGCACCGTCCGCTTCGAGGACCGGGACCTCGGGTCGCTGAGCGGCAGCCGGCTCGCCGATCTGCGGCGGGACGAGATCGGCTTCGTCTTCCAGCAGTTCAACCTGCTCCCCACCCTGACCGCGCTCGGCAACGTGGAGGTCGCGATGGCGCCGACCGCGCTCGAGGCGGCGCAGCGGCGCGAGCGGGCCGCCGAGCTGCTCGACCGGGTCGGGCTCGGCGACCGCAGCGGCCATCTGCCGACCGAGCTCTCCGGGGGCGAGCAGCAGCGGGTCGCGATCGCGCGGGCGCTGGCGAACCGACCCCGGGTCGTGCTCGCGGATGAGCCGACCGGCAACCTCGATTCCAGAAACGGCGCCGACGTGCTCGAGCTGATCAGCAACCTGCATGCCGATACCGGGGTCACGGTGGTCCTCGTGACCCACGAGGAGGCGGTCGCCGAGCGCGCCGAGCGCCGGATCCAGCTCGCCGACGGCGAGCTCGTGCCCGAGCCCCGATAGGATCGCTCGAGCGATGGAGCCGAACTCGACGAGCGCAGCCCCGACCGACTTTCCGTACCTGGAGGACGACTCGGTCGTGGCGGTCCAGCGCGGGCCGGAGCCCGGTGGGCCGGGCAGCGCCTACCGCGCCTTCGGCGAGACCCTGCGGGGGCTGAAGACGACGTTCGCACGGCTCGTGGAGGGGCCGGTCACGATCCAGTACCCCGAGGAGAAGACCCCCGTGTATCCCCGGTTCCGCGGGCGCCACAAGCTCCACCGATTCGAGGACACCGGGCTCGAGAAGTGCGTCGGCTGCTCGCTGTGCGCGGCGGCCTGCCCGGCGGACTGCATTCGCGTGGTCGCCGCCGAGAACGACCCCGAGAGCCGCGTCTCGGCCGGGGAGCGCTTCGCCGCCGTCTACGAGATCAACCTCAGCCGCTGCATCTTCTGCGGCTACTGCGAGGTCGCCTGCCCCTTCGACGCGATCACCATGGGGCACGAGTACGAGATGGCCGACTACAACCGCGACGACCTCATCTTCACCAAGGAGATGCTGCTCGCGGAGCCGCTGGTCAAGGCCCCGCTCCGCAACGAGGGGGAGTAGGGCTAGCCGGAGGCGCCGGCCAGCTCGCTCTCCACGCGCCGGACGCCGTCGATCTCCTCGGCGACCGCGACCAGCTCGACCGCACGCTCCTCGGACTCCACGCTGCCGCGAAGCGTGACGACGCCGTCCGCGACATCGATCAGGACGTCGGACTTCGGCGCCTCGACCTCCTCGTCGGCGAACAGTTCGGACTCGACCTTGGCCTTCAGCGCGGGGTCGTTCAGCCGGTCGTCGGTGGGACCGGCCGGCGCCGTCGGCGTCACGTCGGGCGAGGGCAGCTCGTCGGCGGGGGACCCGGTCGCCTTGCGGACGGCGTAGACGACGGCGGCGATGCCGCCGATCACGAGCACCACCAGGACGGGGCGGCGCCGCTTCTCGGGCAGGGGCGGCGAGATCGCATCGATCTCGGAGAGCAGCGAGTCGGCGCGGTCGTGGAGCGTCGCGGCCGCCTCGCGAAGGCCGTCACCGGCGAGCTCCGCGCGGTCGCTCACCTGCTCGATCTTGCTGCGCTTCTTGAACGGGGATCTGGGCATCTCTGGCACCTCTGGAAATTGTCGGGGTCACCAAGGGAGTGCCCGGAGCAGCCGATCTTCAAACGCCGCCCGGCTCACGCAGCTGTCGCTTGAGGATCTTGCCGGTGGCGTTGCGTGGCAGCTCGCCGACCAGGTGGATGTCGCGAGGGACCTTGAACCGCGCGAGCCGCGCGCCCACGTAGGAGCGCAGCTCGTCCTCGGTCGGCGCCGCGCCCGGGGCGGCCACGACCCAGGCCGCCAGCCGCTGACCGAAGCGCTCGTCCTCGACGCCCGCGACCGCCACGTCCGCGACCCCGGGCGCCGCGATCAGCAGCTCCTCCACCTCCTGCGGAAAGACGTTCTCCCCGCCCGAGACGATCATGTCGTCGTCGCGGCCGTCGATGTGCAGCCGTCCACCGGCGTCGAGGTGGCCGAGATCGCCGCTCGCCATGTAGCCGTCGATCACCTCCTTGCCGCCGCCGTCCGTGTAGCCGGAGAACTCGAGGCCGGTCGAGACGAAGATCCGGCCCGTCTCACCGCGCGGCACCCCCTCCCCGTCGTCATCGAGCAGCCGCAGCTCGACCCCGCGAACGGGCCGTCCGACCGAGGCCGGCGCCGCGCGGTGATCGGCCGGCGTCGAGATCGTCACGTAGGCGACCTCGGTCGAGCCGTAGAGGACGTGGAGCACGTCCCCGAACGCCTCGAGCAGCTCGCTCGCCACCGGACCGGGCAGCTGGGAGCCGGAGGAGAGGATGATCCGCAGCGAGGAGTGGTCGCGGGCGGAGATCTCCTCCGGCCCCAGGGCGAGGATTCGCTGGAGCATCGCCGGGACGGCGATCAGGGCGGTGCACGAATGCCGCTCGATCCCGTCCAGCACCGCGGCGGCGTCGAACCGGCGCGCGGTGACCACGGTCGAGCCGAACCCGATGCCCATGATCAGGGTGCCGAGCCCGAGCGCGTGGAAGCAGGGCGGGGCGACGTACGTGGACTCGCGCGCGCGGAACGGGACCCGCTCGAGCATCGCGGTGAGGTTCGTGATCGAGCCCGCCTGGCTGCGCGCCGCGCCCTTCGGGGCGCCGGTCGTGCCGCTGGTCAGCAGGACGAGCTCGGGCGGCTCCCCGGGGGGAGACACCGGCTCGGGAGAGCCGGCCGCGATCAGCTGCTCGAGGTCGGGCAGCTCGCCCGCGGGCTCCCCGTCGCCCCACGCCCGGAACCGGCGCCGGAGGCGGGGCACCCGGTCCTCGTACTCCGCGTCGAACACGATGTTGGGGAGGTTCTCCCGCTCGCACACGTCGGCGATCTGCGGCCCGGCGAACTCCGTGTTGACCAGCACGATCCGCAGGCCCGCCTTCGCCGCGGCGAACAGCGCATCGACGAAGCCGCGGTGGTTGCGGGCGAGGATCGCGATGCCCTCCCCGGGCTGGATGCCGGCCTCGATCCAGGCGTTGGCCAGCGCGTTCGAGCGGCGGTCGAGGTCCCGGTAGCTGAGCCCCCCGAGCTCATCGACGAACGCGGTGCGGTCCCCGTAGCGAAGGGCGCCCGCCCCGACGACCAGGGCCAGCGGCCCCCGGCGCGCGAGCTCGATCCCGACCCGGGCGAGCGTGTCGGGTCGCTCCGGGCGGATCAGGCCCGCCCGCGCCAGCGTCACCATCGAGTCCGCGGCCGTGGTCAGTCCGCCGAAGAGCTTGCCGAGCATGCGCTAACCGTATCCCCAACGCCGGGGCGGCCGGATAGGCTGAATCCGTGGACGCAGCCGATCTGGAGAACGCCGAGCCGATGGAGATCTATGCGGCCGTCGCCGAGATGGACGATGACGAGTTCGAGGCGATGATGCAGGACCCGCCGCGGCGCAAGCTGGTGATCGACGCGCTGATCGACCACATGGTGGGGATCTTCCGGCCGGAGCAGGCGGGGGATCTAGAGGCGAGCATCCACATCAAGCTCTGGGACCGGCCCGGGGGCGGCTACGAGCACTACGAGATGCAGATCGCCGATGGCGCCTGCGAGCTGATCGACGACCCCGACGCCGACCCCGACCTGACCCTGAAGGTGCGCCCGACCGACCTCCGCAAGCTGATCACCGGCGAGAGCGGCGCCCGGCGCATGGCCCTCAAGGGCCGCCTGCGAGTGATCGGCGACCTCGGACTCGGCATGAAGCTGCCCGACCTGTTCGACTTCTAGGAGCCTGTCTCAGGCGTGGAGCGGATGCTCCGCGACGCGCAGCGCAGCACCGAGCTTGTCCTTGAAGATTGCTAGGTTCGGCCAGATGGCCGTTGCCGAGACATCACCACGCCAGGATCCGGTGATTAGGCGGCACCATCCAATCGGCGTTTCGACTGGCTTCATGGCTGATTCCCGGGGCAACTGGCCCAGGCAGGTTGATCTGGCGTGGGATCTATCGCCTTTCGCGGTTGAGCTCTCTGCTCTCTCCGAGGCTGAGCTCCAGCCCCTCCTCGACTACCTGTCCGCGTTGCCTCGCCTTCCGTTTCGGTATCTGAGCGTTCATGGCCCATCG
>DATFLZ010000085.1:0-16449 GCA_035267205.1 Solirubrobacterales bacterium | reverse complement strand
CCTGCGTCCACGATCGAGCACGTAGTAGATGTGGTCGGCGTCGCTCTTCGAGTAGCCGAACCTCCCCATCATCCGGTACACGACCTGGCGGTTAGTGATCGGCCAGTGCGCCCGGTACTCGTCCATGATCGAAAGGACGTGCTCGAGCGTCGCCTTCGACTTCGTGTACGGGTTCCACGGCACGTAGCCGCGGTCGCGCTTCGAGCCGTCCTTGCGGCCGGCCGTAAGTTCGCTCACGGGCGCGCCCTCGGTGAGCTTGCCCGCGATCGCGGTCATCGGGACTGCCCCTCATCGGACCAGATGGACTCGGGAGCTACCTGCAGGGCAGCGGCCAGGAGTGCAGCCGTCGAGACGGTGGGCCTCGACTCCGGGTCGCCCTCCAAGCGCGCCACGGTCGCACGACTGACGCCGGCAACCTCCGCAAGCTGGTGCTGGGTGAGTGACCGACGAGCGCGGGCCTGGGCGAGCGGGCTATTCGGGCCTCGCTCCCCGGCGGCGGTCGTAGGGGTTCCGTGTTGTGGTCGCATGGCAGCTCCTGACATTCGGTCTTGTCAGTCCCGCTGGCTGCCATTCGGCTGAGGTTCAGAACTCTGTCGGTTGCCGTTCGGCACTCCGACTCTGAGAGCCCCTGTACAGCATCACTCTCGCGCCGTTCGGCCGCTAGAGATCGCTTGTGTCATCGGGCGTGTATGTCTATCCCAGAAGCTACAGCCCACCGCGGACGGTAAGGAGCACGTCAGACGGGGGCCGGGTTCCAGCGTTTCGGGTAGATCGGCGCCGAGAACGGCCCGTTGGTCGAATCTCGTGCGCCAGTCGTGCGCCAGTCAGACACGGAAATCATCGGTTACAACCGGATTCAACCGGACGAGCGCGACCTCGGAAAAGAGGCTGCAATCCCCATTGCAGAGCCACAAACCGCATTGCAGAGCCGAAGGCGCCTGCCGGAATCGAACCGGCGTAAACGGCTTTGCAGGCCGCTGCGTAACCACTCCGCCAAGGCGCCGCGGGCGGACAAGGGTAGCGGGCGCTAGGGTCACCGCCATCGGCACTGTCGAGGTGAAACGAGTCGGCCCGATCGCATACCGAGAGGCCCTTCCGGACGGCGAGCGCACGGGGCCGGACGTAGTACTGGTCCACGGCTTCCCGGAGAGCTCGCGGATGTGGGTGGGGCTGATGGAGGCTCTGGCCGCGACCGGTCGCCGCTCGATCGCTCCCGATCTCTACTGCCTCGGCGACTCCAAGGATCCGGGGCCGGCGACCTTCGAGCGCAACCTGGAGGCCTTCACTGAGATTGCTGCGAAGCTCGCCCCCGGGCCGGTTGCGCTTGTCGTCCACGACTGGGGTGGCTTCATCGGCCTCGCGTGGGCGAGCGAGCACCCGGACCTGGTGACGGCGCTCGTGATCAGCGACGCCGGATTCTTCAGCGACGGTCGCTGGCACGGCATCGCGGAGGCGATCAGGGCACCCGGAGGCGAGAAGCTCGTCGAGAGCTTCGACCGGGAAGCCTTCGCCGGCCTGCTCCGAGCCGACGGCGCCGACTTCGCCGAGGCCGATATCGAGGCCTACTGGCGTCCCTTCGAGTCGGGCCGGGCGCGTGAGGCCACGGTCGAGTTCTATCGCTCCATGGACATGGAGAAGCTCGCGCCATATGACGGCGCCCTGGAGGCAATGGCGAAGCCAACCCTGTTGCTCTGGGGCGAGGAGGACTCCTTCGCACCGCTCTCCGGGGCTCACCGCCTCCAGCGGGAGATTCCCGGGTCCGAGCTCGAGGTAGTCGAGGGTGTGGGTCACTTTGTCTTCGATGCCGCGCCGGAGCGGGCGATCGCGTCGGTCACGGGTTTCCTGGACCGCGTCGCCGGCTA
Source organism: Solirubrobacterales bacterium (assembly GCA_035267205.1). GTDB lineage: Bacteria > Actinomycetota > Thermoleophilia > Solirubrobacterales > 70-9 > CAXMST01. The sequence continues at coordinate 14,587 of DATFLZ010000085.1, read as the reverse complement.
GAGCGACTCCTCGCTGGGCGGGACTCCAGGCTGGTCGATAGTCCCCGAGCGCCCGCGATCCGTGCAGGCGCCCATCGCCGAGAAGCCGTGCAATACAGCGGGACCCCACTCATGGAGCGGGGTCCCGACAAGCGGCTGATGGGATTCGAACCCACGACCTTCTGCATGGCAAGCAGACGCTCTAGCCAGCTGAGCTACAGCCGCAAGGGGAGGGCAGTATAGGGACCGCTCTGCCGTCCCGGCGGTGTTCGCATGAGCCTGGGCCGTCCGCTCCTCGGGATGAGTCGGGGCTCCACGCGCAGCCGGCCGCCAACCCTCGGTGCCCGCGACCGCGGGCGCGTCAGTCCGGGGCGTCGAGAGTCTCGTTGACGACGCGATCGGCCTCCGCGTTCTGCTCGCGCTTGACGTGGCGGATCGACCAGGAGGAGAGGCCGGAGACGGCCTCGCGCACCGCGGCGTGCAGGGGCTTGAGGTCAGGCTTCTTGACCTTGTACTCGCCCTTGACCTGCTTGACGATCAGCTCGCTGTCACCGACCAGGTCCACCTCGTCGGCCCCGAGCTCGCGAGCGAGCTCGATGCCGAGCAGGAGCGCCCGATACTCGGCGACGTTGTTGGTCGCGCGGCCGATCGGCTGGCCTCGCTCGAGCAGGATCTCGCCTTCACCGTCGGTGACGACGGCGCCGATCGCGGCCGGACCGGGGTTACCCCGGGCCCCGCCGTCTACGTGCACGGTGAGCCTCACGACCCGGAAGCCGAGCGCGGGCTGAGGGTGCCGTCCGCGTCCATGTTCAGGTTCCACTTGCGATCGGCAGCGTGGAGCTGGTCGGTCGTTTCGCCCTTCGCCGTCTGGCGGATCTCCGGACCGCGCTTGCCGGGCCCGACCTCCCACTGGTACCAGGCGAGCTCCCAGGCGACGGTGACGCGCGCTCCGGTCGAGCCGGACGCGGTGCGGACCGCGATCGCGGTCACCTTCGGTTCACCGAGCGAGCGGGAAAGGCCGGCGATCGTCCGCCGGTTCTCGCTGGCGTTGAAGGCCTTGACCGCCTCATTTACATCCGGCCCCGCAGCCGAGGCGGTGGTGCGCGGGGCCTCACCGGAAGATCGACGCCGTCCGGCTCCACGCTGCGCTCGGCGCTGACGCTCGACGGGCTGCTCAGGCTCCCTTGCCTCGGACGGCTCGCTGTCCGGGTCGTCGGGCGGCGCCTGATCCACCTCGGCCCGATCGGCACCCGCCGCGCGCTCCCCTCCGTCCCCGCGCCGACGCTCGTTGCGAGCCAACAGCCCCCCGAGCAGATCGCCGCGGCGGCGGCGGCGCCGGCGTCCCGGGCCGGAGCGGGAACCGGCCTCCACCTCCTCTGGCCTCATCCAACCTGCGGACTCGGCTCGGGCCTTGCACAGCTCGCAGACCGCGACCTCGGCCCCCTCGCGGCTGACGTAGGGGCTCGACCGCTCGCCGAGCAGGAGACGCCGCCCACAGACCGCACAACTCTGTTCCTCTGCTGTCTCACTCTCGGCCATCGACGCCGGAGCACGTTAGATGACCCGCGCCCTCACCCGCCCCCGCACGCGTGGGCCCGCTGGGGATCGCCCATGCCAGGGGGCCGCTCAGGACTGATTGGAGAGGTTGCCGCGCAAGCCGAGCACGGCCTTGGTGTGCAGCTGAGAGACGCGGGACTCGGTCACCCCGAGCACCTCGCCGATCTCACGGAGCGTGAGATTTTCGTAGTAGTAGAGGGCGATCACCAGGCGCTCCCGATCGGGTAGCGACTCGATCGCGTCGGCGAGCCGGTCCTTGAGCTCGACTGTATCGATCTCCGCCTGGGGATCGACAGCGTGCGGGTCACGGATCGTGTCGAGCAGCGAGACCTGGCCGCCATCGGCATCGGCGATCGTCCAGAGATCGTCGAGCGCCAGCACCGACGAGTTCGCGATCTCGAGCAGGGTGTTGCGGAAGTCATCGACCTCGACCCCGAGCTTGACGGCCATCTCCTCCTCGCTCGGGGAGCGCTGCAGCTCGTTTTCCAGGGCGGTGTGCGCCCGCTCCACATCGCGGGCCTTCGAGCGGACCGACCGCGGGACCCAGTCCAGCGAGCGAAGCTCATCGATGATCGCGCCTTTGATCCGGGAGACTGCGAAGGTCTCGAACTTGATGTCGCGGTCGAGGTCGTAGCGCTCGATCGCGCCGATCAGCCCGATCAGCCCGTAGGAGATCAGGTCTCCCTCGTCGACATGGGCCGGGAGGCCCGCCGCCATCCGGCCGGCCACGTACTTCACCAGGGGTGAATAGGCAACCACGAGGCGCTCCCTGGCGCGCTCGTCGTCTTCCTCCTTGCAGCGCCGCCAGAGCTCTTTCAGCTCAACGGCCTTGACGTTCGTCTCCATCAGCTAAGACCTCTCCAGAGGGCTCGTACGTTAGTCCAGTTGACGCCTGGCGGCATGCTTGGTGGCCCGCACGGTACGGATGCTGCTTTCCGAGGGTCGGGCATCCCGCTCACGCCCGCGGGTGCGCATCCCCGTAGGCGCGCCTCAGGCGTGCCGGGTCGACGCGCGTGTAGATCTGAGTGGTCGAGATGCTCGCGTGCCCCAGGAGCTCCTGGATCGAGCGCAGGTCGGCGCCACCCTCGAGCATGTGGGTCGCAAAGGAGTGCCGCAGGGCGTGCGGGGAGACGCGACCCGCGAGGGCGGCCTCACGGACACGAATGGAGAGGCGGCGGGTGACGTCCGACGGCGAGAGGCGGCGCCCGCTCTTGGAGAGCAGCAGCGCGCGCTGGGAGCGGTCCGCGCAGAGCACGGGCCGGGCACGGTCGACGTAGCGGGAGCAGGCTCGCTGCGCGGGCTCGCCGAGCGGCACGATCCGCTCCTTGCCCCCCTTGCCGGTGACGCGCACGGTCTCGGACTCGAAGTCCACGCTCTCGACGTCGATCCCCACCAGTTCCGAGCAGCGCAGCCCACAGGAGTAGGCGAGCTCGAGCATCGCCTTGTCGCGGAGATCGAGCGTCTTCGAGGTCGGAACCCGATCAAGCAGCTCGCGCACCTCGGCCGGGCTGAGGACGCGCGGGAGCCGCGACTCGCCCTTCGGGTTGGGCAGCAGCTCCGCAGGGTTCTGGCCGATCTTCCCGCTGCGCCGGAGATGGTCGAACAGCCCGCGGGCCGCGGCCATCTTGCGCGAGACGGTGGCCCGGGTCAGCTCCCGCTCGGCCAGCCCGGCGGCAAAGCCGCGCAGGAGCCTGTATGTGACTGCGCCCGGCTCGAGCCCTCGTTCGCCGGCCCAGGAGGCGAGTTCGGTCAGGTCACGGCGGTAGGCGCGACGGGTGTGAGGTGAGCTGTTGCGCGTCGCGAGCTCGCGGTCGTAGGCGCTGAGCGCGGCCTCCCACGCGGGCGGAAGCTCGGTCTCGATATCGCCGGCGGTCGTGTTCACCCGATGAGTGTTCGCGCCCGCGGATCGCCGACCTCCCCGTGCAGGGCACCGTTCGGCCGCCGGGGGCCTCGGCCGCGCCCGCTCAGGCGATGTAGATCGGGGTGCCCGTCGGAATCTCGTCGTAGAGCTCGGTGACATCGACCACCGACATACGGATACAGCCATGGGAGGCGGCGCTGCCCAGCGAACCCTCGTCGCTGGTGCCGTGGATCCCCGCCCCGTTGTAGATCCCCATCCAGCGCGCCTTCAGCGGGTTCTCGGGGCCCGGCGGGATCGTCTTGCCGGCGAGCTTGCCGGCCCAGTCGCTGTTGGGAACGCTCCAGACAGGATCGACCTGCTTGTTCTGGATGTGGTAGAGCCCGGTCGGCGTGTCGTAGCCGATCGCGCCGATGGCGACCGTGTACTCCTTGCGCAGCTTCAGGTCCTCGTAGTGCCGCAGGGTGAAGCTGCCCCGGTCGACAAGGATGTAGTCGGGGTACTGCTGCGCCAGGTCGTCGGTGGTGACGGTGGGTTGGGTCTGCTCCACCTTGACGCCGACCTTGCGATCCGTGGGGCTCTGGAGAGCGCGCTCGACGTCCTTGCGGAGTCGGCTCTTGTCGATCTGACGGCCGACCTTCGAGGCAACCGGCTCGAGCGAGTTGGGGCCGGGATCCACGCTGGCGTCGACGGCCTCACGGTTGATGTTGTCCGCCACCCCGTCGACGAAGTTGTCGACCGCGGTGCTCGAATAGGCGATGCGCGGTTCGATCGAGTGATCGACCTCGCCGCCGCCGATCCGGCGCCACGTCCGTCCTAGGATGCCGCCCTCCTGCGAGACGGTGACCGCCTCGTCGACCATGCCGTCGAGATCGGCACGGATGTTCAGCTCCTCGGGCTTGAGCTTGAACTTCTCCTTCTTGTAGGTGACGAGAACGTTCTTCTCGAGCGGCGAGATCAGGCTGCGACGGATCTGGGATGTCGCTGCGGCCTCCTCGAGGCCGCCAACCTCGACTCCGCCGATCGTCACCCCCTCAGCGATCTCCTCCTTGCTGGAGGAATCCCAGGCATAGAGCCCCATCGCAGCGACGATGGCGCCAAAGACGGCGATGACGATTGTGATCTGGTGCTTGCGTCCCATTGACGTTTGGTCCAGCTCCGGTCTGCCGTTTCGGCCCCGCCCCCAAAGGCCTCGGCTGACAGCGCAGTCGCTTGCAACCGGAGGTACGCAGTGTAGGCGCGGTCTGGATCAATTCCAAGCGCCGGCCCCGCCTGCAAGCCGGTTTGCGGGAAGCAGCGCCCCCCGGGGGGCGTCAGATCCCGAACGGCTCCCGCTGGGCATCCGAGCCGCTGCTGTCGGAGCGCTCGACGAGCGGGCTGCGCTTGAGGAAGTCCTCGACCTCACGCTCATAGCGGTAGCCGCTCTCGGTCCCCTTGAGGACCGGGTGGAGCCGCTGGTGAGCTGCGAGACGCATGACCGTCTCTCGCGATGTGTAGCCGTACTTGAAGCCCGTGGCCTTGAAGAGCCGGTTATCCAATCCGCGCCCAAAGCGCAGCTGGTTGAGCATCTCGTTCGGGATCCTCAGCCCGAGCCGGCGCAGGGGGACAGCGATCAGCCCGGTCCCAACGGGGGGCAGCAGGGGTACCGGGCGCTTGCCCAGCAGCGAGATCACCTCGGAGAGGGCGAGCACGCCATCGGCCGCCACGTTGTAGATCCCATGCAGGTCCCCCATCGCGGCCTGCTCGAGGGCATGCACCACGTCGTCCTCGTGGACGAACTGGTACCGCGGATCGAAACCGAGCAGCATCGGCACGGCCGGCAGCGAAAACATCCGGGTGTGCGAGGTCCGCACGCTGGGCCCGAGCACGTTCGCGCAGCGAAGCACAGCAACGGTGACGTCTTGGTGCTTGCCCGCGAAGTCGGCGACGGCCGCCTCGGCATCGACGATGTCGCGCTCGATCTTGGTCCGGGGCGGGTGCGGGCGGCGCATCGACTCCGCGAAGAATCCCGGATCGTCCTGCTCGCAGCCGTAGTAGTGCGCCGATGACTTGAAGACGAACTTCCGTACCGGCGAAGAGGGCCCGCTGCACGCGGCGAGGATGTTCATCGTGCCGATCACGTTGTTCTCGTGGGCCCGCTGCGCGCTCGTCGTCGTCGAGTCAACGACCAGCCTGGTGTCGATTACCGTGTCGATCCGCGCCGCCTCCACGATCCGCTCGATCAGCGCGTGCTCGTTCGAGACCTTGACGAACTCGGTGCGTTGGAGCTCCCGGGTAGGATCGTGCGAGTCGACCCCGACGATGGCGTCGATCTCGTCGAATCCCTCGAGCGCCTGGGCCAGCCGCCCTCCCCAATAGGTCGAGAGGCCGGTGACGAGCACGCGGCGGGCGGCCACGTCCCGCTCGCGGGCGGCCCGCGCCGACGTCTCCTGCGCGAATTCGGACCTCTCGCTCATCGCCAAACCGACTTGCGCTCGCCGACCATGTCGAAGACGTTCTCCTGGATCCTCGCCCTGATCTCCTGGGACACCGCCTGGACGAGGCCCCGATCCGCCTCCGGCTCCTCCCCCATCGCCGCGGTGTCGATCGGCTTCAGAAACCGGATCTTGAAGCGGGCCGGCAGGAATGCCGCCATTCCCAGTGGGCCAAACCAGGGGAACGTAGGCGTGATCGGGAAGTAGGGCAGGCGGCTGAGACGCTCGAGCAGCCGCGAGCGACCGAACACCGGCATCGCCTCCTCCGCGCCGACGACGCACACGGGCACGAGGGGAACGCGGGCCCGCATCGCGGAGGCCACGAAGCCGCCGCGCCCGAAACGCTGTAGCCGGTAGCGCTCCCGGTAGAGCTTCTCGGCCCCCTTCCGGCCCTCGGGAAAGACGAGCACCAGCTCCTGCTCCTCGGCCAGCAGTCGGTGGACGTTGGCCGGGTGCGCGGGCACCCCACCGATCTTGGGAACCAGCATCGAGAGCCCCGGGTAGCCCTTGAAGAAGTGCTCGACCGTCATCCACAACGGACGCGGCTGCGCGTGCTCCTCGCGGATCGCCTTGCCGATCATCACCGCATCGGGAGGCAGCGCGCCGGCGAGGTTGGAGACGAGCAGCGCCCCGCCGCCGGCCGGCACGTTCTCGACTCCCTCCACCTCGCAGCGAAACCAGTAGCGGTAGAAGAACTCGATCAACGTAGCGTCGAGAAAGCCCTCCACCCGCTCCGAGCGTCCCCAGTCGTCGAGGGTCCGCTCCGCCTCGATCGGGGGCATCAGGTCGGGCCGGTGCTCCAGCTCGGAGCCCTGCGGTCCCGGGGATTCGGATCTGGTCGCGCCCAGCTGCTCCATCGACGGGCTGATCGTAGCCGCGCTCCCATGGTGGCGCGCGCGGATGCCTTTACCATCCAGCCGGATGAGCAGCGAGACCGAGAGCCCTCCGGCAGCGGTCGGCGAGGCCGAGAGCCCTTCGGTCGACCTCGGCCCACGGGCCGTCACGTATCCCTACAGGCGGATCGAGCGCCCGGCGCCCACCCCACCGAGTGGCCCGGACCCCTACGGCAACGACGACCCCGAGTGGCTGCGGATCAACTGGCGCGAGCATCTGCGCTCGGTTGACGTGCGCGGCGTGCGGCTCAACTACGCCGAGCTGGGCGAGGGGCCACCGGTCGTCTTCGTACACGGGCTCGGCGGCTGCTGGCAGAACTGGCTCGAGAACCTCCCGGCGTTCGCCCGCGGCGGCTACCGGGCGATCGCGCTCGATCTGCCCGGGTTCGGGCAGAGCCCGATGCCGGACTGGGAGATCTCCATCCCCGCCTACGGCCGGCTCGTCGACGAGTTCTGCAAGGCGCTCAACCTCCACTCCACGGCCGTCGTCGGCAACTCGATGGGCGGCTTCATCGCGGCTGAGGTCGCCACCCACGCTCCAACCTGGATCGACCATCTCGTCCTCGTGTCCTCGGCGGGAATCACCGCGGCGGAGCTCCGGCAGCAGCCGGTCGTCGCCTGGGCGCGAACGATCAATGCCGCCAGCCCACTTGCCATGAGGTTGAACCTCGAAGGGATCAGGCGACCGGGCCTCCGCCAACTCGCCTTCGAGGGCGTCTTCCGCCACCCGCAGCGAATCCGGCGTGAGCTGCTCTACGAGTTCTCGGCCCCGGCCATCGGCGCACCGGCCTTCGTCGAGTCGGCGGTCTCGCTTGCCGGCTACGACTTTCTCGACCAGCTCGAGGAGATCACGGTCCCCACACTGATGATCTGGGGGCGCGACGACCGCGTCGTCCCCGCGAGCGAGGCGCCCGGCTTCGAGCAGCGGATCAGCAACTCCGAGCTGCGGATCTACGGCGACTGCGGCCACCTCGCGATGGCCGAGCGGCCGACTCGCTTCAACCGCGAGGTCCAGGAGTTCCTCGGGCGGAGCTCCTAGGGCGGGGACCCACCCCCCACTCGACTACTAGTCTCCGGAGCCGATGCGCGTGGACGCGAATAGGGGAACGCGCGACTCGCCGCTCGGCTCGGTCGTTCTGTGCAGAGGAGCCGACGAACGACTGGGCATGATCGCCGGCACCCAGCTCGATACCGTGTTCCTCTCCGGGGAGGAGCTGGTGGCTCACCTTCCGACGCTCGAGGACGGCGTGAAAGCGGCGCTCGAGCTCGCCGCCTGGGACCGGTCGCTGGCTGGCCCGTCGACCGAGGTGCGGACCGTGGCCGTCGGTGCCGGGAGCGGGCGAGACATAGCCGCCGCGCTCAATCGCGGGCGCTCGCTACTCGAGCAGGCTCCCGCGGGCCGCGCATGCCTGGAGGCCGGTGACGTCGAGCGATGCCGGATCGACTGGGTCACCGCGGCCGATGGCATCGACGGGCTCGCCTGCATGCGGTGGGCGGGGCCCGGGCGCGAGCCGGGAGCCCCCGCCAGTAGGTCCGCCGCCTCCTCCGCGAGAACTGCGCCGATGATCGGGCGCCGCGCTGCGCTGCAGGAGCTGGCGAGAGCATGGGCCGACGCCCATCGCGACAGCACCCGGATGGCTCTCGTCGCGGGCCAGCCGGGCTCGGGCAAGACCAGGCTCGTGAGCGAGGCGGCCGCGGAGATCGAGCAGGCCGGCGGCTCCGTGCTGTGCGGGGCGGGTGAGGAGTCCGAGGCCGCCCCGTATGCCCCGTTCATCACTGCGTTCGGCAGCGCGGCGGCCGTCGAGGGTGGGCCCTCGCCGACGTTCAGCGACCTGGTCCGGGGCGCCGACGCTGCGCGTGAGGCGCCTGCGAGCGCCGGGTTGGGCGTGGAGCCGAGCGCTCTGTTCAACGCCGCCGTGGCCGAGCTCGAGCACCGGTGCCTCCACTCCCCCACGGCCCTGATAATCGAGGACCTCCACGACTGCTCCCCGTCCTCGCTGCGGCTGCTCAACCACCTTCTTCGATCCCCGGACCTGAGCCGGCTGTTGATCATCGGCACCTACCGGCCCACGGACCTCGATCCTGAGACCCCGCAGGCGGGGCTGATCGGCGAGATGCGCAGGCAGAGCCGCGCCTCTCACCTCGACCTCGGCCCGCTCAATGCCCGGGCGCTGCGTGGCCTGGCGGCGTCGCTCGGGGTTGAGCCAAGGATGCTCGAGCAGGCGGCCGATGTCGCCGCCGAGGAGACCGGCGGCGTTCCGCTCTACGCGGGCGAGCTGCTCCGTGCGATCGCCGCCGACGACCGGATCGAGCCCGTCGCCGACATCCCGCGATCGCTCCAGGTGCTGATCGAGAGTCGCGTCCGGGCGCTCGGACCGGCGGTCCACGACCACCTCAGCGCCGGGGCCGTGGCCGGGAACAGCTTCGACCCCAACGTCGTCGCTGCCGCGGCCGAGATTGACTCCGACGAGCTTGCAGAGTCGCTGCGACTCGCCGAGCGCGCCGGCGTGCTGGAGCAGAGGTCGGAGGCCCCGGAGCATGTGTTCGGACACGCCCTGACACGCCGCTGCCTCTACGAATCCCTGAGCCCGGCACGCCGCGGAGCGCTGCACCGCCGACTGGCGCTGGCGCTGGAACGCCAGGCCGCGGATGGCGCCTCGGTCGAGCCGGGGATGGTTGCACGACATTGGGAGCAGGCGGAGCCGCCTGACAGGACCCGCGCCGGAGAGTGGGCCGTCCACGCGGCAAATCGCGCCCTCGAGCGCTTCGATCCCGCCGCCGCCGTTGAGTGGTACGAGCGCGCGCTCGAGCTTGAGGACCGCGCGCAAAAGGAGTACTCCTCGCGCCGCTGCGATCTGCTGCTTGGGCTCGGAGCAGCCCTGCGGCTTCAGGGCAGCCCCCGGTTTCGCGATGTCCTGCTCGAGGCCGGCCGGCTGGCGCTCGAGCTCGATGATCCGGCACGCCTCGGGGCTGCAGTGCTGACCAACGATCGTGGCTTCATCAGCGCGGTCGGCGACTTCGACCGCGAACGATTGGCGCTGCTGGAGTTGGCCGTGGAGCGAGTCGAAGACGAATCCACGCGGCCGCTACTGCTCGCCCAGCTGGCGCTGGAGCTGGTCTTTGCCCCCGGACGCGAGCGGCGCCACGATCTCGCCGAGGAGGCCCTAGGCCTCGCCCGGGCTGGTGACAATCCGGCGCTGCTGGCCCGCGTGCTGAACCGCTACCTGCTCGCCCGCTGGGAGCCTGGGAACGCTCGCGAGCGGATCAAGATCGCCAATGAGAGCGTCCGGGTCGGTGCCCGGCTGGACGGACCGCTCGACCTCTTCCACGGCCTGCACTGGCGTGCGGTCGCCCAGCTGGAGGCGTGCGAGATCGAGGGAGCGCTCCGCTCGACCAACGAGGAGGTGCGGATCGCGGCTCGGCTTGGCGATCCGACCGCCGACTGGCTGTCGGCCTGCTCCGTGGCGCTCCGGTACACGCTGCTCGGAAAGCTCGAGGAGGCCGAGGCGGAGGCCGAGCGGGCTGCCGCGCTGGGTCAGGCCAGCGGCCAGCCCGACGCACTCCCTTTCTACGCCGGCCAGATCGCCGCGATCCGCTGGCAGCAGGGCCGCCTCGGTGAGCTGACACCGCTCCTCGATGCCGCCCTCGAGCAGAACCCCGGGATTCCCGGGTTCCGGGGTCTGGTGGCGATGGCGCACACCGCCGCCGGGAATGACGACGGCGCCCGGGAGGTGCTCGAGATCGACAGCGCCGACGGCTTCGAGAAGCTGCCGCGGGATCCGATCTGGATCTCCAGCACCGTGAACTACGCCCACGCCGTCGCGGAGCTCGGTGACGTGGGCGCGGCCGAGTCGCTGTCGGACCAGCTGCAGCCCATGCTGGGTCAGGTTGCGACGTCGTCGGTGGGGTACTGGGGGCTGACCGACCACGCGGTCGGCCGACTCCAGGCGACCTTGGGAAGAATGGACGAGGCGATCCTGCTCCTGGACCGCTCGATCCACGAGTACGCGCGGTTCCCCTCCCCGGTCTGGCGGGGCCAGGCGATGCTGGAGCTCGCGGCGGTGCTCCGTGAGGCCGACCGGGACGAGGGCCGGCAGGCAGCACTCGAATCGGAGGCTCGAGCGATCGGTGTGCGTCTCAAGGCCGGCGTTCTCCGGGGCGCCGATGGGGACGGCGCCCCACCGGCTGCCGGGGATCGACTGCGCTCCGAGGAACGGCTCGAGGCCTTGGACCTGACGGACCGCCAGCGCGACATCGTGGTCCTGCTAGCGCGCGGGATGACCAACGCCGAGATCGCCACCGAGCTCGCGATAAGCCCGCGGACGGTCAAGCGTCACGTCGAGGACGCCTCCGCCAGAACCGGCGTCCGCGGCCGCAAGGGCCTTCTGGCGATGTTCTACGAGTAGGGCGGTCGGCCAGGGGTGGGTCGAGGCGCTGACTCAGCCCGTGACGGCGCCGTGGGAGGCGCTCGAGACCGTGGCGGCGTACTTCGCCATCACGCCGGCCTCATAGGCGGGCTCCGGGGACTGGTAGGCCGCAACGCGCTCCGCGATCTCCTCGTCGGTGAGGTTGACATCAAGTCGGCGCCGGGCCACGTCGATCGTGATCTCGTCGCCTTCCTGGACGGCCGCGATCGGACCATCCCTGAGGGCCTCGGGCGCGACATGGCCGATCATCATTCCCCGTGTGGCGCCCGAGAAGCGTCCGTCCGTGAGCAGGGCGACGTCCTCGCCGTGTCCACCGCCGACGATCGCCGCGGTGACCTGGAGCATCTCCCGCATCCCGGGGCCGCCGGCCGGGCCCTCGTTGCGGATCACGATGATGTCGCCGGCGTTGATCTGCTGCGCCTTGACCGCCGCGAAGCAGTCCTCCTCGCACTCGAAGACCCGCGCGGGCCCGGTCTGGCCGGTGCGCTCGGTCCCCGCGAGCTTGACCACGGCGCCCTCGGGCGCCAGGTTGCCGCGCAGGATCGCGAGCCCGCCCTGCTCCTTGAGCGGCTTGCCCGAGGGCAGCACGACCTCCTGGCCGGGTGCCTCGTCGGCAGCCTCGGCCTCCTGGCCGATCGTCCGGCCGGTGACGGTCAGCGCGTCGCGGTTGAGCAGTCCGAGCTCGTCGAGTCGCTTGAGCAGCAGCGGAACTCCCCCCGCCCGGTAGAGGTCGGTGGCGACGAACCGACCACCGGGCTTCATGTCGGCAAGCAGCGGCGTCGCGCGCGAGATTCGCTCAAAGTCGTCGATGTCGAGCTCGATGCCGGCCTCACGGGCGACGGCGAGCAGGTGCAGCACACCGTTGGTCGAGCCGCCGGAGGCGCAGATCATCGCGATCGCGTTCTCGAGCGAGGCGCGAGTGATCACGCGGCTCGGCCTCAGGTCGTCGCCAAGGACCTGCATGATCAGCTCGCCGACCTTCTCGGCGACCGTGTCCTTCTCCTCGTCGGCCGCCGGCACCATGGCCGATCCGCCCGGGGAGATGCCGAGGGCCTCGAAGGCGCAGGCCATCGTGTTGGCCGTGAACTGGGCACCGCAGGCACCGGGGCCGGGACTCGCCACGTCCTCCAACTCGCCCAGCTCCTCCTCCGACATCGTCCCGGCGGCGACCGCGCCGATCGCCTCGAAGACGTCGAGGATCGTCACGTCACGCCCCCGGTAGCGGCCCGGGGCGATCGACCCGCCGTAGAGCATCAGTGAGGGAATGTCGAGACGCGCCAGTGCCATCACGCAGCCCGGGATCGTCTTGTCGCAGGCGGAGAGGGCGATCACGGCATCGAACTGGTAGCCGCGGGCGGTTAGCTCAATCGAGTCGGCGATCACCTCGCGGCTGACCAGCGAGCTCTTCATCCCGCGGGTCCCCATCGTGATCCCGTCCGAGATCGCGACCGTGTTGAACTCCATCGGCGTGCCGCCGGCGGCACGCACGCCCTCTTTGATGTGCTCCGCCAGACCGCGCAGGTGGAAGTTGCATGGCATCGCCTCGATCCAGGTGTTGGCGATCCCGATCGTCGGCCGCTTCAGCGCTTCGTCGTCGAAGCCGATCCCCTTCATGTAGGCGCGCGCGGCGGCGCGGTCGGGGCCGTCGAAGACGGCGGAGGAACGGGGACGGGGTGCGGACTGGCCGTTGCTGTCGGTGCTCATCGCGCCGCAGTCTAGATGCGGGGCGCGCGGAGCCCCGGCTTGGGCTGCCGCGCCCTGAACGCGCGGGCTATTGGGCCGCCGCGAGGCCGCCGTCGGCGCTGTCGCCGGAGGGGTCGGCCGTCCACTCCTCGAGACGGACCAGATCGCGCCGTGCCTGCTCGGGGTCGATCTGGTTGCCGACCGGCCGGATGTTCGCCTCGGCGAGCAGCGCCAGCTCGTCACCGTTGATCGCCAGCCACTTGGCGAGCGCATCGTCTGCGTCGGGCAGCCGCTCGCCGCCGTCGGAGTCGCGGTCGGGGAACTGGACGCACAGCTCGTTGAGGAGCCTGCCGCTGCGGGCATCGAAGCTGACGATCGGGCGGTGTGGATAGATCAGATACCCGTATCCAGGCTGCCCGTCGTCCTCCGCGTCCCCGAATGCGTGCAGGAACCCAAGCGCCCGGTAGGCATCCAGGCCCTCCGGCCCGACGACCGAGACCATCAACTGCTCGGCCTTCCGCTCCGCCTCGAGCTCCTCGGCCGAGAGTCGGCGGCCGATTCGCAGGGCGGCGCGGTCGCCGGCGCCCGGGCGGGCGACCCGGCCGATGATCGACCTGAGCCAGGCAGGTAACGGAAGGAAGGCGAAGTAGAGCAGCACGCCAAGCACGATCGTCAGGGAGATCCAGAGCGCGGTCACCGTTCAGCCGCCCGCAGCCGGTGGAAAGAAGATCACCCGGTCGGCATCCCGAGGCACTTGGTCGAAGTGGCGGACCATGACCGCCTCACGGCGTCCGGTCGCCTCCAGCGTCGGGACCGCGGCCCAGAGACCCTGCTAGAGCTGTCGCCTGAACGTCTCGATCAACTCCCGCTCCTCGTCCTCGAGCTCCGGGTCGCCCTCGGCCAGCAGCTGGTCGCCGTGCCCGGGCTTCATCCTCACGAGCTTCACCCGATCGATTATGGCACCGTGGGGACTCGGCGCCGACACGTTCCCTCAGCGCTCTCGTCGCGACGCGAGCCCGATCACGTCAACCGGGCCCGCGCCCGCGCCCAGGTCGCGCAGTCCACGCCCGACGGCCTCGGCGGCGACGGCGCGTGCCCCGGTCGCTGCGTCGGCGAGATCAATCCCACGAGCGAGCAGGGCCGCGACCGTCGCGGAGTGGGTGCAGCCCGACCCGTGGGCCGCTCCGCCGTCGTGGACGGGGCCGGGGATCAAGGTAATCCCACCGTCGGCCCCGGCGAGGACGTCGGCGCCGTCGGGCCCGTGACCCCCGGTCACGATCACGGCCTCCGGGCCCAGGTTCTGAACAGCCCGTGCCAGCTCTGCCGCCGGCGCCTCGGCCGACAACCCGGTGAGCTCCCTGGCCTCGAGCAGATTCGGGGTCGCGACGTGGGCCCGGGGCAGGATCCGCGCGACCAGCGCGCTCCGTGCGGAGGGCTCGAGGAGCGGCGCCCCGCTTTCGGCGACCATCACGGGGTCGACCACTACCGGGGTGCCCCCCGGGAGCAGCCCAAGGCCCTCGACGACCGCGTCGATGGTCTCCTCGGTTCCGAGCATCCCCAGCTTCGCCGCGTCCACGCCGATATCGCCCGCGACCGCGCGGATCTGGGCGACGATCATCGCGGGAGAGACCGCCTCGACAGCGTCGACGCCGACCGTGTTCTGGGCGGTGAGCGCCGTGAGCGCCGCGGTCCCGTGGACGCCGGCCGCGGCGAACG
>DATFLZ010000084.1:0-4424 GCA_035267205.1 Solirubrobacterales bacterium | reverse complement strand
CTCCTGATCCTCGGACATGCGGAGGATCCCGTAGCCGATGTCGCGATCCTTACCCTGGACGTTGGTATGGGTGTGGTGCATGTAGTTGTGGGAGTGGCGCCACTGATCGCCGGGGCAGGCGGTGTCCCACTCGAACGTCTTGCCGTCGAGGCGCGGGTCCTTCATCCAGTCGTACTGCCCGTGCATCACGTTGTGGCCGATCTCCATGTTGTCCAGGATCTTGGAGAGCGACAGAGCGGCGGTCCCGCCGAGCCATGCCGGGGGAAGGAAGCCGAGCATCAGCATCCCGCGGCCGGCGACCTCGAGCCCGCGCTGGGCGCGGATCACCTTGTTGATGTAGGTCGCATCGCGCTCACCGAGGTCCGCGACGACCCGCTCGCGGATCGCGTCGAGCTCGGCGCCGAACGCCTCGGTCTGCTCGTCGGTCAGAGTCGGGTGGGGCTGGGGCATTGTGATCTCCTCTGCTTGCTGTGATCGGGGTCAGGTCCGGGAGGTAGTTGAAGGTCAGAGCTCGAGCTCGACGTCGCCGACCGGGACTGAGACACAGATCCGGATCTGCTCGCCCTCGCCGCTCGAGGTCTCGCCGCTGAGCACGTTGCGAACGGTCCCGCTCGCCTTTCGGCAGGAGCAGGTGTTGCAGATCCCCATGCGGCAGCCGTGGGCGGGGCTGAGCCCGGCGTCCTCGGCCTGTTCGAGGATGGGCAGGCCGCTGTTGGCGGCCTCCGTACCACTGGCCGCGAAGCTGACGGTCCCCTCGGCTGCGGCGGGATCGAGGTCGATCTGCGGCGGGGCGAAGCTCTCGACCTTGGGCTCGGGCAGGCGGTCGGCGGCCCAGCTCGAGCGCACCGCGTCGATCAGCGCCGGCGGCCCGCAGACGTACGTCGCGGCGGCGGCGTGGTCGGGGGTCACGGCCGCCAGGTGCTCCCGGCGGAAGCGGCCGGAGATGCCGCTGCCGGCCCCCGGGGCGTCGACATCGGAGGCCTCGGTGTAGCCGCGGGCGACGCGCAGGTTCGGGTGCGCGGCGGCGAGCGCCTCCAGCTCGGGGCCATACAGCGCGAGCTCGGGGGAGCGCGCATAGTTGAGGAAGCCGATGTCGCCGCCGAAGCCCTCGTCCAGCAGCGTGCGGAGGATCGACATCGGCGGCGTGATGCCACTGCCGCCGCTGATCAGCAGCACGCTCTCGGGTCGCTCGGCCCGGGTCGCGGGAAGGGTGAACTCGCCGGCGGCGGGCTCGAGGCCGACGATCAGGCCCGGCCGCGCATGATCGCGAAGCCAACGGGAGACGAGGCCCTCGGGATGGGTCGAGACGGTGAGCTCCAGCACCCCACCCGGGCTGTGCTGGGAGCCGGCCAGTGAGTAGGGGCGGGTCTCGCGGCGGCCGTCGATCTCGACCGTGAGACCGACGAACTGACCGGCCCGACCCCCGCGCCAGTTCTCGTTCGGGGCGAGGGTGAGGGTGACGCTCTTCGGGGTCTGACGGCGGACCTCGGTGACCTCCGCGCGGACCTCATCCCGAGCGGCGAGCGGCTCGACCAGCTCCACGTAGCGCTCGGTGCCGTGCGGAAAGGTGAGCGCCTCGAGCAGGCGTGAGCGCAGCAGGCGGCCCGCGGCCTTGGTGGTCCGCCTGGCGCGCGCGACGGGAGCCGCGTGGGCGTCGGGGGCCTTGGGGGCGTCGGGGATTTCGGTGGAGGGCACGTTGGGTTCCTCGTCAGGTCGGTGTACAGTTGTACACAGACTAGCTCGCAAACCGCTCGTGTCAAGCCCCTGACCGTGAATCGTGTCACACTCCGCTCCATGAACACCCGTGCTCCAGAGAGCCGGGCCGAGCGCAAGCGGCAGACCCGTCAGGCGCTGCTCGACGCCGCCCTGCGACTACTCGAGGAGCAGAGCTTCTCGGGCCTGGGGCTACGCGCGGTGACCCGCGAGGCGGGCGTCGTCCCCACCACGTTCTATCGCCACTTCGAGCGCATGGAGGACCTCGGGCTGGCGCTGATCGACGAGTCGTTCCGGACCCTGCGCGAGATGATCCGGGACGCGCGCTCGGACCCGGCCAACTACGAGCACGTGATCGCGAGCTCGGTCGAGATCCTGGTGCGCCACGTGCAGCAGAACCGGCTCCACTTCGGCTTCATCGCGCGCGAGCGCTTCAGCGGCGTCGCGGAGATCCGGCACGCGATCCGGGCCGAGATCCGGCTGTTCGGGAGCGAGCTCGCCACCGACCTGGCGCGCTTTCCCTACATGCGCGAGTGGGGCACCGAGGATCTCCAGGTGATGGCCGGCCTGATCGTCAACGCGATGGTCTCGATCGCCGAGGAGGTCCTGGATGCGCCCGCCGGCGGGCCCGAGGCCGTGCAGGAGATCCGGCGGATCGCCGAGAAGCAGCTGCGGATGATCGTGATCGGCGCGCCTGCCTGGCAGAGCTCCCGGCGCTGAGCTCAGTCGCGGCGCGGCGCGGCGGCTTGACCGCGAACGCGGCGGAGGAGGCGGTCGGTCGCACCGGGGGCGACGCCGTTCATCCCGAGCAGGCGCACGGCCTTCGGCGCGAAGACGCTGCGGCGGTCCTCCTGAACGGCGTCGGTGATCTCGGTGGCAAGATCCGACGGGTCGATCGCCTCGTCGCTCTGGCGCCAGTCGGGGAGGCGATCGAGTTGGTGGGAGTGGAGCTCGGTGGCGACCTCACCGGGATAGACGGTCGTCAGGCTGACGCCGGTTCCCGCGAGCTCGTGGCGGAGGGCCTCGGCGAAGCCACGGTTCGCGGCCTTGGTCGCGCCGTAGACGGCGCCGTCGGGAAAGGCCCTGATTCCGGCGCCCGAGGAGACGACCACGATGTGGCCTGCGCCGCCGTCGAGCATCGACGGGAGGGCGGCCTTGACGGTGTACAGGCTCCCCATCACGTTGACCGAGACCATCGACTCGATCTTCGCGAGGTCCATCTCGGCGAACGGTCCGTAGTGGGCGATCCCGGCGTTGGCGACGAGTAGATCGAGGCCGCCGGCCTCGTCGACGAAGGCGCCGACCGCGCGCTCGAGCTCCTTCGGCTCGGTGACGTCGGCGGGGAGCACGATCTGCTCGCCGGGAAGCCTGCCGGCGAGCTCGTCCAGCGCGCGCTGGTCCCGGGCCAGCAGGCCGACCCGCACCCCACGGCCCGCGAGCTCGGCCGCAAGGGCGGCACCGATTCCCTTCGAGGCGCCGGTGATCAGCGCTCGCGTTCCGGCGTCAATCTCCATGGGTGGATACTCTCAGGTCGATGTCTACGGAGCAGGTGACAGTCGCGGAGGAGGAATACCTGCAGGCCCTCTTCTGGCTGCAGGAAGCCCAGTTGCCGATGACGGCGGCCAACGTGGCCCGCGCGATGCAGCTCTCCCCGCCGACGGTCCACGAGATGATCGGCCGTCTGGAGCGGGATGGGCACATCTCCCGAGCCGACGACAAGGCACTCAGCTTCACTGAGCAGGGCCGCGAGCACGCCGAGGCGATCGTCAAGCGACACCGCCTGATCGAGCGCTTCCTCACGGACGTGCTCGGAATCCCCTGGGACGAGGTGCACGAGGAGGCCGAGCGGCTGGAGCACGCGATGTCGCCGGTGCTCGAGGAGCGCATGATGGCCGCGATCGGGGACGCGAAGACCTGTCCCCACGGGCATCCGATCGTGCTCGGCGAGCGTGAGCAGGGCTCCCTCCTCGCCGACTGCGAGGTCGGTGCGGAGGTGATCATCCTGCGCTTCGAGAACGAGGCGGAGGAGCTGCTCCACTACCTGCGCGAGGTCGGCCTCGAGCCCGGCCTGAAGGGAACCGTCGAGAGCTCCGACGAGGAGCACGTCGTGGTCGCGTCCGGCGACGGCAAGCACACCCTGACCCGGAGCGTCGCCGAGACCGTGTCGGTCCGGGCGGACCCGGCGCCACCGCCGCGAGCCGCGCTGCCCGAGCAGCTGCAGCTCTCGAGCGACCGCTACGGCCGCTGAGCGGCGCGCTTCGACCCGTTCGCTGCGGCTCGCTTGGCGCTGGCGCGATCGCGCAGCGTGCGGAGCTCGCGGGCGGCGGCCTCGAGCGGCCGGCTTCGTCGCTGGCGCCGCGCGCTGCGAGCGCCCGCCGGGCTCACGCGACCACCTCCTGCTCACCGGTGAGCGGCTCGCCGCAGAGCTGGCGCACGCGCCGATAGAGCTCGGCGTCGCGAGGATCGAGCTCGGAGCTCGCGCGATGCACGCGCGCCTCGTGCTCCCGCACGGCGGCCGCGAGCGCGTAGAAGCGGCGCTCCATGTTGCGCTCGCGGAGCTCGCTGCGCTGCTCCTCGCGCACCCCTTCAAAGAATCTGATCGGCATCTCGCTCTCGTCCCAGTCTCGTCGTCGCTTCTCTGCACTCAGCAGAGTACGAGCACAGTATTAGCAGTTGCTAAAAGGCTGTGAAGAGCGCGATCTCGGCCCGCA
>DATFLZ010000083.1:0-12392 GCA_035267205.1 Solirubrobacterales bacterium | reverse complement strand
AGCGGCTGTTCGGCTTGTCGCTGGTGGCGAGCCACTCCGCTTCGGAACCCCAATAGATGTCCTGCGGCGACTCCCACACATCGACGCGGCCACCGCCGAAGCCGAAGGTCTTGAAGCCCATCGACTCCAGTGCGACGTTGCCGGCGAGGATCATCAGGTCGGCCCACGACAGCTTGCGGCCGTACTTGCTCTTGACCGGCCAGAGCAGTCGCCGGGCCTTGTCGAGGTTGGCGTTGTCGGGCCAGCTGTTGAGCGGCGCGAAGCGCTGCTGGCCGCCGCCGGCGCCGCCGCGGCCGTCGCTGATCCGGTAGGTGCCCGCGCTGTGCCAGGCCATCCGGATCATCAGGGGGCCGTAGTTCCCGAAGTCCGCGGGCCACCAGTCCTGCGAGGTGGTCAGCACCTCGGCGATGTCCCGCTTGACGGCGTCGAGGTCGAGGCTCCCGAACTCGGCCGCGTAGTCGAAGTCCTCGCCCATCGGGTTCGACTCGACGGGATTCTTGGCGAGGATCTTGAGGTTGAGCCGCTCTGGCCACCAGCCGCGGTTGTCGCCGCCCCGGGTGGGGTGGGGGAAGCTGTTGTGCGGGAACGGGCAGCCGCCGCGCTCCGCGTCTGACATCTCTCCAACTACGGCATCTGGGCTATCGGACATGTGGATCCCTTCCTGGTGATTGATTCTGGTCGGTGATGCTCGCGGACGAGCAGGTGGGGCAGAGGCCCCGGAAGATGACTTCGGCCTCGTCGATCGCGTAGCCATGATCGTCGGAGGCGGTCAGGCACGGCGCGATGCCGACAGCGCAGTCGACGTCCTCGATCGCGCCGCACGAACGGCAGACGACGTGGTGGTGATTGTCGCCGACGCGCGACTCGTAGCGGGCCGCCGAGCCGCTCGGCTGGATGTTGCGGAGAAGGCCGGCGTCGGTCAGTGCGCGAAGCGCGTTGTAGACGGTCTGGTGGGACACCTCCCCGAGTTCGCGGCGCACGTCGGCGATCAGCGAGCCGGTGTCGGCGTGGGGATGTTCGTGGACCGCATCCAGCACGGCGAGCCGGGGGCGCGTCACCCGCAGGTGGGCACTGCGGAGGAGCTGCTCGGATTCCGGCGCGGCGGGCATGAGCTGAACTCATATCAGCTTTTTGGAATCGATCAAATCTTCTTCCAGAGACCGGTGTGGGCATCGTGCGCTGGGACGCTCGCCATTGCTCTACACTGCCGCCGCGTTGCGCCCGCGACTCGCGCGGCGAGTACACCAACTTCAGGAGGTACGTAAGTGCAGGATCGAGGACTGGCCGCCTACATCGCGGAGCTCGTCGGAACTTTCATCCTGGTCTTCGTGATCGGGACCGTCGTCAGTCTCTACGCGGCGGGAGGGAGCGACGCCCAATTCGGCTCGGACTACGCCGTGATCGGGCTGGTACAGGCCTTCGCCCTGTTCCTGGTCATCCAGACGATCGCTGCCGTCAGCGGCGCTCACGTGAACCCCGCTGTGACCTTCGCGGCGTTTCTGCTCAAACGGATCGACGGCATCGACAGCATCATCTACACGCTGGCCCAGCTGGCCGGCGGCGTCCTCGGCGCCCTGCTGGTCAAGGCGTTGCTCGACGACGAAGGCGCGATCAACAACTACGGTGCGCTCGACGTCAGCCCGATCCTGGCGAGCGACTTCGCAGGCATGATCGTCGAGATGTTCGGCACCTTCTTCTGGGTGCTCGCCGTCGTCGCCGTCGCGCTCAACCCGAGGGCCTGGCGCGACTGGGCTCCGCTGGTGATCGGCACCACATTCGGCTTCGCCGTCATGGTGTTCGCGCCGCTCACGGGAGCAGGGTTCAACCCGGCTCGCTGGCTCGGCCCGGCGCTCGTCGGTGACGACTTCGGCGGGGTCTGGCCGTACCTGGTCGGGCCAGCGCTCGGCGCGGTGCTCGCGGTGCTCTTCTACAAGTTCGTGATCGAGGCCGGCGAGCCCGAGGGCGAACCCGAGAAGGCGCCCGGTACCTAGGCTCCCACCTACAACTGCGACTGACGAACGGGGCGCGAGAGCGCCCCGTTCGCGTTGATGGGCCCGGGCGCACCGCGCTGATCGCGGCGCTCGCTGCTCCTATGCTTCGGTGGCGATGCGCCGCATCACCTTCTCCCGCAACTACACGCTCTCGCTGAGCAGGACCTGCCGCTGCTACTGCAAGTACTGCGCCTTCGCCACCCACCAAGCGCACATCTACTCGCCGGAGGAGGTGGACGCCCAGCTCGAGCAGGCGGTCCGGCGCAACGCCAAGGAGCTCCTGGTCCTGACCGGGGAGATGCCCGAGGTGAACCCCGTCGTGGCTGAGAAGCTGGCGGGGTGGGGCCACGAGGACTTCACTTCCTACGTCGCCTGGGCGTGCGAGCGGGCGATGGGAAGGGGGCTGCTGCCGCACACGAACATCGGCGTGCTCGAGCGCGACGACCAGCTGCGCCTGCGAGAGGTGACCGCCTCCCAGGGCCTGATGCTGGAGTCGGCGTCCGAGCGGTTGATGGAGACCGTGCACGCGGGCTCGCCGACCAAGCACCCGCGGGTCCGCCTCGAGCACATCGAGCTCGCCGGCGAGCTGCGGATCCCCTTCACGAGCGGGATCCTCGTTGGCCTCGGCGAGACGGAGCAGGAGCGCTTCGCCTCGATCGACGCGCTCGCCGAGATCCACGGCCGCCACGGGCATATCCAGGAGCTGATCCTCCAGAACTACGTCCCGCATCCGGACTACTACGGCCGCGAGCCGGCCGAGATCGCCGATCGCGCCTCGCGGGAGCGCTGGTCGGGGGAATCCGAGGGTCACGGCGACGAGGTCGCCACGGCCGAGCAGCCGCTACCCGCCTGGGCCTCGCCGGTCTCGCTCGACGACCTCCGGCGCCTGGTCGCCTACACACGCGAGGCGCTGCCCGATGTCGGCGTGCAGATCCCCCCGAACCTGAGCGACTGGTGGATGGATCTGGCGGTGGCCGGCGCCACCGACCTCGGCGGCCTCTCCGCCAACGGCGACCACATCAGCCCCGATCACCCGTTCCCGAGTCCCAAGCAGGTGCGGGCCGGCCTCCGGGATCACGGCATGGCGCTCGCCGAGCGGCTCTGCGTCTATCCCCAGTACATGAACCCCGACTGGGTCGAGCAGGGCGTGCTCGACCTGATCAAGCTCAAGTACTGGAGCTTCATCCCCCGTGGGTCGAGCGGGCGCACCGCGGCTGCCGGTGGCAACGCCAACGGCAACGGGGCCGATCCCGCCCTCGCCACCGAAGCGATCGCGAAGGGCAGGGAGGGCGCCGCGCTCACCGCCGGTGAGCTCACCGCCCTGTTCGCCGAGTCGCGGCCCGAGGTGATCGAGGAGATGCGCGCGGCCGCCGACGGCCTGCGTGCGGAGCTCTGCGGGGAGACGGTCACCTTTGTCGTCAACCGCAACCTCAACTTCACCAACATCTGCACCGTCGGCTGCGCCTTCTGCGGCTTCGGCCAGGGCCGGCGCTCGCCCGACGCGTACACGGTCGAGGAGGAGAACTTCGTCGAGCGGATCGGCGAGGCGATCTCCTTCGGAGCCACCGAGATCTGCATGCAGGGGGGGATCCACCCCGACTACACGCTGGAGGACTACGGCCGCTGGCTGCGGCTGATCAAGGAGACCGCCCCCGAGATCCACATCCACGCCTACTCGCCGATGGAGGTCCACTTCATGAGCACCAGATCCGGGCTTGAGCCGGGGGAGGTGTTCGACTACCTGCTCGAGTGCGGGCTCGGCTCGACGCCGGGGACGGCGGCGGAGGTGCTCCACGACGGCGTCCGGCAGCGGATCAGCCCGAACAAGCTCCCGGTCGCGCGCTGGGTCGAGATCATCGAGGCCGCCCACGGCCGGGGCATCCCGACTACCTCCACCGTGATGTTTGGGCACATCGAGGAGCCGGCCGAGCTGGCCGAGCACATGCGGGTGATCCGCGAGCTGCAGGCGCGCACCGGCGGGATCACCGAGTTCGTCCCGCTCAGCTTCATCCCCTACCAGACGCTGTTGGGTCGCACCCATGGGATCGAGGAGATCTCCGACTCGGAGAACCTCAAGCACACCGCGGCCTTCCGGCTGGCGCTCGGCAAGAGCGTCCGCAACCTGCAGGCCAGCTGGGTGAAGATGGGGCTCGACGCCGCCACCGAGGCGCTGCGCTGGGGCGTGAACGATCTCGGCGGGACGCTGATGGAGGAGAACATCTCGCGCATGGCGGGCTCCCAGCACGGGGTCAGGCTCGAGCCGGAGGATCTGATTGGTGCCGCGAGGCGGGCCGGTAGGACCCCGGCTCAGCGGACCACGCTGTATGAGCTGATCGACACTTACTAGCGGCGACGATCAGCCTCTGCGAGGTAGGCGGCCTGCTATCAATGGCGCGCGACCGAGACCACGTACTACGAGCGCCGGCCAAGCGAACCCGCCGGAGCGAGGGGACTGATGGCGAACCCTGGAAAGAAGATCATCGACCGCGCGAAGGACGCGCTGGGCACCGACGAGGATGCCCAGGGCTCCGCGAGCTTGGCCGACGGCGCCGAAGGTGGAGGCGGCAAGCGCGAGGCCCACAACAAGTGGGAGCGCTACCAGCTGCCCGAGGACATGACGGGGAAGACCTTCCTCGACGTCGGCTGCTGGGAGGGCGTCAACTGCGCCGAGGCCGTACGTCGCGGGGCGACGCAGGTCGTCGGCGTCGATCTCTGCACCTCGGAGACCCTGCGCAACAACGTCGAGGAGCACGGATTCGAGTTCGTCCAGATGGACATCCTCTCCGAGAAGTGGCTCGAGCTCGACACCTTTGACATCGTGCTCTGCGGCGGCGTCCTCTATCACGTCGAGAACGTGATCTCGCTGCTGTTCCGCCTGCGCCGTGTCTGCAGCGAGACGCTCTTCCTCGAGACCGCCGTGCGCCACATCGACATCGACGCGCCCGCGCTGCTGTTCCACCCCAGCGACGAGCGCACCCGGAACCCGTCCAACTGGTGGGTCCCGAACCCCGCCGCGGTCCACGACATGCTCCGCGCCTGCGGCTTCAAGGATGTCGAGCCCACCTGGGAGAAGCGCAAGGGCGGCACCGGTGGCCGGCTCTGCGTGAAGGCCACCACGACCCGGCAGGAGAGCTACGACCGGATCCTGCCTCGCAAGGCGGAGTCGATGCCGCTGCTCGGCGGCGAGCGCTGGAGCAAGAAGGACGCCAAGAACCCGGCCCAGCACCTCTAGGGCTGCCGGACCGGCGCGGCAGCCCGCGTGAGCAGAAGGTCAATCAAGCTCGTGCTCGGAGTCGTCGCCGCTGCCGCGCTCGCAGTCGGCGGGCTGTTCGCTCTCCAGGGCGATGAAGGATTCACCGCCGCGCCGGGCTCCAACGGCCCGGCGGCCGACCTCGGCAGCAGCGCGCCCGCGGCATCGGACCGCAAGAACCCGAACATCGTCGTCATCTCCACCGACGATCAGACGCTCGAGTCGTTCACGCGGGAGACGATGCCGAAGACCCATGAGCTGCTCGTCGACGAGGGCACGACCTTCACGGATTCGATCGTCGTCACCCCGGTCTGCTGTCCGTCGCGGGCGACCTACCTGACCGGGCAGTACGGCCACAACCACGGGATCCTCACCAACAACCCCGGCTACCCTGACCTGCGCCGGAAGGACAGCGTGCTCCCCGCGTGGATGCAGCAGGCCGGTTATCGCACCGTTCACGTCGGCAAGTACCTGAACAACTGGAGCGAGACCAAGCACCCCGAGCGCCCGGCGCCCGGTTGGGACGACTGGCGGACAGAGCTCAACCCGCACGGCTACTACAACTACCCGATGGGGATCAACGGTGAGTTGGTCGAATTCGGAGAAGAGGACTCCGACTACCTGAGCACCGTCCTCACGGACGAGTCGGTCGGGGCGATCGAGACCTACGTCCCGGACCGGCGCCCGCTGTTTCTGACCACGGACTACTTCGCGCCGCACAACGCACGCGGGCGCAAGGATCCCCGTTGCCGAGCGGCGCCGATTCCGGCCCCGGAGGACGAGGAGCTCTTCGAGGACGAGGCCCTGCCGCGCCCGAAGGCCTTCAACGAGCGCAACGTGCGGGACAAGCCGAGCTTCATACAGGCACTGCCGCGCCTGAACAAGCCGCAGCGCCGCAAGCTCGAGAAGCGCTATACCTGCGCTCTGGCAAGCCTCAGGGGCGTGGACCGGGGAGTCGAGGCGATCTACGAGGCGCTGGAGGCAGAGGGCGAGCTCGAGAACACGGTCTTCATGTTCTGGTCCGACAACGGCTACTTCAACGGCGAGCACCGGCTCGCCAACAAGAAGCAGCTCCACTACGAGGAGGGGCTGAGGATCCCGCTGGTCGTCAGGGTCGGCTCCGAGGTGGAGGGAGCGCGCACGCTGCGCAGCCGGGTCGGCCGCCCCGTCGCCAACATCGACCTCGCGCCCACGATCCTCGACTACGCGGGCGGGGACGCCTGTCGCGGGAGCCGCTGCCGGGCCATGGACGGCCTGTCGTTCCGCGGGCTCATCGACGACGGCAGGAGCCAGATCGGTAAGCGCAGGCCGCTCCTGGTCGAGTTCGAGAACAAGCCGAGGTCGGGCTTCACGTGCGCCTACGAGGGCGTGCGGGTGCCCGGCGCCTTCTATGTCGAGCACGTGAGCATCCCCGATCCGGACACGAACGATTGCCGGCGCGCCAGCGAGCGCGAGTACTACGACCTGGACTCGGACCCGCACCAGTTGAACAATGCGCTGCCGCCCCGTGGCAAGGTCCGGCTCAACCGCGAGCAGCGGCGGCTGCGGCGCAAGCTCAACCGCCTCCGTGACTGCCGCGGGGTTCGCGGCCGGGATCCCAAGCCCGGCGGCGGACGTAGCTTTTGCGGTTAGGTTCTCGGGCGCGTCCCCGCGTTAGAGTGGGCCATCGACCGCGTCGGAAAGGAGAGCGAGATGGCTGACTGCACCGTGAAGAGGCTCGAGGACTTCGAGGCCGTCTTCGGCGGCGGCCTTCGCCGTGTGCGGGCCGGCCTCGGTGTGACCGCGTTCGGCCTCGCTGTCATCGAGCTGCCCGCGCGGTTCGAGAGCTACCCGGAGCACACGCAGGAGCACGACGGGCAGGAGGAGGTCTACACGCTGCTCGAAGGCCGGGCCACGCTTGAGGTCGGCGGTGAGCGCCACGAGCTCGAGCCGGGCGTGTGGGCGCGCGTGGGCGCGGGGGAGAGGCGCAGGCTGGTCACCGCCGAGGAGCCGGCCAAGGTGCTCGCGATCGGTGGGGTTCCCGGCGGCGTCTACGAGCCCCCGGACTTCACCGAAGAGGGCGCCCCGGAGACGATCGCCCACAAGTTCTAAGCCGGTTCGAGCCGGTCGATCGCCGGGCCGTCGCCCGGTCAGCGGAAGAGATCCTCGCCCGCGGGCCTGTGCAGGGCGCCGGCCCCCGGGCCGTCCTCGTCGATGACCACCGCCAGCCCACGCACGAGCACGACCGGCGTGCCCGAGGTCTTGTCGCGGGCGAGGTCCGCGGCGGCGGCGATCTGATCCGCCAGCCCGATCGCTGTGGCCTCGAGCTCGCGGCCGTCGCGATCGGATCGCCCGCGCCAGTCGTCGAGCGCGGGCAACCCGGCGCAGCCGATCGCGACCTCCGCCTGCCCGAGCCGCCAGGGTCGTCCGAAGCTGTCGGCGATCAGCACGCCGACGGCGGGGGCACCCGCGTCACGAAGCCCAGCCCTGATCCGGCGCGCGGAGGCGTCGGGATTCTTCGGGAGCAGGGCGACACTGCGCTCGCCGGGGACGTTTGAGCTGTCGATGCCGGCGTTCGCGCAGATCAGGCCACCATGGGTCTCGGTGATCAGCACTCCGCGCTCGGCGCGGACGACGCGGCGACTCTCGGAGAGCACGAGCTCGACCATCTCGGGCTCCTTGCCGAGCTCGGCCGCCATCTTCCGCGCCCGCTCTGAGGGGGTCACCGCACCGAGGTCCCGGATCCTCCCCTCGGCCTTGGATACGACCTTCTGGGAGATGCAGAGGACGTCGCCGGCGACGAGCCGCGCCCGGTCGGCGATCTCGGCGGCGAGCGGGCTGTCCGGCGTGACCTCCGGCAGCCCCTCGACCGGGATCACCTGGACCGATGCGCTCATCGGTCCGGCGCGGCCCGGATCGCGCCGAGCGCATCCAGCGTGTGGAGGCCCTCGAGCCTGCCGGTGCCGGCGAGCTCCCGGAGGGCGCCGAGGTCGCCGCCGGTGTCGAGGTCGAGCGCGAGCGACGGCAGCTCCAGTGCCCCCGCGGGCACGTCGGCGCGCTCCGCAAGCTCGAGGTGGCGCTCGCGGCTCCCCGGCCCGAACGCCGGCTCGATCGAGTCGGGCGGTGCGAGCAGCAGGCCGTTGGTGCCGGTGCCGTGGCGGTCGGGGATCACGGCGACGACCGGCGGTGAGAGAGCGCCGATCGCAGCGTCGACCTCGAGGGGGGACAGCAGGGGGCAGTCGCCCGGCAGCAGCGCGACGGCCTCGGCACCCGACTTCCGCGCGACCTCGATCCCGAGCAGCGCCGCCTCGGGATGGCCGCTGTCGGCGGGGTCGCTCACGAGCTCGGCGCCCGCGGACCCCACCGACTCGGTGATCGCCGGCTCCCCGCTGACCACGAGGACCCTGTCGATGCGGGCGCAGCGGCCGAGGGCCGCGAGCACGTCGGCGAGCATCGCCTCCGACAGCCGGGCGCGGTCGGAGGGCTCCAGCACATCCGAGAGCCGCTGCTTTGCTGCCGCGAAGCGCTTGACGGGGACGATCGCCGTGGCCTGCATCGGCCGAGGCTACAACGGTTCGCGCGGCGCGCGCGGGCGCCGTCAGTTGCCGTTGGCTGAGCGGTCGAGCCGCGTCATCCTGACGCTCGCCTCGACCGAGGATTCCGCCCGACCCCGGTAGACGCCGCGAATCGGCGGCACGTCGGAGTAGGCGCGGCCGTGGCCGATCTTGACGTGGTCATCGCCCGCGAACGACCGATTGGTCGGGTCGGCTGCGACCCAGACCGGCTCATCCTCCTCGTCCTCGGCCGGGATGAGCGCCTCCAGCCAGGCATGCGTGTTCACCTCCGCCGAGTCCGCCGAGTCACCGTTGGGCGCGAACAGGTAGCCGGAGACGTACCGGGCTGGGATGCCCTCGCCGCGGAGGAGAGTCAGACCGAGGTGCACGAAGTCCTGACAGACGCCGGCGCCGCCCTCGAGCAGGTCATCGACCGTAGAGCCGACGTAGGTGGCGCCCGGCCGGTACTCGAAGCGATCGGGGATCAGCTCGCACAGGGAGCGCAGCGTCTGCAGCGGCCGATCGCCGCGGACCTCGTCGGCGAGCGCGCTGACCTTCTCACGGTCCGCGGCCGGCTCGAGCTCGCCCAGGTACTCGGCGCCGCGATCGCGGAAGGCCTTGCCGGTGAGCGCGTCGGCGCCGGGGTCCGGGGGAGGGGGCGGCTCCTCGGTGCTGACGCGCGCCTCCGCCGAGATCCGCAGATGGTCGTGACTCTCGCTGATCGCAAACTGGATCACCTCGGTCCCGAAGTAGTCGCTGTGGCGATACAGGCGCGCCGCGGGATCGATCGTCAGGTCGAAGCCCTCGAGGGTCTGCGCGCCGTTGTCGGCGGGCCGGATGCGAAGCGCGTTCTGCTGGTCGGTGACCGCGAACGCGTACCGGTACTCGGCGTTGTAGATGATCGAGTACCTCATGTCGTCACGCGGTCGCCCGTTGCGGGATGTCCAGATCGCCGCCGAAGTAGCGGGAGTGAATCTCGCGCTCGACCTGCTCGAGCTCGTGCTGGATCTCGCGGAACGCGGTCGGGAGCTCGTCGGGGCCGAGCTCGGAGCGGCGGCGCAGCTCGAGGTCCGCGATCAGCCGCGCGAGTCGGAGCGCGGCGGTCGACCCACCCGGCTCGCTGTCGGCGCGACTGAGCATGCGGTGCAGGAAATCGGTGGATGCCGCGACCGAGTCGGGGAAGGCCCGCTCGAACAGCAGGAACCGGGCCACGGGCTCGGCCCGCGGAGGCGCGGCGGCCGAGCGCATGAAGGCCTGAAAGCCACCGACTGCCCGCAGCAACGCGAGGGCGTTGCCGTCCCGGCGCGGGATCTCGCTGCCCTCGTCATCCGTGGGGCGCACCGGCGGGAGCGCGACGCGGAGCATGCGCAGCACCATCGCCGCCGCCTCGATCCGTCCGCCCGCGAACAGGAACGAGTGGGCGTCGTCGCGCTGCATGGTCGCCGCCGCGAGGCCCCAGTACAGGGCCGAGCTCTCCTTCACGTAGCTGTAGATCGACTGCGACCCGGTCCCGACGTCGCCATCCCGCAGTCGCTGCTGGAGCTCGAGGTTGAACGTGTTCAGCGCCTCCCACGCCTCGGCGGGGATCGTGTCGCGGAGGCGCCGGGCGCCCTCGCGCGCGGCGCCGACCGAGGACACGATCGAAACGGCGTTCGAACGATCCGATGTGAGGCGCTCCACGACGTCGTCGCGGAGGCTGCGGCCGGTCGGCTGCGCGAGGCTGCCGGCGCCCATGACGACGACCACCGACTCCCACGAGAGCGATACCGAGCGCGGGTCGTCGGCGCCGCCCTCCAGCTCGACCTGGAAGAGGCCGTCGAGCATCCGGGCGGTGTGCTCGGCGCGGGCGATGTGCCGCCCGAGCCAGTAGAGGTCGTGTGCGATCCGGGCGAGCATCAGCGGCTCCCCTGCTGCTGCTGCTGGCCCTGCTCGGTCCAGCCGACCTGGGGCAGATCGGGCATGGTCGGCGGATCGAAGTCGTGGTGCGGACGCCCCCGGCCACCGTCGCCGCCGAGCACCCAGGTGTCCTTGGAGCCGCCACCCTGGGAGCTGTTCACGATCATCGAGCCCTCCCGCATGGCCACGCGCGTCAGGCCGCCGGGGACGATCTCGATCTCGTCGCCGTAGACCGCGAACGGCCGCAGGTCCACGCATCGAGGAGCCATCTCGCCGCCCCCGACCAGAGTCGGCGCGCAGGAGAGCCAGATCACCTCCTGTGCGATCCAGTTCCCCGGGTCCTCGGCGATCAGGTCGCGCTGGCGGGCGACCTCCTCGTCGGAGGCGCTCGGGCCGATGAAGACGCCCTTGCCACCGGCCTCGCCGGTCGGCTTGACCACCATCTTGTCGATCCTCTCCTCGACGTAGTCCCGCTGTTCGGGGTCCTCGAGCAGCCAGGTCGGGACGTTGGCGATTACGGGCTCCTCGTTCAGGTAGTAGCGGATCATGTCGGGAACGAAGTGGTAGATCGCCTTGTCGTCGGCCACCCCGGTTCCCACCGCATTCGCGATCGAGACGTTGCCCTCGCGGTAGGCCCGCATCAGTCCGGGAACCCCGAGCACCGAGTCCGCCCGCAGCTCGAGCGGATCGATGAAGTCCTCGTCGATGCGCCGGTAGATCGCGTCCACGCGCCGCAGGCCGTTGGTGGTCTTCATGTAGCAGGCGGCGTCGCGCACGACCAGGTCCGAGCCCTCGACGAGCTCGACTCCCATCTGGCGGGCGAGGAAGGCGTGCTCGAAGTAGGCGCTGTTCGCCGGGCCGGGGGTCCAGACGACGACCGTCGGCCGGCCGACCCTCGTCGGCGCCGCTGCGAGCAGCGCGTCCAGCAGCAGCTCGGGATAGTTCGCCACCGGCCGGACCGCATAGCCGGCGAACAGCTCGGGGACGATCCGGCCCATCGCGATGCGGTTCTCGAGGACGTAGGAGATCCCTGACGGCACTCGGACGTTGTCCTCGAGCACCCTCCAGATTCCGTTGTTGTCCCGAACGAGGTCGCAGCCGGAAACGTGGCACCACACGCCGTTCGGGGGCTCGAGCCCGTCGGCGACGCGTGCGAACCCGGGCCGGGTCGCGACCAGCCGCCACGGCACGATCCCGTCCCGGATGATCTCGCGGTCGCCGTAGACGTCGGCGACGAAGCGGTTCAGCGCCTGTACCCGCTGCTGGACGCCGGAGGAGATGTATTCCCACTCGGCGGCCGAGATCACCCGGGGAACGAGGTCGAGCGGAAAGGGCCGGTCGCGGGTCTGGCCGTCGGGCTCGGTCGAGTCGAAGGTGATCCCGCGCTGCATGAAGATCGTGTCTCGTCGCTCGCCGAGCGCCTGCAGCCGCTGCGACCCGAGCCCGTTGAGCGATTCGATCATCCCCTCCGTGTGGGAATGCGGACGGCCGGATTGGGCGAACGCCTCGTCGAAGCGGCCCTCGAGGGGCGCGTAGGGGAGTGCCTCGGGGTCGCCGCCGGCGGTCGGATGCTGGTCTGGGGCGGGCGAGCTCATCCGTAGTTGATTCCCCTTGCGGCGAATTCGAAACCCATCATGCACCCAGTCCGGCGGCGAACGCGAGCACGTCGGCCGCCACCTCTCGGCGGCGGCGGGCGTCGTCCATGAGCGTGTCGATTACCTC
>DATFLZ010000082.1:0-6121 GCA_035267205.1 Solirubrobacterales bacterium | reverse complement strand
AACAACGCGGGCACGGCCGGCTGGCGCGATCTCGACGACGTTTCCGAGGAGGACTGGTACGCGGCGTTCGAGCTCAACGTGATGGCGCCCAAGCGACTCATGGACCGGCTGATCCCGGGAATGTCCGAGCGCGGCTGGGGGCGCGTGGTCAACGTCTCGTCGACCGCCGGCAAGCGGCCGTCGGCGATGATGGCGGAGTACTCGGTCGCGAAGGCTGCGCAGCTCTCGCTCTCGCGGCTGTACGCCGACCGCTTCGCTTCCCAGGGGGTGATGGTCAACGCGATCTGCCCCGGACCGACGAAGAGCGAGCTCTGGATGGAGGAGGGTGGCCTGCTGGACCAGTCGCAGGAGCATGCCGGACACGACTCCCGCGAGCAGGCGCTCGCGGCCGCCGGTGGCAAGCGTCCCATCGGCCGCCTAGCCGAGGTTGAGGAGATCGCCGCCGCGATCGCCTTTCTCTGCTCCGAACATGCGGGCTACACGTCCGGCGCGGCATGGAGCGTCGATGGGGGCACGGTTCAGGTGATCATCTGAGCGACGCTCCCGACCTGCGGGACAGGCTGCTCGACCCCGCTGAGGCGATCGAGCGCCGCGCCTACGGGAGCAAGGATGCGGCGGTGCTGGTGCCGATCTTCGGGTGGCCTGAGCGACCCGGCCTGATCCTGACCGAGCGGCGGCACGATCTCCGGCGGCATGCCGGGGAGATCTCCTTCCCCGGGGGGCGAGTGGAGGGCGAGGAGGGCCTGATCACGACCGCGCTGCGGGAGGCCAACGAGGAGATCGGCCTCGACCCCGCCGCGGTCGAGGTTGTCGGTGCGCTCGAGCCGATCTCCACGGTGGTGACGAGCTACAAGGTCTTGCCGGTCGTGGGGCTGGTGCCGAGTGGCCTCCGGCACACCGCCCAGCCGACCGAGGTCGAGCGGGTCCTCGAGTTCGACCTCGACGAGCTCCGCGACGGCTACGCCATGCGGCGCCTGATCCGCCGCGGCGTTCCCTTCCGGACTCCGACCTACGTCGTCGACGATCACTTCATCTGGGGAGCGACGGCCCGAATGCTGCAGCTCTTCCTCGGGCGCCTCGACGGACCGAGCGACGATTGAGCCTGGAAATCCCGTCCCCGATCGCGATACCCTTGCCACGTGGCCGACGAGCAGAGCGAGTCGAGCGAGCGCCGGGAGGGCGAGGAGAACATCCCCGGCGCGGAGGGGCGCCATGCCGACAAGCCCAGCGGCGTCGACGCTATGGGTCAGGACAAGCGCCGCAAGGTCGTGGGGCAGCAGTACGGCGCCACGGCTCGCAAGCAGCTCACGGTCTACGGCATCTTCCTCGCCGTGGTGATCGCGCTCGGCATCGGGTTCCTGACCGTGGTCAGCAGCGTCGACAATGCCGAGATCGCCCTCGAGGACACCGGCCCCTGGACCGAGGCCGCCGCGACCCAGAACGCGCCGCGCGACGTCGACTTTCCGTGCAACGGGCCTCTGAACACCATCCCGGCTGACGAGATCGGCCGCGCCGTCCCGGCCGAGACCTCCGACCGCGACGTCGAGACCTGCTGAACCGCCGGCCGGAGCGGGCGAGCGCGGCTCGCCTCCGTTCAGGGACCGGCCAGAACTCCCTCGATCGCGCCGGCGGCGGCGACGGCCCAGTCATCCGCCTCAACGTCGCGGGCCGCGTCGAGGATCCGCACCGGGATCCGGTGGCGCTCTCCCAGTCTCTCCACTTCCCTGCGCCCCGCCGCGAGGATCTCCGCCGGGACCGATCCGGCGGCCTCGTAGACGACCCCACGCACGGGCGTGTCGACGAGTGCAGCAAGCAGGCTCGGCAGCCGCTCCTCGTGGAGAGCCCCGAGCTCGACATCGGAACCGCGAGCCGAGCCGAGCAGCCAGGCGAGCACGGTCACGTCGCCCAGAAGCTCGCTGACGGTGCCGACCCGGTCGGGATCCGCAATCGCCCCCTCGATCCCGGCAACCTCGATCCCGGACATGCGCTCAGGGCTGCGAGTGGTGCCCCGGACGCTCCATCCCCGCTCGGCGAGAATCCCTCCCGCCGCGCGGGCGTGGCAGCCGCAGCCGATCAGCAGCGCGCGTGCCACCGACCGGGCTTCAGTCCTCTTCCCGCTTCCGCAGCTCCTGCTCGACCTCGGCAAGGCTCGCCTGGTCGAGGCCGCGGGAGCGACTGCGGACCTTGTTGTCCTCCTGAGCCATGCGCTCGGCATCCTGCTCGGTGATCTCACCGGCCCCGCGCTTGCGCCGGTACTCGTTTTGAGCCGCGAGCATCTGAGCGATGTCGTCCTGCTCGAGCTGGAGCTCGGTCTCATAGTCGCGGGTCGGCTTCCAGTCCAACAGGTCCGCTCCGCTGCCCGGGTATGACCGGCTGAGCAGGACCAGGACCAGGACGATGAACGCGACCATGCCAAGGGTGACGAGGACGAACTCCACACGTCGAGGATAGACAGCGAGACCGCCGGGCCCTACCGGTGCCTCGGCCGCTTCGGTAGCTTGCGGCTCGATGGCGAAGGCGTTGCGAGCGAGCATCGACGGCCGGATCTCCGCTCCCGAGGAGGCGACGATCGGCGTCCTCGACGATGGCCTGCTCCGCGGCGACGGCGTCTTCGAGGCGATCAAGCTCTACGGGCCGCACCCGTTTCGGCTGACGGCGCACCTGGACCGCCTCGAGCGTTCGGCGGCGTCCATCCACCTGAGCGTCGACCGCTCGGCCCTCGAGGCCGAGATCGACGCCCTGCTCGAATCCCCGCCGGCCGGCGGGGACACGATGCTCCGGATCCTCGCCACCCGGGGCGGCCGGAGGATCCTCTTGGTTGAGGAGCTGCCGGAGTGGCCGGCGAGCGCGTCGATCGCGCTGGTCCGGCTCAGTCCCAGCGAGATCCTGGCCGGCGTCAAGTCGATCTCCTACGCGGCGAACATGCATGCGACCCGGCTCGCTGCCGGCCGCGGCGCCGACGAGGCCGTCTACGTCGATCGCGACGACATCGTCCTCGAGGCGCCGACCTCGTCCGTGTTCTGGACGGGAACCGACGGCGAGCTCCACACTCCGAGCCTCGCGACCGGGATCCTCGACTCGATCACGCGAGACGTCGTGATCGCCGGAGTCCCGTGCCGCGAGGGCGCCTACCCGGCGGCCGACCTACGCGGCGCGCAGGCGGCGTTCCTCGCCTCGACGACGCGTGAGATCCAGCCGATCTCCTCGGTGGACGGGGAGGCACTCGCCGAGCCGGACGGCGGTGAGCAGGCCCGCCGGGCCGAAGCGGCCCTGAGCGAGGCCGTCGCTGACGAGCGCGGCGCCGCCAACGGTCAATAGTCTGACCCCACATGGACCTCGAGCTGACCGACGAGCAGCGACTGATCTCCGCGACCGCTCGCGAGTTCGCCGACGGCTACATCGCTCCCCGGGTTCGCGAGTTCGACCGCGCGCAGCGCTTCGACGCCGAGCTCGCGAGCCGGTTGGGCGAGATGGGATACCTCGGGGCACCGGTCGCCGAGGCCTACGGCGGGCGCGGTCTCGATCACGTCTCCTACGCCCTGATCGTCGAGCAGATCGAGCGCGCCAGCAGCGCGGCCCGGACCGTCGTCTCCGTGCAGACGTCACTGGTGGCCGGCTCGATCGAGCAGTGGGGTACCGAGGAGCAGAAGCGACGCTGGCTTCCCCGGCTCTGCTCCGGGGAGTCGCTCGGATGCTTCGGGCTGACCGAGCCCGACACCGGCTCCGACGCCGCCAATCTGAGGACCCGCGCCGAGCGCGACGGAGGCGGCTGGCGAATCAACGGGCAGAAGCTGTGGATCTCCCTCGGCGGCGTCGCCGAGCTCGCACTGATCTTCGCCCAGACCGAGCCCGAGGCCGGCCATCGTGGCCTCGCGTGCTTTCTCGTCGAGACATCCGCGGACGGGTTCGCGAGCGAGGAGATCCACGGCAAGCTCGGGCTCCGCTCCGCGGACACCGCTGCGCTCTCCCTCGATTCGGTGGAGGTCCCTGACACCGCCATGCTCGGGTCCGTGGGGGACGGCTTCAAGGTGGCGATGAGCGCTCTCGACCGTGGCCGCTTCTCCGTCGCCGCCGGCTGCGTCGGGATCTGCGACGGATGCGTCGACGCCTCCGTCGCCTACGCCAAGGAACGCGAGCAGTTCGGCGTCCCGATCGCCCGGTTCCAGCTCGTGCAGGCGATGATCGCCGAGATGATCGTCAAGCGGGACGCGGCGCGGCTGCTCGTCCTGCGCGCGGGAATGCTCAAGGACGCGGGGCGGCCGAGCACCGTCGAGACGTCGATCGCGAAGCTCCACGCCACCGAGTCCGCCGTGGAGTGCGCCGACACCGCAATCCAGATCCACGGCGGCTCCGGCTACGTGGACGACCATCCGGTCGAGCGCTATCTCCGGGATGCGAGGGTGACGAGCCTGTATGAGGGGACGTCTCAGATTCAGAAGCTGATCATCGGCAGGGACGCGACGGGAATCGATGCGATCCTTCCGACCATGCCCACGGAGCCGGCCAATGAGTGACGAGACCGTACTCACGGACGTCAGCGACTTCTTTGTGGCGACCTGCCGGCTGAACCGGCCCGCGGTGCGGAACGCGCTGAGCCCGGAGCTCATGGACGAGCTCGCGACCGAGCTCGAGCACCTCGACTCCAACGACGAGGTCCGCGCAATCGTGATCGCGGGCTCCAACGACGTCTTCGCCTCGGGCGCCGACATCCGCTCGCTCTCGGAGCGCAGCGTCCAGGAGGCGCTTCACCACCCCACGGCCTCCTTCTGGAAGCGACTCGGCGCGATCCGCAAGCCGACGGTAGCCGCGGTCTCCGGATGGGCTCTGGGGAACGGCTGCGAGCTGGCCCTCGCCTGCGACATGTGCGTCGCGGCCGAGGGCTCGCAGTTCGGTCTGCCGGAGATCACCCTCGGGCTGATCCCCGGCGGCGGCGGCACCCAGCGGCTGGCCCGAGTGATCGGCAAGCAGCGGACGATGGAGCTGGTGCTCACCGGTCGTCGCTATAGCGCCGAGCAGGCGGCGGCCTGGGGCCTGGTGAACAAGCTCGCCTCGCGCGCCGAGTGGCTCGAGCAGGCGACCGATCTCGCCGCGGAGACCGCGGCTCGGGCTCCGATCGCCACGCGCCTTGCCAAGCAGGATGTGCTCGAGGCCGAGCAGGCGAGCATGCGGGAAGCCCTCGATACCGAGCGCGAGCTGTTCGAGCTCGCGATGAGCACCGAGGACCGGATCGAGGGCATGGAGGCCTTCATGCAGGGCAGGCGCCCTGAGTTCAAGGGGCGCTGACGGCCACGAGCGGGCAGCCGGATAGCCTTTTCTCGGATGAAGGCAAAGACCCCAATCCGTCAGCTGCTGACGGACCCGCCCCTACCGGATCGGCTCATCTGGCGCGGGCTGCTGAACCCCGACGCGCGCAACCTCGGGGACCGGGCTCTGGTCGGGAGCACCTTCGGCACGATCTACGGCCTGGGTGGGACCGTCGATCCGGATCATCGGCGGCGGCTCGGCGATCGGCCGCCTGCGCCAGTCGCTGGGCGCCAGCTGAGGCCCGCGGGCCGGATCAGCGCCCTGCCGGACTGAGCCCGCCGGCGACCGGATGATCGTCGGGCAACTCGACGGCCGGACCCCCGCCCGGTGGCGGCCGCCCGGGGAGCCGCCCCTCGGCGGCCAGATAGGAACCGCCCAGGATCAGCGCCAGGCCGCCCATGGTCGCGACCGTGATCGACTCGTCGAGCAGGACCGCGCCGTAGATCACCGCGAAGCCGGGGACCAGATAAGTGACGACGAATGACTTCGACGGTCCGATCCGGGCGATCAGCCCATAGAAGATCGCGAAGGCGACCCCGGTGCCGACCACGCCGAGCGCGGTCACCGCGGCGATCGAACCGAGGTCCGGCATCTCGGCGGGGGCTGTGGCGACGGCGGGGACAGCCGTCGCCACGGCGCTGATCACCATCACGCTCGCGGCGACGCCCATCGGTTCGACTCCGTGGAGGCGCCGCTTTACGAGCAGGCCGCCGATCGCATAGCCCAGGCTGGCCAGGAGCACGAGCAGACCGCCGATCAGCGCCGCACCCTCCAGGTCCACCCCCAACAGCAGGACCACGCCCGCGATGCCGAGCAG
>DATFLZ010000081.1:0-7441 GCA_035267205.1 Solirubrobacterales bacterium | reverse complement strand
CCAGAACCTGACCTCGGACATGGCCGCGCACGCCTCCCAGCTGTATTCGAAGAACCTCGAGAACCTGCTCGGCCTGCTGACCACCGAGGAGGGTGAGCTCTCCATCGACTTCTCCGACGAGGTGATTGCCGGCGCCTGCATCACCCACGAGGGCGCCGTCCGCAACGAGCGCGCCGCCGACGTCGCCGGCCTCGACGCGAAGCCGATCGAGGCGCCCGCGCCCGCGGAAGCCACCGGCGACGAGGAAGGGAGCGACTCCGATGCCTGATCTGCTGCTCGCCGCCTCCGAGGGTGCCGTCGACATCGACCTGGTCGCCCAGATCACCGTCTTCGTGCTCGCCGCGTTCGTCGGCTTCGAGGTGATCTCGAAGGTCCCGGCCACTCTCCATACGCCGCTGATGTCGCAGACGAACGCGATCCACGGCATCGTCGTCCTCGGCGGCCTGATCGTGATCGGCTCCTCCGAGACGCTGCTCACCGACGTCATCGGCTGGATCGCGATCTTCTTCGGCACCGTCAACGTCGTCGGCGGCTTCCTGGTCACCGACCGGATGCTCGGCATGTTCATCCGCAAGCCAAAGCCCGAACCGGCACCGGACGAGTCTGAGAAGGGCGGGGGATCATGAGCGCCGGCGCCCTCGCACTCGACTCCGACCTGCTGGCGATCCTCTACATCGTCGCCTTCGTCCTGTTCATCGTGGGAGTCCGCCAGGGCACCCACCCGACCACGGCGCGGCGCGGCAACATGATCGCCGCCGTCGGCATGGCGGTCGCGGTCGGCGCGACCCTGGCCACCGACGTGATCGGCAACTGGGGGATCATCGTCAGCGCCGTCCTCGTCGGCACCGCCGTCGGCTGGGTCGCCTCCTACCGGGTCGCGATGACCGACATGCCGCAGATGGTCGCTCTCTACAACGGCCTCGGCGGCGGCGCGGTCGCGCTGATCGCATGGTCGGAGTTCCGCGACATCGAGGTCGGCTTCGACCTCAAGATCCTGATCCCGATCCTGTTCTCGATGGTGGTCGGCTCGATCTCGTTCTGGGGCTCGAACGTCGCGTTCGGCAAGCTGCAGGGGATCCTCCCGCAGAAGTCGATCCAGCTTCCGGGCCAGCAGTTCATCAACGCGCTCCTGCTGATCGGCCTGATCGCCGCCTGCGTCGTGATGTGCATCGACAAGGACGCGCCCTCGGAGACGCTGTTCGTCGCCTGTCTGATCGCCGCGGCCCTGCTCGGCAACTTCTTCGTGCTCCCGATCGGCGGCGCCGACATGCCCGTTGTGATCAGCCTGCTCAACGCCTTCACGGGGCTCGCCGCCGCCGCCGCGGGCTTCTCGCTCGACAACACGGCGCTGATCGTCGGCGGCACCCTGGTCGGCTCCTCGGGCACCATCCTCACGCTCGAGATGGCCACGGCGATGAACCGATCCGTCGGCAACATTCTCTTTGCCGGGTTCGGAGGTGCGCCCGCCGGGCCCGCCGGCGACGCCGAGGAGCGGCCGCATCGCTCGATCGGGGCGCAGGACGCCGCGATCTCGCTCGCCTATGCCGACAGCGTCGTGATCGTCCCGGGCTACGGCCTCGCGGTCGCCCAGGCCCAGCACGCGGTCGCGGAGATGGCCGACGAGCTCGGCAAGCGCGGGGTCGAGGTCCGCTACGCGATCCACCCGGTCGCCGGCCGGATGCCCGGCCACATGAACGTGCTGCTCGCCGAGGCCGACGTCGACTACGAGAAGCTCGTCGAGATGGACGACATCAACCCGGACATGCCCCGCACCGACGTGGCGGTCGTGATCGGCGCCAACGACGTCACCAACCCGGCGGCGAAGGAGGATCCCGACAGCCCGATCGCCGGGATGCCGATCATCGAGACCCACGAGGCTCAGCAGGTGATCGTGATCAAGCGGTCGATGAGCCCCGGCTTCGCGGGCATCGACAACGACCTCTTCTATCTGGACAAGACCGCGATGCTCTTCGCCGACGCCAAGGGCGCCGCGCAGGAGATCACCGCCGAGATCGGCAACCTCTAGGCCCCGACGGCGGGCCGAGCCTCGGCGTAGCCCGCTACTCGCGCTTCTCGGAGCGCCGCACCCGCGGCGTGAGCCAGCCGATCAGCATCCCGAGCACGAGCGCGATCAGCAGCGCGAAGAAGAGCGGCATGCTGCCCTCCGCGAAGAGGAAGTTGATGTTCGTGCTGTCGGTGTTCTGCAGCACGAAGACCAGCGCCAGCACGATGCAGAACGAGGCCACGTAGAAGCGCCAGCCGCGCTCCTTCCTGCCCTTCGCCTCGGCGATCAGATCCGGTTCCTCGGAGGCCATCGATTCGAGGCTAGCAGCGGCCCCGGCAGGATCCCATCGCGTGTCTGTGCGGGAAAGTCACCGTTCAGCGCGCGGATCGTGAGCCTGCGTCTCCCACGCGTGAATCCGTGCGCGGCAGGCTCCGCTCATGCGCGCGACGCTTCGCTCGGATCACGGCCAGGCGACGGTCGAGTACGTCGGGGCGCTGCTGCTGGTCGCGGCGCTGCTCGCCGCCGGAGCCGCGATCGGGGGCCTCGCGGCCCCGGCCGCCCGGCTCGCCTCGACGGTCACCGACGCGGTGCTCTGCGCGGTCCGCTTGAGCGGATCGTGCGGGCTCGAGCGCGAGGCGCTCGCGGCAGCCTACGATCCGGAGATAGCGGGGCTGATCCGGCGCCACGCGCCGGAGATCCGCTTCGAGGACGGTGAGTACGTCTCGCTCCCCGTCGATCCGCGCTCCTGCCGGGATCGCCGTTGCGCGGACACCAGCGCCCGCGGCAGCCTGGAGCGCTCGTGGGAGGGGGAGCCCCCGACCGCCTTCCTCCGGGTCGCCGACTGCCGCGCGGGCGTGGCCGCGGAGGGCGTGGACTGCGGCGGCGATCGGGCCGGCAACCTCTACCTCCAGTACTGGCTCTACTACCCGGACTCGGCGACGCGCGCCCTGCGCCGGCTCGGTTATCACCGCGACGACTGGGAGTCGCTGCAGCTCCGGATTGGCCCCTCCGGCGCGGTCGAGGCGCGCGCCAGCTCGCACCATGGCTACAACCACGGCCCCGACAAGACCTCCGATCTCGGCGCGGTCGAGATCGGCCCGATCGCGGTCGACGGCAGGCGGCCGGCCTGGGGCCCGGCGAACGGCTACCTGTGGGTCTCGGAGGGCTCGCACGCGGGCCGGGCCGCGAGGGGCGACCACTTCTTTCGCTCGATCAACCCCGGCGATCTACAGCTGATCCCGCTGGAGACGGAGCTCGGCTCGCTCGGGGAACTCGGCTTCGAGGTCGCTCCGCCCTGGCGCAAGCCGGTCTGGACCGATCCCGAGCACGTGGGGACGTGAGGCGGGCGCCGCGCCGTTCACCACCCGTTCATCCGCTCGCAGTCCGCGCCTGTGTAGGGTCTGCGCATCGCGGTCTCATTCGAGCCCAGCATCAAGGATCGGATTGCGGAGCGGCTCGCCGAGGCGCGGGAGCGCACGCTCGAGCTGGTCGCGCCGCTCGATGAGGAACAGCTCAATCGCGCCTACTCGGATCTGCTCAGCCCGCTGGCCTGGGATCTGGGTCACATCGCGAACTTCGAGGAGCTCTGGCTCGTGCAGAAGATCGGCGGGCGCGAGCCGCTCGACGGTGAGCTCGGGCGCTTCTACGACGCGATCGAGAACCCGCGGGCAACTCGCAACGAGCTGCCGCTGCTCCGCGGCTCGGAGCTGCGGGGCTATATGGGGGAGGTCCGGGAGCGGGCGCTCGAGGTCCTCGAGCGGGTCGAGCTGGACGGATCGGACCCATTGCTCGCCGGCGGGTTCGCCTACGAGATGCTGATTGCGCACGAGCGCCAGCACCAGGAGACGATGCTGCAGCTGCTGCAGATGGTCGCGGACTACCCCTGCCCGGGCCTTGATCCCGCCCCGGGTGCCGGCGATCCGGCCCCCGGCCCGGAGATGGTCGACGTCGACGGCGGAACCTACGAGATCGGAGCCTCGCGAGACCGGTTCGCCTACGACAACGAACGGCCCCGCCACGAGGTCGGGATTGCGCCGTTTGAGATCGACGCCACACCGGTCACGAACGGCGACTTCGCCGAGCACGTGTCCGAGACGGGTGCCGAGCCGCCGCTGTATTGGCGTGCCGAGGGCTCCGGAGAATTCTCCGATACCCGCTTCGGGCGGCGCGAGCCGATCGATCCCCGGGAGCCGGTCGTCCACGTCAGCGCGGAGCAGGCCCGGGCGTTCGCGCGCTGGGCCGGGAAGCGGCTCCCGTCCGAGCTCGAATGGGAGGTCGCGGCGATGGGCTCCGACCCCGATCACGCCAACCTCGACCAGCGCCGCTACCGACCGGCGCCCGCCGGCTCGCTTCCCTCCGGGGCCGCCGACAGCGGTGCCCTGCAGATGCTCGGGGATGTCTGGGAGTGGACCAGCTCGAGCTTCCGCGGCTATCCGGGCTTCCGGCCCTTTCCCTACCCGGAGTACTCGGAGGCCTTCTTCGGTGACGAGTACGTCGTGCTTCGGGGCGGCTGCTGGGCCTCGCAGCGAGACGTGATCCGGCCGACCTTCCGTAACTGGGACTTCCCGGTCCGGCGGCAGATATTCTCCGGCTTCAGATGCGCGAGGGACCGGGCATGAGCGGGCGGGGCGTGGCCGACGACGTGCGGATCGACGTGCGGCTGACCGAGGGCGGGCCCGTCGCCACGCTCGAAGACGACGCCAGGCGCGGCCTCAGCGCGGAGTTCAAGGAACTGCCGCCGAAGTACTTCTACGACGAGCTCGGCTCCGAGCTGTTCGAGCAGATCATGGAGCTGCCCGAGTACTACCCGACCCGCGCGGAGCGCAAGATCCTCACCGATCAGGGCGCGGCGATCGTCGAGGCTGCGGACCCGCAGTGCCTGATCGAGCTCGGCAGCGGATCGGCGGCCAAGACGCGCGCCCTGCTTGACGCGATGCGCGCTCGCGGCTCGCTCCACACCTACGTGCCGGTCGACATCTCCGAGGAGATCACCCGCCGGACCGCGGTCGAGCTGATCGGCGAGTACCCGGGCCTCCGGGTCCATGGCGTGATCTGTGACTTCGAACGCGACCTGGAGCGGCTGCCCGCCTGGGGTCAGCGCCGGATGATCGCCTTCCTCGGCGGCACGATCGGCAACTTCGCTCCCGCGAAGCGCACCGAGTTCCTCAGCCGCATCGGGCGCATGCTGGGAGCCGCCGACACCCTCCTGCTCGGGACCGACCTGGTCAAGGACCCCGGCCGCCTCGAGGCCGCGTACAACGACTCGGCCGGCATCACCGCCCGTTTCAACAAGAATGTCTTGACCGTGCTCAACCGCGAGCTAGGAGCGGACTTCGACCTCGCTGCGTTCGAGCACCGTGCCTTCTACGACGCCGAGCGGGAGCGCATCGACATTCGCCTCCGCTCTCAGGAGGACCAGCGGGTGTCGGTCCCCGAGCTCGGCCTCGACGTCAGCTTCGCCGAGGGGGAGGAGATGCGAACGGAGCTGTCGTGCAAGTTCACCTCAGAGAGCCTGGAGCGCACGTATGCCGAGGCCGGGCTGCGCATGGTCGAGTTCTGGACCGACCCCGAGGAGCAGTTCGGCCTGAGCCTCGCCCGCCCGGCCTGACGGCGGCGGGGCCGAGGCGGGTAGCCCGCATCTTCTGTGGCTAACCCATAGGGTCCGGGGGCGGTGAGCGCCGACCAGCCGGGCGACAATGGCATGTTGGGTGGAGACGACGCCTCGGCGGTCGTCTTCGACCATGTGAGCAAGACGTATCCGGGCGCCGAGAGCCCGGCCGTCGAGGACCTCTCCCTGGAGGTTCCGGCCGGAGAGATCTGCGTGTTCGTGGGACCGTCGGGGTGTGGCAAGACCACGGCCATGAGGATGGTCAACCGCACGGTTGAGATCAGCGCGGGAGAGATCAGGGTCGGGGACCGCTCCGTGGCGGATCGTGAACCGTCCGCGCTGCGTCGCGAGATCGGCTACGTGATCCAGCAGATCGGCCTCTTTCCCCACCGGACCATCGCCCAGAACATCGGCACGGTGCCAGGCCTGCTCGGCTGGGACGACGACCGCAGGAAGGAGCGCACCCGCGAGCTCCTCGAGCTGGTCTCGCTCGATCCGGAGCTCGCCGGCCGCTATCCCGCCCAGCTGTCGGGAGGGCAGCAGCAGCGCGTCGGCGTCGCCAGGGCACTAGCGGCGGACCCGAGGGTGATGCTGATGGACGAGCCCTTCGGCGCGATCGACCCGATCAACCGCGAGCGACTCCAGAACGAGTTCCTGCGGCTCCAGGCCGAGATCCGCAAGACGATCCTGTTCGTGACCCACGACATCGACGAGGCGATCAAGATGGGGGATCGCGTCGCCGTCCTGCGTGAGGGCGGGCGCCTCGCGCAGTTCGCCACGCCGGCCGAGCTCCTCATGGATCCGGCCGACGACTTCGTCGAGGACTTCGTCGGGTCCGACCGGGCGCTGAAGCGGCTGGCGCTGATGCGGGTCGGCGACATCGATCTCTGGGAGGCACCGCTCGCGTTCGTCGGACAGAGCACCGGAGAGGTCCGGGAAAAGCTCGCGGGTGACACCGAGGTCCCGTATGCGCTCCTCGTCGACTCCGATCGCCGGCCGCTTGGCTGGCTTTCCCAGCGCGACCTCGAGCAGGAGACCGTTCCGCGCGAGCCGCACACCCCGGCCGACCCGATCCTCGATCGCGACGACGTCGTTCGCGACGCGCTCAGCGACCTGCTCGGCAGCGAGAGCCAGTATGGGCCGGTGGTCGATCGCGACGGGGCGATCGCGGGGGTGCTCTCCATCGAGATCATGTCCGAGTTCCTCCATTCGCCCCAGGCGCACGAGGCGGAGCGCGACGCGACCGAGCGGGTCGCGGGCAGGGAGTAGGCGGACGTGAACGGGACCGCCATCGCTCCGCCGGAGGCCGTCGGCCTGCTCGTAGCCCCGGGTCAGATCGAGCTCCGCGACCGGAGCGGTGAAGCGGCGTCCTGCGTCGCCGA
Source organism: Solirubrobacterales bacterium (assembly GCA_035267205.1). GTDB lineage: Bacteria > Actinomycetota > Thermoleophilia > Solirubrobacterales > 70-9 > CAXMST01. Next base: position 447 of record DATFLZ010000081.1, on the reverse strand, counting down.
GAACAACTTCTACTGCCCCGGCTGGGTGATCGACAACATCGATCAGTTCGCGACCCCGACGGCGGAGCACGTGAAGCTGGTCGTGATCTCGGTCACGATCGGATTCGCCATCGCCTTCGGCATGGCGCTCCTCTCGCACTCGCGCGGCTGGCTGGTCCCCCCGATGACCGCGTTCACGGGCATCCTCTACACGATCCCGAGCCTCGCGGCGTTCTTCATCCTGATCCCGATCACGGGACGCGGGGCCGACACCGCGATCATCGCCCTCACTGCGTACACGCTGCAGATCATCTACCGCAACATCGTCACCGGGCTCAACAACGTCCCCGAGGACGTCAAGGCGGCCGGCCGCGGCATGGGCCTGACCTCCCGACAGCTGCTGTGGCGGGTCGAGCTGCCGCTGGCGATCCCCGAGATCGTTGCCGGCGTGCGCGTCGCCACGGTCAC
>DATFLZ010000080.1:0-4883 GCA_035267205.1 Solirubrobacterales bacterium | reverse complement strand
CGAGACGACGACCACGGAGACGACCACCACCGACACCGCGCCGACCACCACGACCGACACCGCGCCGCCCAGTGGCGGTGGTGGCGGTGGTGGCAGCGGCGGAACCAGCCCCGGTGGCTCGGACAGCGGGGGCGGCTGATGTCACCCGGCACGATCGCGGACCGCTACTCGCTGGCCGACCGGCTCGGCTCGGGCGGCATGTCGACCGTCTACAAGGCCACCGACGAGGTCCTGGAGCGCACCGTCGCCGTCAAGGTGCTGGCCGAGCACCTCTCCGATGACGAGAAGTTCGTCGCCCGCTTCCGGCGGGAGGCGCTCGCCGTGGCCAAGCTCGTCCACCCGAACATCGTCCAGGTCTACGACACGGGTGTCGACGGCGGCCGCCACTTCATCGTCATGGAGTACGTGGAGGGCCGCTCGGGCGCGCAGCTCCTTCAGCGGCAGGGCAGCCTTGACCCCGAGACCTCGGTCGCGATCGCCGTGGATGCGTGCGCCGGGCTCGACTATGCCCACCGGCAGGGGATCGTCCACCGGGATGTGAAACCGGGCAACCTGATGGTGATCGGCGGACCCGCGACGCCCGCGGGCAGCGACGACGGCATGACCGTGAAGCTCGCCGATTTCGGCATCGCCCGCGCCGCCGAGCAGACCCGGCTGACGCAGGTCGGCTCGGTGGTCGGCACCGCCGCCTACCTCTCCCCGGAGCAGTCCCGCGGCGAGGAGGCCACGGGGATCAGCGACGTGTATTCACTGGGCGTCGTCACCTACCAGCTGCTCACCGGCCGCCTCCCCTACGAGGGCAACAGTCTGGCCGAGCTCGCGATCCGGCGCGAGAACGAGCGCCCCCTGCCGCCCACCAGTTACGAGCCCGAGGTACCGGAGGCCCTGTCGGCCGCCATCCTCCGCGCGCTCGAGAACGAGCCGGAGGCCCGCTACTCGGACGCGCTCGCCTACGGCGCCGCGCTCGAGGACGGCCTGGAGGGCATCGCGCCGGCCTCCGAGAGCCCGACGCGCTCGATGGCCGGGGCGTCGACGGCCGCCACGAGCGTCGTCCGCGAGGAGCCCCGCACGCCTACCGCGCCGGTGCCGGCCCGCCGACGGCAGCCCGCGGCCCCCGCCCGCCCGCAGCGCAGGGCAGCCGCCCAACCCCCCAAGAAGCGCCGCTCAGTGATGAGCCGGCTTGCCAGCGCGATCGGAGCGATCATCCTGATCGCGCTCGTCGCCGGCCTCGTCGCCGCGGTGATCCTGCTGGTCACCGACGCCGGTAGCAACACGGACGTGGGACAGTTCATCGGCGACACGGTCGATCAGACGATCAACAACATCGAGCAGTTCATCCGCGAGAACACGGGCGGGGGCGGCGGGAACTGACCCGCGTGCCTCGCCGAATCCGCCGGACCTAAGCGCTCCAGGGCGCCTGTCCGGCGAGGATTCCGGCCCGGTAGTCGTCGAAGCGGCCCGCTGCGATCGCTTCGCGGGCCCCCCGGAGGATCGCCTGCGTGTAGACGAGGTTGTGGAGCGTCACGAGCCGGACGCCGGTGAGCTCCTCGGCCCGCGAGACGTAGTGCACGTAGCCGCGGCTGAAGCGCTCACAGGCGGGACAAGGGCAGCCCTCCACGAGGGGGCCGCGGGATTCCGCCTCGCGGCGGTTGCGGATGTCGAAGCGGAAGCGACGATCCGGAAGCGGCGCCAGCGCCATGCCGTGGCGGCCGAGCCGAGTCGGGACCGCGCAGTCGAAGGTGTCGATCCCCCGGGCGATGCCCTCGACGAGGTCATCGGGCTCGCCGATTCCGAGCAGGTGCTTGGGCGCGTCGCCGGGCAGCCGCTCGAGCGCCGTGTCGAGCACTGTGCGCATCTGCGACTTGTCGCGGCCGAGGGTGCCGCCGATCGCGATGCCGTCCACCCCGGCAGCGGCGATCACCTCCGCCGACTCGTGCCGGAGGTCCTCGTGCGTCCCGCCCTGCACGATTCCGTAGACCGCCTGTCGCTCCGGGCCGTTCTCACCGTGCCACATGAGGCACCGCTCGAGCCAGCGATGGGTCCGCTCGGTCGAGGCAGCCGTGTAGTCGCGGTCGGCCCGGAAGGGCGTGCACTCGTCGAAGACGAGCGCGATATCGGAACCCAGCTGGGCCTGGACCTCCATCGATCGCTCCGGGGAGAGGAACTGCTCGGCTCCGTCGATGTAGGAGCGAAAGCGCACCCCCTCCTCGCCGATCTCGAGGACGCCGCCCTCCAGCGGGGGGCGGCCGCGCCGGCCCTTGACCTCGTCGGCGACCGCCCCGTGAGCGAGCGAGAAGACCTGAAAGCCGCCGGAGTCCGTGATGATCGGCCCGCCCCAGCTCATGAACTCGTGCAGCCCGCCGAATGCGGCAATCCGCTCCGAGCCGGGGTTCAGCATCAGGTGGTAGGTGTTGCCGAGGACCATCTCGTAGCCGAGCGAGGCGACCTCATCGGGCAGCATGCCCTTGACCGACCCCTTGGTCGCCAGCGGCACGAACGCGGGCGTCGCGAGATCGCCGTGCGCGGTGCACATCACGCCGGCCCGGGCTCGTCCGTCACGGGCCGAGATCCGGAACTCGAGGCGCTCGGGGGCTACTCGCATCGCTGCAATCTAGAACGGGAGCAACGGGTGCGGCTTGCGCTTCTCGGCCGATCTCAGCCTGATTCAGCCGGTCAGCAGGCTCCGACCGGTCATCGTCTCGGGCTGGGCGATGCCGAGCATCGCGAGCGCGGCCGGCGAGATATCGGCCAGGATCCCACCCTCGTCCAGCCCCAGGCCCGGGAGGGTGGCGATCAAGGGCACCGGATTGGTCGTATGCGCGGTGTTCGGAGAGCCGTCGGGCTCGCGCATGTACTCGGCGTTGCCGTGGTCCGCGGTGATCAGACAGGCGCCGCCGGAGCCGTGCACCGTCTCCACGACCCGGGCGAGACAGGCGTCCACCGTCTCGATCGCCCGCACCGCCGCATCGACGTCGCCGGTGTGCCCGACCATGTCGGGATTGGCGAAGTTGATGATCGCGAAGCGGAACTCGTCCGCCTGCCAGGCGTCGCAGAAGGCTGCCGCCGCCCCCTCGGCGCTCATCTCGGGCTTGTGGTCATAGGTGGGCACATCCCGCGGGGAGTCGACCAGGCGGCGCTCCTCCCCGCCCCACTCCCGCTCGCGGCCGCCGTTGAAGAAGTAGGTGACGTGGGCGTACTTCTCGGTTTCCGCGACGTGCAGCTGCCGGCCGCCGGCCTCGTCGATCACCTCGGCCATCGTCGTCGCCGGCTCGCGGGGAGGGAAGGCGACCGGGTACGGCCAGCCAGACCGATACTCGGTCATCGTGGTGACGGAGAACGGCCCCGCGCCCCGATCGAACCCGTCGAAGTCGTCGGAGCCGAGCGCGGCGACGATCTCCCGCATCCGGTCCGGCCGGAAGTTGAAGGTGACGATCACGTCGCCGTCCGCGACCCCGTCGTAGTCGCCGATCACCGTGGGACGGACGAACTCGTCGGTCTCCCCGGCCTCGTGTGACTCGCGCACGGCCTGGACGGCGTCGTCGGCACGCTGGCCCTCGGCGTGCACGATCGCGTCGAAGGCGAGCTTGGTCCGCTCCCAGCGCTGATCCCTGTCCATCCCGTAGTAGCGACCGGAGACCGTGCCGATCCGGCCCGCGCTGCGCAGCCAGCGCTCGACCTCCGCCAGGTAGGCAGGCCCGCCGCTGGGGCTGGTGTCCCGACCGTCGGTCAGCGCGTGCACGACGAGGTCGGGGACGCCCTCGCGGGCCGCCATCTCGATGCAGGCCTCGATGTGCTCCCAGCCGGAGTGCACGCCCCCGTCGGAGACCAGGCCGAGCAGATGCAGACGCCCCCTGGGGCTGGAGCGGGCCCGCTCACAGGCCGCGAGCAGCGCCTCATTGTCGAAGAAGCTGCCGTCGCCGATCGCGTCGCCGATGCGCGCCAGGTCCTGTTTGACGATCGAACCCGCGCCGAGGTTGAGGTGGCCGACCTCGGAGTTGCCCATCTGGCCGTCGGGGAGGCCGACGTCCTGGCCGGAGGCCGAGAGAGTCGTCCGGGGGTAGCGCTCCCAGAGCTCGTCAAAGACGGGGGTCTCGGCGAGGGCCACAGCGTTGCCCGGCCCCTCTTCGGCGAGCCCCCAGCCGTCGAGGATCACCAGTGCCAGCGCGGGGACCGGAACCCCATCGGCGCCCGGGTCCAGTGCAGCCACGGCGCCTACCCCCTCATGCAGCGGCGACGATCGCCGCGAAGTCTTCAGGATCGAGGCTGGCGCCACCGACGAGCGCTCCGTCGATCTCATCGCGCCCGTGCAGCTCAGCGGCATTGCCGGGTTTTACCGACCCCCCGTAGAGGATTCGCACCCGCGCAGCGGCTTCCTCGCTGCGCGCTGCGATCAACGCCCGGATGAACCCACACGCTTCCTCGGCCTGCTCGGGCGAGGCGGTCAGCCCCGTTCCGATCGCCCAGATCGGCTCGTAGGCGATAACGACGTCCGCCAACTGCTCGTCGCCGACCCTGCCGAGCCCCGCCTCGATCTGGCGACGGAGCACGCGATCGGTCTCATCCGCCTCGCGCTGATCCTCGGTCTCGCCGCAACAGAGGATCGGCACGATGCCGGCCTCGAGCGCGGCCGGGACCTTGCGCGCAAGTGCCTCGTCGGTCTCGCCGAAGTGCTGACGCCGCTCGGAGTGACCGAGCACGGCGGCGTGAGCGCCCGCGTCGAGCACCATCGCGGCCGAGACCTCGCCGGTGTAGGCGCCATCGCCCTCCTCGTGCATGTTCTGGACGGCGACCGTGACGGGGCCGGTCGCGCAGAGCTCGGCGACCCGCCGGACCACAAGGAACGGCGGGCAGATCACGATCTCGGCCTCGGCGTCCTCGACCCG
>DATFLZ010000079.1:0-5888 GCA_035267205.1 Solirubrobacterales bacterium | reverse complement strand
TCGAGGGACCGCGCAGGTTCCTCCGCGCCCAGGCGCAGGAGCAGCGGCGCGTGTTCGGGATCGAGCCGCAGGCCCCACCGTCGCTGCTGCGTCGCCTCGGGCGTTGGTTCGGGGCGACGTTCACCCGCGAGCTCGCCTGGCAGCTGTCGCTGGTGGACGGCCTGCTGCTCGGGGCACTGGGCGCCATCGGCGGGCTCCGGACCCGGATCGGGAAGGTGATCGGCTCGGCGCTCGGGCTCACGCTGCTCTTCCACCTTCGGCACGCGGTCACCGCACACCGCAGCGCCGGTTCCGTGGATGCGGCGCTCGAGGACATGCCGGCCAGCGAGACCGGCCCGGGCGTCCCGAGGCGGCACATCGCGCTGCCGCCGCTGATGTTCCGGGCTGGACACCTGAGGGTCGAGCGGGGGCGCGTCTACTCCGAGGTCGACGGGACCCGCCTGCGACTCGACGTCTACCGGCCGCACCCCGGGCTCGCCCCGCCCGCGCCGGCGACGCGCGAGCGGCGTCCGGCGATCATCCAGGTCCACGGTGGCGGCTGGCTCTCGGGCTCCCGCTTCGAGCAGGGAATCCCGCTCCTCAACCACCTGGCGGCGCTCGGCTGGGTCGGCTTCAACATCGACTACCGCCTCAGCCCCCAGGCGACCTGGCCCGACCACATCGTCGATGTCAAGCGGGCGATCGCCTGGGTTCGGGAGAACGCCGAGGAGCTCGGGATCGATCCCGAGCTGATCGCGATCACCGGCGGCTCCGCCGGGGGCCACCTGACAGCGCTCGCTGGGCTGACCGAGAACGACCCGGAGTTCCAGCCCGGATTCGAGGACGCGGACACGTCGCTGCTGGCGGCGGTTCCCTTCTACGGGATCTACGACCTCACCAACGACGCGGGTCACTACTACCCCGAGCTCGGCGATTGGGTCTTTGAGAAGGTCGTGATCAAGCAGCCGCTGGAGGGCAACCGGGAGCTCTACGAGCACGCCTCCCCGCTCCATCAGGTGCACGCCGGCGCGCCCCCATTCCTCGTCATCCACGGGGAACGGGACACGCTGACGCCGGTCGGCGATGCCCGCGACTTCGTCGCGCGGCTCGGCGACGTCTCCGGCGCAGAGGCCCGCTACATCGAGCTACCCGGGGCCGAGCACGCGTTCGACCTCTGGCCGTCGGTCCGCACCGCGCGCGTCGCCGACGGGATCGGGCGCTTCCTCGGCGCCGTGGTCGCGGGTGAGCTCGCCCGCGAGCGCGCCGCCGTGGGCGCGAGCCGATAAGCGAGGTCCGAGAGCTCCCGGTTCGGGCTGTCGGGGCGCGGGCATAGGGTTGGCGCCGTGGAAGTGGCTGAGGCGCACGAGTTCGCCCGCGAGCAGGGGACCAGCAGGCCGGTGGTCAAGACCGCCAGGGGCGTCGCGATTCCCTACATGAAGCTCGTCTACGCGCTGACGATCGACGGGGCCGAGAACATCCCCGCCGAGGGGCCGGTAATCGTCACCCCCAACCACAAGAGCTTCTGGGACGCGTTCTTCGTCGCCGCCGCGACCAAGCGCCCGATCCGCTTCATGGGGAAGTCGGAGCTGTTCGAGGGCCCCGCCGGCAAGACGCTGATCCGGCTCGGGGCATTCCCCGTTCGCCGCGGTACCTCTGACGAAGAGGCGATCGAGACCGCGAGGGAGATCCTCCGCGGCGGCGGGCTGCTCGCCCTCTTCCCCGAGGGCACCCGCGTCCGCGATCCCGCCACGCTCGGTACGCCGCACAAGGGCGCCGCGCGCCTCGCGCTCGAGACCGGCGCGACGATCGTCCCGGCCGCGATCACCGGCACGGAGAGGCTCTTTGCCGGCCCCCTCCCCCGGCCCGGGCGGGTCCGGGTCTCGTTCGGCGAACCGGTCGACGTCGCAGCGGCGGAGCCGACCCCCGAGGCCGCCGAGGAGCTGCTGCGGGGACAGGTGTGGCCCGAGGTGGAGCGCGAGCGCGAGCGCCTGCTCACCCACCCGGGCGTGATCGCCGCGGGCCTGACGGCCCTGGGCATCGGCGCGGGGGTTGCGGCGCGCAGGCGCCGAAAGTAGCCGAACCGGCTGTTGGGCCCATGCGGGAGTGTGGGTGCGGCTGAGGGGTCGGTGGGCGCGGAGAGCCCGGGGGTCCGCCTGCTGCCCCCAGGTGCCGAGCGGTCAGTCTCGGCCGATATGTGGTCGTTAGGTACCGCTCGGCGTCTCGGGGCTGGGTTCCGCCCCCGGTTCCGCGGAACCGCCCCAGATCTGGCGTCTCCGCGGCAGGTCGGGCTAATCGGACAGGGTGTCCGATCACCGTGTAGGCTCAGTCCATCGCTTCGATCACGCGCAAGAGTCGTGCCAGCGCCGCCGAGGATCGACGGCCCGCGATCGAGGCGAGGCTGCTCGCGGCGACGGAGGGGCTGCTCTCCGACGGCACCCCCTACACCGAGCTCTCGATCCAGCAGCTCTGCTCGGAGGCGGGGATCGCCCGGTCGACCTTCTACGTCTACTTCCGCGACAAGAGCGACCTCGTGGGCCGGCTCGCCGAGGAGATGGTCGGCCAGCTCTCGGAGGCGGCCTCGAACTGGTGGCGGCCCGGGGCCGCGCGCTCGGAGGTGCTCGGCGCCACCCGCGAGGTGATCGACATCTACGCCCGCCACGGCAGCCTGTTCGCGGCGCTGACCGAGACGGCGGCCTACGACGCCGAGATGCGGGCGATGCAGGTCGAGATGGTCGCGCGGCACGCGCGGCCGCTTGAGGAGCTGATCGAGTCGGGCAGGGGCGACGAGGTCCGCGACGTCCACACTCACGAGACGGTCGCGGCGCTCTCCTGGATGCTGCAGGGCTCCTGCTACCACCTCGCGCGCGGGGCCGATCCCGAGCAGCTCGACCGGCTGGCCGAGGCGGCCACCTCGATCATCTGGCACGCGATCTACCCGGACGGGCGGAGCTGATGGGGACGAGGCTCGCCGATCCCGGCCCCCGGCCCGCCGCCCCGGGGCCGATCGCGATGGCTTCGGACGTCCGCCGGGCGCGGGCGGCGATGAAGCGGATGCCGATGCCGCGCGGGCCCAACAACCTGAGCCTGAAGCGAACCTGGCGCGCCCGGCACGACGTCCTGAACCTCCTGCGCGAGTCGTACTTCAAGTACGGGCCGATCTTCGGGATGCGGATCCTGCACGACCGCCAGGCCTTCATGATCGGGCCCGAGGCCAACCACTTCGTGCTGGTTTCCGGCCGGGAGAACTTCGTCTGGCGTTACGGCCGCTTCGGCGATCTGATCACGCTGCTCGGGGATGGGCTGCTGACGATCGACGGTGACTACCACGACGCCTCTCGGGCGATCATGATGCCCGCCTTCCACAGGGAGCGGATCGTCAGCGCGACCGAGACGATGACGGGCGAGGCCGGGGCCGCGCTCGATCGGCTCGACGACGGTGACGTGATCGACATCTACGACTGGACCCGCGAGCTCGCGATGCGGGTCGCGATGCGCGCACTGTTCGGTTTCGATCCCGACTCGGCCCGCGCCCACGAGACGGTGAGTGAGTTCGAGCGCGGGCTCTCGTTCCACGGCGAGGAGTTCGTCCTGCAGATCGCCGTCGGCCCCGGCACCCCGTACGAGCGGCTCAAGTCGGCCCGGGCCGAGCTCGAGCGGCTGGTCGGCGGCGAGATTCGGGCGCGGCGCGAGCGCGGCGACGATCCCGATGGCCGCGGCGACATCCTCAGCTCGCTCCTCGCGGCGACCGACGACGAGGGCAACTCCTTCACCGACACCCAGGTGCTCGACCACGTGCTCACCCTGCTGTTCGCCGGCCACGACACCACGACCGCCACCGTCACCTTCCTCGCCTACGAGCTCGCCCGCAACCCCTCCTGCTTTCAGCCGCTCCAGCAGGAGCTCGGCGAGACCGTCGGCGGAGACGCGCCGGGGCCCGAGCATCTGTTCAGCGGCCTGCCCGAGTTGACCAAGGCGATCGACGAGACGCTGCGGCTCTACCCACCGGCCTGGATCGGACCGCGCCGGGTCGTTCGGGACTTCGAGTTCAAGGGCATCGGCGTCCCGGCCGGCCTGCCGATCTCCTACTGCTCCTGGGTCAGCCACAGGCTGCCGGACGTCTGGGACGAGCCCGATTCGTTCCGGCCCGATCGCTTCGAGCCAGAGGCCCGCGCGAAGCTGCCGACCGGGGCCTACGTCCCATTCGGCATGGGCCCGCGGGTCTGCATCGGCAAGCGCTTTGGCTACACCGAGGTCCACGCGATCGCCGCGGGGCTGCTGCAGCGATTCGAGTGGGAGCTGATCGACGATCCCGACATCAAGATCACGCAGGCGCCGACGCTCTCTCCCAAGGGCGGGCTGCGGGTCCGTTTGCACGAACGCCGGTAGCCGTCACCCCGCGCCCGCCCGCCGTTACAGTCGGAGCGTGCCCAGCCTCTCGGACACGCTGATCCCCGGCAAGCTGCTCCTGCGAGCGCTGGACGATCTGCACACGATCGCGCGGAGCGCTGACCGCGGTGTGGCGAAGCTCGACGACCTCGACCGCCGCGGGGCGCGGATCGAGGAGCTGGGCGAGCGGTTCCTTGCGGTCGGCGAGCGACTGGACGCTCGCGGCGCGGAGATCCTGGAGTTCGGCACCTCCTTCGAGCAACTCGGCCGCGAGCTGCACACGCAGGCGCGGGTCATGGACGAGCACGCACGCCAGGTCGAGGCGGTCGGGGCCGAGATCGTCGCGGCGTTGCCCACGCTCGAGCAGGCGGTGACGATCGTCTCGCCCCTGGAGGGAGCGGTGGAGCGCATCGGCCGCGCCGTCGATCGGCTTCCCGGAGGGGCGCGCCGGGTTCCGGATGCGACCGATCACGATGCGCTGGAAGAGGGCGAGCAGGCGGAGCCCGGCCGCTAACGTTGACCGTGTGAGCGCTACCGAGCAGACCGAGGAGGGGGAGCGGATCCACGTGACCCGGTCGCGAGCGCGTCCCGGCGGGATCGCCGCCGAGAAGGTCGAGGGCCGTCCCTTCCGTGAGCGCAAGCCGCCATGGCTCAAGGTGCCGGCCCCGGGCGGCCCGACCTACCGCCGCCTCAAGGGGATGATGCGGGAGGAGAACCTGAACACCGTCTGCGAGGAGGCGAACTGCCCGAACGTCGGCGAATGCTGGGAGCGCGGGACCGCGACCTTCATGATCCTCGGCGACACCTGCACCCGCCGCTGCGGCTTCTGCAACGTGCAGACGGGCGTGCCCACCCACAACGACCCGCTCGAGCCGGCCCGCGTCGCCCAGTCGGTGAAGCGCATGGACCTCACCCACGCCGTCATCACCTCGGTCGATCGCGACGACCTGCCCGACTACGGGGCGAGCGCCTTCGTCGGCGTCATTCGTTCGATCCGCTCCCAGGCGCCGGGCTGCAAGGTCGAGGTGCTGACGCCCGACTTCCGCGGCCAGGAGATGCCCCTCGCACGGGTGATCGCCGAGCGGCCCGACGTCTTCAACCACAACTGCGAGGTCGTTCCGCGCCTGTACCCGATGGCGCGGCGCGGATCGAGGTTCGAGCGCTCGACGCGCGTGCTCGAGCTCGCCAAGGAGATGGGCGGGGAGGAGGTCATCACCAAGTCCGGGCTGATGGTCGGGCTCGGGGAGAGCTTCGACGAGATGGTCGAGACCTTCGGGATCCTGCGGGAGCACAAGGTCCAGGTGCTGACCGTGGGCCAGTACCTCCGGCCGACCGAGCGCCACCTGCCCGTTGTCCGCTACTGGGAGCCGGAGGAGTTCGAGGCGCTCGAGCGCGAGGCGCGCAAGATCGGCTTCGAGGCGGTCGCGGCGGGCCCGCTCGTCCGCTCCAGCTACCACGCCGACGAGGCCGCGAGCGAAGCGCTCGCGGCGAGCTAGCTAACGGCGGGCACGGTCACCGCGAAC
>DATFLZ010000078.1:0-29827 GCA_035267205.1 Solirubrobacterales bacterium | reverse complement strand
GAGGCGCTGGATGCGCGGGAGGGGAGGTCCTTCTCGGCGCGGCTCGCGCGCCACTCCCGCAACTTCGGCAGCTTCGCGGCGATTCGCACCGGGCTCGGGGCGGCTTCCGGTGAGTACGTCGCTGTGATGGCCGCCGACCTCCAGGAGCCACCCAGCCTGATCGAAAGGTTCTTCGAGGCTCTGGAGGGCGGCGAGGACATCGTCGTCGGAACCAGGACCGGGCGGGCGGACCCCTGGCCCTCCCGGGTGAGCTCCCGGCTCTTCTGGGCCCTGTATCGCCGCTTCGTCTGGCGCGAGATGCCGGTGGGCGGAGTCGACGTCTTCGGATGCACGCGCGAGTTTGCGAATCGACTGCTCGAGCTCCGAGAGGCGAACACATCCTTGGTGACACTCGTGCTCTGGCTCGGGTATCAGCGCGCTGAGATCCCGTATGAGCGCCTGCCGCGCGCGGCGGGAAAGAGCGCTTGGAGCTTTCGGCGCAAGCTCCGGTACCTGTCCGACAGCGTCTACTCGTTCACCGATCTGCCGATCCGCGTCCTTCTGTTCCTCGGCATCTTCGGAGTCTTGAGCTCGATCCTGGTTGCCACCACGGTTGCCGTCGCCCGGCTTGCCGGGGCCATTGACGTTCCCGGCTACGCAGCGACGGTAATCGTGGTCGCGCTTCTCGGCGCGATCAATCTCTTCGCCCTGGGGATCATCGGTGCCTACGTGTGGCGGGGGTACGAGAACACGAAGGGCCGGCCCGACGCGGTCGTGATGTCGGAGGTCGAGCTGACCTCAGCCGACCGCGAGGCTCCGATGCCGGAGGTGCTGGACCGGTGACCGCGCCACCGGACGGCGCCGAGCCGGGGCGCACGGGAGGAGCGCGCGACGGCGTCAACGAGACGGCGGTCATCGAGGAGTCCGCGCGCCTCGGCGCGCGGATCCGGGTGGGAGGCAACGCGGTCGTCGGGTCCGCGGTCGTCGGCGACGACGTCGTCATCGACCACGGGGCTGTGGTTGCCGCTCGCCCGCCGGGCGGGGCAGCTGAGGAGCCGGCTTTCGTCGGGGACGGCGTGCAGGTGGGAGCGAACGCGGTCGTGCTCGCGGGCGTCTCGGTGGGTGATCGTGCGGTGATCGGCCCGAATGCGGTCGTCGAAGCCGCGATCCCGAGCGAGGCGATCGTCTCCGGAAATCCGGCGAGGATCGTGGGCTACGTAAGCAAGGAGTCGGGCGAGCCGCTCGTACCGATCGAGGCCGACGCGGGGACAGTCGCCGTCGCAGGGGAGCCTGACACCGACGGTGACGGGGCTCGACTGATCGAGTGCACGATCGCGAGCGACCTCCGCGGCTCCCTCGTGGCCGTCGAGAGGGACCGGCCGCTCCCGTTCACGCCCCAGCGCGCATTCGTCGTCTATGACGTCCCCGGTGAGGAGGTTCGCGGCGAACACGCGCACAGGACGTGCGCTCAGTTCCTGGTGGCGCTGACCGGCCGGGTTCACGGCATCGTGGACGATGGGGACAGCCGCCGCGAGTACCTGCTCGACTCGCCGGGGGTCGGGCTGTACCTGCCGCCGATGACCTGGGGGACCCAGTACCGGTACTCGGCCGACGCTGTGCTCCTCGTGCTCGCGTCACACCCCTACGACGCAAGCGACTACATCCGCGACTACGCGGAGTTCCTGGAGCTCCGCGCTGCCGCGGTGTCCTAGTCCGCGAGTCCGGCGAGCAGCATCTCGGCGACGGTCTGGGCCTGGGGCTCGCTCACGAACGGGTGCATCGGGAGGCTGAGCAGACTCCCCGCGAGATCCTCGGTGACGGGCAGGGCCCGATCGGCAAGCTCGCTGAAGCACGGCTGCTGGTGGGCGCCGAGCGGGTAGTGGATGCCGAGGTTCAGGCCGCGTTCTGAGAGCCCGGCCCGCAGCGCGTCCCGATCCGGCACGCGCGCGGGGTACAGGTGGCGCGCGTGGGTGATGTCGTCGGCATGGGGAGGTCGCGAGGCGGCCGAGCCCGCGAGGAGCTCATCGTAGGTCGCGGCTACCTCGCGGCGGCGTCGCTGCCACTCCTCGAGGTGGGCGAGCTTGACGCGCAGCATCGCAGCCTGGAGCTCATCCAGCCGGCTGTTGGTTCCCACCCGCGGGCTTCGGTACCGCTCCTCTTCGCCGTAGACCCGGAGGGAGCGCACGCGCTCGGCAAGTTCGGTGTCGCTCGTCGTGACGGCCCCACCGTCGCCCAGAGCCCCGAGGTTCTTCGTCGGATAGAAGCTCCAGGCGGCGGCGTCCCCGACCAAGCCGACCGGGCTCCCCTCAAACTGCGCGCCATGCGCCTGCGCGCAGTCCTCGATCAGAGCGATCCGACTGCGGTCGATGCGGCGTGCGATCTCATCCGTGCGCGCCGGGTGCCCGTAGAGGTGCACCGCGACCACGGCTCGCGTACGAGGGCCGGTCAACCGCTCGACCTCGTCCGGGTCGAGGTTGTAATCGGTGGAGCCGACATCGGCGAACCTGAGTGTCGCTCCGCTTGCGGCGACGCCAAACGCCGTCGGCAGGGCGTTGGAAGGAACGATGACCTCATCCCCCGGCCCGATCCCGGCGGCCATGAGGATCAGGGTGAGAGCATCGGTGCCCGACGCGACCCCCACACAAGCCGTGGCCCCGGCCCAGTCCGAGAACTCCTCCTCGAACGCCTCCACCTCCGGGCCGAGCACGAGCCAGCCGCTGTCGATGACGCGCGTGGCGGCGGCGGCGAGGTCCCGGCGGAGGGACGAGGTCAGCTCGGCGATCCCCGCCGGCGACGGGAGAGCTTCGGGATCGACCCGGGTGCTCACGCGAACGTCCAGAGCTTGTTGCCCAGAAATCCGACCGGGGCCGCGGTCGCCACGGCCACGGCCTGCGCTGGGACCGGGTCAACACCGAGCACGCCGTAGAGCGCGTACAGCACGCCGTAATTGACGACGAGGGACACGCCGGCAACGCCGACGAACCTCCCAACCTGCGACCCGGCCGCCATCGACCCGGCCGGAAACGAGAACGCCCTGAACAGGAGGAAGTTGTAGGCGCCGTTGGCGACGAAGACGACCGGGGCCGCAACGTAGGGCGAGATCCCGACCTCGACCATCACCGCGAAGAGCGCGAGCGCAAGTACATATCCAGAGGCGGCGACGAGTCCGTACCGCATGATCTGGCCTCCCGTGTGGTCCCGGGTCCAAGGCGACGAACCGCGCGCCGCCGCGCTCGATGATCTGGCCTGCATGCCGCTCAGTTTGGCGTGATCGCGCACAGCCTGCGCCCCCGCCCGCCCGGCGCCGGCCCAAACCGACGGCGTACAGTCGGCCGATGCTTCAACCCTCCCCGCGGGTCTCCGCGCTGCTCGCAGCGACGCTCGCAGCCCTGGCATGGCTGGGGGTGCCGGGCTCCCCGGCCCACGCAGATGGACCGGAACGGGCGGGCCGGGCCCTCGCCTTCAAGCTCGAGCGGGCGTCCGTATCACCGCGGCAGGCGCTGTTCGCGGGCCCCCGGCGTCCCAGGCTCAGGTTCCGCTTCTCGGCGCGGCGCGCCACCGATCTCCGGATCGAGGTGATCGAGCTGCGGACGGGCAAGACGGTGGCCGCGTGGCGGGAGCGTCGAGCCCGGCCGGGCAGGCGCTATCAGCGCCGCTGGAACGGCCGCAAGCGCCGCGGGGGCGCCGCCCGCGACGGGCGCTACGAGTTCCGGGTCGGAGCCAAGGGGCGACCGCTGCGCCACGCCGGACGGTTCCGGCTGCGCGGGCACGTGTATCCGGTGGACGGCCCCCACAGCGCGCGTGGAGCGGTCGGGGAGTTCGGTGCCGGGCGCAACGGCGGGCGCACTCACGAGGGCTACGACATCCTCGCCGACTGCGGCACGCCGCTGGTCGCCGCACGCGGTGGGAAGGTGCGCCGGGTCGGCTACGACGATCGCCTCTACGGCTACTACGTCCTCATCAACGGCCGAAAAACCGACGAGAGCTACTTCTACTCGCACCTGATCGGGCCGCCGACGGTCGGCAAGGGCGAGCGGGTGCGAACCGGGCAGCGGGTGGGGAGGGTCGGCCAGACGGGCAACGCCCGCTCGACCCCGTGCCACCTCCACTTCGAGCTGCGCGAGAACGGGCGGCCGGTCGATCCCGAGCCGGAGCTGCGTCGCTGGGACGGCTGGAGCTGAAGCGTCTCGAGGCCGAGGAGTCGAAGCCCTGGTAGCGCGCGGCGAGGTCTGGTGGTACGAGCACCACGGCCCGCCGGGACGCCTCAGGCGCCGGCGACCATGCGCTTCGGCTGGCGTGAGAAGCCGGCCTCGCCGAGCGCCTCCTCGAGGCCGGATCCGAACACCGGCTCGCCGTCCACCTTCTCGATCCCCAGCTTCGGGATCAGGCCGTCGCGCGCCGCGGCGGTAAGCGCCGCGAGCGCCGCCGCGAGCCCGGCCTCGTCCATGTGGGCCAGCCGCAGGATGCCCTTGCCGCCGCGCTCGACATAGACAACGGGCTCGCCGTCCCGAAGCAGGACGTAGGCGCCGGCGACCCGGCTCGGTCGGCGGCCTCCGCGCTTCTCACCCTCGGCCGCGTCCTCGCTCACCTCGCGCAGCGGCGGCTTCGGCCAGCTCAGCTGCGAGCCGTAGGGCTGGGCGGGATCGGTGGCGGCGAGCAGCTGATGGACGCCCTCCTCACGGGGCAGCGAGCGGAGCCGCTCGACAGCCCCCGCGAGCGCGAACTGCGCCCCGCCGAGCCCCTCGACGAAATAGCCGCGGCGGGCGGTGCCGAGAATCTCGAGGTTGGAGAGCTCGCCGTAGAGGGTGGTGAAGCCGCCGGGGATCCCCTCGGAGAGCACCGTCTCCCGCGTGACGATCCCATAGCGCTCGAGCATCAGCTCGGCCTGCGCCCGCCAGCGGGGTCCCTGCGGCGGCGCGTCGGCGAGCAGCTCGCTGACCAGCGACCAGCGGCCCTGCAGCGCCTGGCCGGTGGCGGCGCGACGCGAGGAGAAGCGACGGGCGCGACGCGACTCGGAGCGGGTGACCGCGCGCAGCCGCGGGGCGCGCAGCGGGGCGAAGGCGTCGTTGGTCACCTCGCCCGCCCAGGCGAGGTCCCAGAGCGCTGAGTGCAGCTCCTCGCGCTCGGCGTCCTCGATCGCGGTGCTGATGTCGAGCCAGAACGCCGGGCGGCCCGCAAGCAGCTCGCGGATCCGGTCGTGCAGCTCGCCCTCCGGGCGATCGAGCTTCGCGTTGGCCGGGGGCGGACCGGCGAGCCGGACGTCATCGCGGAAGTAGAGGGCGACGCGCCCGGTGCGACCGACCGGGCCGCCGCCGATCCAGACGACCTCGCCGCCGGTCGTCAGCTCGTCCAGCCAGCTCTGGGAGTAGGCGCCAAGGCGACGGGGCAGCACGTCCCGCTCCCAGACCTCGGGCGTGAGCGCGACCCCCTGAAGGGGAACGAGCGCCTCGCGCAGGCGATCGGGGCCGGCGCCGGCCGGGCGATGCGCGTCCACGTTCTGCCAGGAGGGAAGGAAGCGAGCGAGCTCCCTGATGTCGGCGGCCTCGACCTCCTTGCGCAGCACCGCGAGGCTCGCGCGCCGCACACGGCGCAGCACGTCCGGGTCGCACCATTCGCGCTCGGTTCCCCCGGGGAGGAGCTCGCCGCGGACCATCTCGCCCGCGCGCTCCATCTGCTTGAGCGCGGGCTCCACGTCCACGCCGTACCGGTTCGCCGCCCGCGCGGTCGGGAAGGGGCCATGCGTGCGGGCGTAGCGGCGCATCAGCGCGACCATCGGCTCGGGCACCTCCTCCAGGAAGGCGTCCGGGAGCCCGGAGGGCACCGGCACCCCGAGCGCGTCGCGATAGAGCCCGCCGTCCTGCGCCGCGATCCAGCGCTCCTCGCCTGCGATCCGGACCTTCACCGCACGACGCTCGTCCTCGAGCTTGGTGAGCATGGACGCGGCCGAGTAGCCCTCGGCGACCCGCTGCTCGGCCTCCTCGTCGGTCAGATCACCGAGGCGGCGCAGAATCTGCTCGAGGTGATCCCGGTCGGCGGCCTGCGATTGCTCCGTGCGGTGCTGGAGCGAGTCCTCGAGCTCGTCCAACGCCGCAGGATCGATCAGCTCGCGCAGCTCCTCCTGGCCGAGCAGCTCGCGGAGGAGGTCTCGGTCGAGCGCCAGGGCCGCGGCGCGGCGCTCGGCGTTCGGCGTGTCCCCCTCATACATATAGGTGGCGACGTAGTCGAAGAGCAGCGAGGAGGCGAAGGGGCTCGCGGTCTGAGTCTCGACCTCGACCAGGCTGATCTTCCGCGAGCCGATGTCCCGCAGGATCTGAGTGAGGGCGGGCAGGTCGAGGACGTCCTTGAGCACCTCGCGGTAGGTCTCGAGCGTGACCGGGAAGCGGGGGAAGTCCTTGGCGACCTCGAGCAGCGACTGAGCCCGCAGCCGCTGTTGCCACAGCGGGGTGCGCTTGCCGGGGTAGGCGCGGGGGATCAGCAGGGAGCGGCCGGCCGCCTCTCGGAACCGCGCTCCGAAGAGGGCCGTGCCGCTGAGCTCGCCGACGATCAGATCCTCGACCTCGTCCGGCTCGAGGGTCACCAGCTCGGGCGAGGGCGCCTCGTCGGCGTCTGGGAGGTGGATGACGATCCCGTCGTCGGACCAGATCGCGTCCGCCTCCAGGTCGAACTCGTCCCGGATCCGGGCGCTCAGGGCGAGGCCCCAGGCGGCGTGGACGCGGCCGCCGAACGGGCTCAGGATGCAGAGCCGCCAGTCACCGATCTCGTCCCGGAAGCGCTCGATGACGATCGTCTCATCAGACGGGACAACGCGGGTCGCGGCCTGCTGCTCGCGCAGGTAGGCGACGAGATTCTCGGCCGCCAGGTCGTCCAGGTCGTAGTCCCTGGCCAGATCCTTGGGCTCGGCGGACACGGCCTCCCGCGAGAACTCGCCGATCGAGCGGCCGAGCTCAACCGGGCGGCCGACGCCGTCGCCGCGCCAGAAGGGGACGGCGCCGGGCACGCCGGGTGCCGGAGTGACGATCACGCGGTCGCGGGTGATGTCGTCGATCCGCCAGGTGCTCGCGCCGAGCAGGAACACCTGGCCCGGGCGAGCCTCGTAGACCATCTCCTCGTCGAGCTCGCCGACCCGGCGGCCGTCGGGAAGGTGGACGCCGTAGAGCCCGCGGTCGGGGATCGTGCCGGCGTTCGTGACGGCGAGCTGGCGGGCGCCCTTGCGTCCCCGGATCGTGCCGGCGGTGCGGTCCCAGACCAGCCGCGGGCGGAGCTCGGCGAAGCGCTCGGAGGGGTAGCGGCCGTCAAGCATGTCGAGCACGTTCTCGAGCTGCTCCCGGCCCAGATCTTCATAGGGCTCAGCCGCATGGACCAGGCGCTCGACCTCGTCGACCTCCCACTCGCGGTCGGCGACCATCGAGACGAGATGCTGAGCGAGCACGTCGAGCGGGTTGCGGGGGATCACCGTCTCCTCGATCTCGCCCGCCCGCATCTTCTTCGCGACCACCGCGCACTCCAGCAGGTCGCTGCGGAACTTCGGGAAGATCCGCCCGCGCGAGGTGGCGCCGAGCTCGTGCCCGGCGCGACCGACCCGCTGGATCCCGCGCGCGACCGACTTCGGCGACTCGACCTGGATCACCAGATCGACCGCGCCCATGTCGATCCCGAGCTCGAGGCTCGAGGTGGCGACGAGGCAGGGCAGCTGCCCTGACTTGAGCAGCTCCTCGACCTTGGTCCGCTCCTCGTGGGCCAGGGAGCCGTGATGGGCGCGGGCGATCTCGGCTGCCGCTTCATCGGCCGCCATCTCGTTCAGGCGCTTGGCAAGGCGTTCGGCACCGCGGCGGTTGTTGACGAAGATGATCGTCGACGTGTGCTCCCGGACCAGCTCGAGCAGCTTCGGGTAGATCGCGGGCCAGATCGAGCGGTGGTTGGGCTCGCCGCTGAGCTCCGCGGCGATCTTGTCCACGCCGGCCTCATCCCGGCCCGTGTCGCTCGGTGCCGGGACCGGGGTCGTTCCACCGGGGTCCGCCATGTCCTCAACCGGCACGACGATCTCCAGATCGAGCTCCTTGCGCACGCCGGCGTTGACGATCGTGCAGTCGCGCCCGGGGCCGACGAGGAACTTGCCGATCCGCTCGAGCGGCTTCTGCGTCGCCGACAGGCCGATCCGCTGCAGCGGCTTGCGCGGCAGCTCGGCGAGGTCCGCGTCGGTCAGCTCGAGCTGCTCGTCCTGCTCGGGATTCTGGACGTGGTGGTCGAGGCGCTCGAGGGTGAGCGCCATGTGCGCGCCGCGCTTGGTCGGCGCGACCGCGTGGATCTCATCGACGATCACGGCTTCGACCGCGGTGAGGATCTTTCGCGCCTGCGAGGTCATCATCAGATACAGCGACTCGGGCGTCGTGATCAGGATGTCCGGCGGTCGCCGCAGCATCGCCTGGCGGTCCTTCTGCGGCGTGTCGCCGGTGCGGAGGCCGACGGCCACCTCGGCGCCGATCCCGGCGAGCGGCGCCCGCAGGTTGCGCTCGACGTCGTAGGACAGCGCCTTGAGCGGCGATACGTAGACGATCTTCACCCCCGTGCCGAGCTGGTCCCGGCGCCGGGCGAGGGTGTCGATGCCCCAGAGGAACGCGGCCAGGGTCTTGCCTGAGCCGGTGGGAGCGCAGATCAGCGTGCTGGCGCCCGAAGCGATCGCCGGCCAGCCCTCCGCCTGCGCGGGCGTGGGACCCTCGAAGGAGCGCTGGAACCAGTTGCGAGTGGGCTCGCTGAAGGCAGCGAGCGGATCCTGCTCACCCTTGTTTTGGGTCGGCTTCGGGGTAGCGGCCAAGCCACCGATCATACGCCCGCCGGCCAGCCCGCCGGGCCGAACGATGCTTCAGCCGACCGGGTTGAACCAGCGGAGATCGTCGAAACGCGCGAAGTCGGCTTCGACCTGCGCGACGGCCTGCTCGGGAGAGAGCGGCTCCTCGGCCGCTCGGGGGCTCGTGATCAGCCGGAGAAACGCCGTCAGTGACTCCCATGGGAGGCCGATCCTCACCGCGCCGCCGAGGGCCCCCTCCAGCCAGCGGGCTGCCCCATCGTGACGTCGATCCTCATCCCGACCGGCGAGCTCTCCTGGACGAACGGCTCGGGCTCGGGCTCACCCGCGAGCAGGCCGCGCAGAACCAGCTCGTCGACGGCTGCCGAGACGCGGAGCTCAGACGCTGAACGGCAACTCGTCCGCGACCTCGGCGAGCCGGGGTGCGGACGAGTCCCGCTCGCTGAGCACGGGGTTCTCCAGCGGCCACTCGATGTCGATGTCGGGGTCGTCCCAGGCGATCTCGGCCTCGGTCTTCGGGTCGTAGAGGGAGGTGAGCTTGTAGGCGACGTCGGCCACGTCGGTGAGCACCTGGAAGCCGTGGGCGAAGCCGACCGGGACCCACAGCTGGTGGTGGGTCTCGTCGTCGAGCACGTGGCCGGCCCACTGCCCATAGGTCGGTGAGCCGCGACGGAGGTCGACGGCGACGTCGAAGATCGCGCCGCGGAGGCAGCGGACGAGCTTGCCCTGCCCCGGGTCGGTCTGGAGGTGGAGCCCGCGCAGAGTGCCCTTGGTCGTCGAGCGGGAGTGATTGTCCTGCACGAAGGGGCCCTCCACGCCGAGCTCCCGCCAGCGATCCTCGCTGTAGGTCTCGAGCAGGAAGCCGCGGTGGTCGCCGTGGACGGCCGGCTGGATCAGCTTGACGTCCTCGATCGTGGTGGGGGTGGCGATCGACATGGGCGGGGAAGGGTAGAGGAGCCCAGCCCTGGGGCGAGCGGCTCAGCCGCCGAGCTTGCGCCCGTACTGCTGCTCGTAGTAGGACCGGTAGTCGCCGGAGCGGATCGGGCCCCACCAGTCCTCGCGGTCGCGGTACCAGGCGACGGTCCGCTCCATGCCCTCGTCGAAGCCGACCTCCGCCTTCCAGCCGAGCCCCTCGGTCTTGTCGGCGGAGAGCGAGTAGCGGCGGTCGTGGCCGAGCCGGTCGGAGACGTAGGTGATCAGCCCCTCGTCGCGGCCGGTCAGGTCGAGGATCCGCTGCACGACCTCGAGATTGGGCTTCTCGTCGGGCCCGCCGACGTTGTAGACCTGACCCGCATCGCCACGCTCCAGGACCGCGTCGATGGCGGCGGCGAAGTCCTCGACGAACAGCCAGTTGCGCACCTGCATCCCGTCCCCGTAGACGGGCAGCTCGTCGCCGGCCATCGCGTTGAGGACCATCAGCGGGATCAGCTTCTCCGGGTACTGGTAGGGCCCGTAGTTGTTGGAGGCGCGCACGATCAGCGTGTCGGAGTCGTAGGTGTGCTGGAAGGCGCTGACCAGCAGGTCGCCACCCGCCTTGGAGGCGGAGTAGGGCGAGGACGGATCGAGCGGCGAGGTCTCAGTGAAGCTGCCCTCGTCGATCGAGCCGTAGACCTCGTCGGTGGAGATCTGAAGGTGCCGGATCCCGGCGTCGCGGGCGGCCTCGAGCAGGACGTAGGTGCCGTAGACGTCGGTCTTGATGAAGGCGCCCGGGTCGGTGATCGAGCGATCGACGTGGGACTCGGCGGCGAAGTTGACGACCGCGTCGGCGCCGGAGATCGCGGAGCGCACGGCCTCGGGGTCGGCGATGTCGGCCTCGACCATCTCGAGCCGCTCCTGGTCGGCCTCGGCGAGGTTCTCCCAGCGACCGGCGTAGGTGAGCTTGTCCAGTGCGACGACGCGGTCTTCCGGGTGCTCGCGCAGGTGGCGGCGCACGTAGGTCGAGCCGATGAACCCGGCGGCGCCGGTCACGAGCAGCTTCATGTTCCCTCCAGTTCACGATCGGCGAGGTAGCGGCGCAGGGAGTCCTGCCAGGGCGGGAGCTCGATCGGGTCGGAGCGCTCGCTGCGCAGCACCGAGTACGCGGGCCGCGGCGCCTTGCGGGCCATCACATCGCTCGTCGTCGACATCACGCGGGTCTCGTAGTCGGCCTGATCGAAGATCTCGGCGGCGAAGTCGAACCAGGTGCAGTCGCCGGCGGCGGCGATGTGATGGATCCCGTACTCCTCGTCCTCGATCAGCTCGATCAGCGCCTTGGCGAGATCGACGCAGCTGGTCGGGCAGCCGCGCTGGTCCGCGACGACCAGGACCTCGGGCTGGTCGAGGCCGATCTGCAGCATCGTCTCCACGAAGTTCTTGCCGGAATGGCCGTAGAGCCAGGAGGAACGGACGATGAAGTGGCGCGGGTTGGCAACTGCGACCGAGGTCTCGCCGCCGAGCTTGGAGCGGCCGTAGGCGCCGATCGGCCCCGGCAGGTCGGACTCGACGTAGGGAGCGCGCTTGCTGCCGTCGAAGACATAGTCGCTGGAGGGGTAGACGATCTTTGCTCCGACGCGCTCGGCTGCGGCGGCCAGCAGCGCCGCGCCCTCGTCGTTTACCCGCATCGCGCCCCGCTCGTCGTCCTCCGCGCCGTCGACGTCGGACCAGGCCGCGCAGTTGACCACCGCCTCGGGAGCAGCTCCACCGACGACGTCGTCGATCGATCGCGGATCGGTGATGTCGAGCTTCTTGCGCCCGAAGGCGCTGACCTCGTGGCCGGCGCGGCGGGCCGCGTCGATCACCTCGTGGGCGAGCATCCCATCGCCCCCCGCGACCAGGACCCTCACGGGAGCGTCAGCTCCGAGCTGTCCCCGACCATCATCCGGATCGTCTTCGGCAGACCGTCACTGCGAGACACCGTGACGTCGCGGCCGAGCAGGCTCGCCTCCATGCGCGAGGCCAGGTTTCGCACCTTCGCTCCGCGGAGCAGGATCGAGTGCTCGACCTCGGAGCCGTGCACCTCGCATCCCGCGCCAACCGCCGTGTAGGGGCCGATGTAGGAGTCGGCGACGCGGGCGCCGGCCCCGATCACCGCCGGGCCGCGGATCGCCGTGCGCTCCACGACCGCTCCCTCCTCGACCACGACCCGGCCCTCGAGGTTGCTGTCGATGACCTCTCCGTCCAGCCGGGGCTCGATGTCCTCGAGCACGAGGCGGTTCGCAGCGAGCATGTCCTCGAGCTGGCCGGTGTCCTTCCACCAGCCCTTGACCCGGTGGTACTCGACCGTCTTGCCGTCGTCGATCAGGCGCTGGATCGTGTCGGTGATCTCGAGCTCACCGCGCGGCGAAGGCTCGATCTCCTTGGCCGCGGCAAAGACGGAGGGGCGGAACATATAGACGCCGACGAGCGCGAGATCCGAGGGCGGGTCCTTGGGCTTTTCGACGAGGCGGACGATCCGCTCGCCGTCGAGCTCGGCGACGCCGTAGTGCTCGGGCTCGAGGACCTGTGTGAGCATGATCAGGACCTCGGGCTCGTGTTCGCGAAAGGCGGCGACGAGATCGGTGATCCCGTCGCGCAGCAGGTTGTCCCCGAGGTACATGACGAAGGAGTCGTCGCCGAGGAACTCCTCGGCGGTGAGCACAGCGTGGGCGAGGCCGAGCGGCTCGGCCTGAGGGATGTAGGTGATCTCCGCGCCGAGCTGCGAGCCGTCGCCGACCGCCTCCCGGATCTCATCGCCGGTCTGCGGCGCGATCACGATCCCGATCTCGGTGACGCCGGCGTCGACCAGCGCCTCGATCCCGTAGAAGAGCACGGGCTTGTTGGCAACCGGGACGAGCTGCTTGGCGGACGTGTGCGTGATCGGGCGCAGCCGCGTCCCGGCCCCGCCCGAGAGGATCAGGCCTTTGAGGTTCTCCATCGCCGCGGGGAGGCTAGCGCCCGGGGAACGTTTGATCCGAACCGGCAACCGATGCGGACGGGCCTCGCGGCGCGGGACGGTGCCTCAGGCTTGGAGATCCGCGATCACGGTGCAGCTCCCGGTGCTGCCGTTGGCCGTGTTCATCATCGCGAGCCGGCCGCTGAGGATCTGGCCGCCGGGAGTCGAGGCGACCACGCTCACGGTGTCCGAGATCCGCGGGCTGCCGGTAAAGCCGGTCGTCCGGGCGAGCTCGTACTCGTCGGCAGCATCGAGGTCCGCGTTGCTCGGAGAGATGTCTGTGTTATCGGGTGCCGCTGAGTCCACGGTGCCCTCGATGGAGACCATTGAGTCGTTCGCAGGCGGGCTCAACTTCGTGTACGTCGACGCCGCACTCGCCGAACCGTCGGCCTCGCAGAACAGCTCCAACTCGAAGCCTCCGATGCTGCAGACCGCGGTGCTATCGAGCTCGCCGGGGCCGACGGTGATCGTCTCGCGCGCGCGGCAGAACTCCACTCCCTTCACGGTCGCGGCGTCCACACCCTCAAGCGTCCCCTCGTTGATCTGTGCGCCGCCGAGCGAGTTCGGAGCGACCGACTGCGCCCCTACGGCGTTCGCGACGATCTGGGCCGGGCCGACGGATCCGCCGGCGAGATCAGCACGACCGACCGCGCCATCTCGGATCTTCGATCCATCGACCTGGTTGTCCTTGATGTGCTTCTTGCGCACGGCGTTCTTCGCGATGTGCTTCTTCTCGACCGCACCCCGCTTGATGTTCTTGGAGCCGACCTTCTTCGCCGCCCAGACGACGCCGCCGGTCAAAGCCAAAAAGAGCGCGATCGTCGCGACGACGTTGGCGTAGGTGAGGCGTGCCCGGATACGGTTCATGTGCTTTCTCCCAGTTGTTGACCCGGGGCCAGCCTACGCCCTCGCGCGCCGCGAGTCCAGTCCGGCGACCGGGGCTAGTACCCGCCGCCGAGCTTGCGGTGATCCCAGGTGGCGGTGCGAACGGGCTGGAAGCGGATCGCGACACGCTTGGGCGCCTGCGCCTCGAGCGCGGCGGCGGCGTCATCGCCGAGCTCGTCGATCCCGTCCGCGTAGCGCACGGTCAGCTCCTTGGCGAAGTCGAGTACACGGTCCGTGTCGCGGATGATCTCGGCCTCGGCCTCGATCTGGATTCCGCGCAGCTCCTGGTACTCGCGGCCCGCCTCGACCAGGAGCGTGCAGCGGTTGTCACGCTCGAGGTTCTTGACCTTCTGGGACTTGGCGAAGGTCCAGACCCAGATCTCCCCGTCGCGGACCGTGAACCACATGGGCATCGAGTGTGGCCAGCCCCTGGGCCCGTGACTGGAGATGACCACCACGCGCTCGGAATCGAGCAGCTCCAGCTGCTCCTCGGGGGTCATCGTGATCTGGTCGCGGCGGCTCATCGCGGTGCGCGCTCAAGCCTTTCACGAACCGCCGGGAGATCTCGCGCTCGCGCGCGCCGGAACCAATCGCAGCTCCCGCATCCGGCCCTCGGGCGCCAGCGGCTGGGTGCGGCCCTCGGTCCAGTCGGCCATCAGATCGTCGTAGTGGCGGCTGCCGGGCTGACCCGACTGCCCGGTGAAGGCCTGCCAGCGGGAGGCGTCCGGATCCTCGAGGTCGGCGACGAGCCGCCAGCACGGCGCCCAGACCGCCTTGTAGGGGTCGTTGGGATCGAAGGCGACCTGCTTGACCGTCTCCTGGGCGCCGCCCGTTCGCAGCGAGCGGTTGAAGAACCGGGCCAACGCGGGATTGGCCTCGCCGAGCGCATGCGGGAACTCCATCTCGTGCACCCCGCCCCACTCCCACTGCTCCGGATCGGCGCCGAAGCGCTCCTCCAGGTCGTCGAGGGCTCCGCGCAGGCAGTCGAGGACGTGCTCAGGCCACGGCCGGCCGATCAGTTCGTCGTCGGCCTCGTCCCAGAGCCGGATCAGGTGAGACTGCCAGCGCCATGGAGCGGTGACGTGCTCGACGAACGGGTTGCTCGACCCGTCGAGCCAGCGGCGCGCGAGGTCCCGGTCCCCGATCGCCCGCCGGGCTGTCTCCCGGGCGAGGCGGAGCGTGAACGCCTGGTAGATCGTCGCCGCGACCGAGTCCACCGCCATCCGATGGTCCCAGCTCCGCAGCCGCTCGATCGCCGCGATCTCGCGCTGTCGGGTGGCCAGGTCCTCGATCCGCGCGAGACGCTGCACCGTCTCATCGCCGGGGATCGAGTACTCGTCGATCTGGATTCGCTCGAAGCTCTCGATGTCGTGGTCATCGCGCTCGCGGAGGAGCTGCTCGATCCTTCGCGCGCGGTAGCCGTCCAGGTAGTGGCTGGATATGTGGTGGGGGTAGTCGTCCCCGGCGATCCGGTTGTTGGCCGTGATCAGGTAGCCGCAGTCGGGGTCGACCACCTCCGGCAGCTCCTCGTAGGGCACCCAGCCGTCCCACTCGTGCTCCCCGGTCCACCCGGGGCGGGGCAGGTCGGGGACACCGCCGCGACGAACCGGCAGCCAGCCGACGGTCTTGTAGCCGATCGAACCGGCCCGATCGGCCCAGATCAGGTTCGAGACGGGTGTGCACTGGTCGGCGAGCAGCTCGACCAGCTCGGCCCCACTGGTCGGCTCGAGCAGCCGCACCTGGGCGCGACTGAGCGCCGGCAGTCGCAGGGCGCTGAACGCGAGCGCCAGTGGCTCGCTGTCATCCGCCCCGAGGACGTCGTTGACGATCGGGCCGTGGTGGGTGCTTCGCACCTGGAGATGATCGGGCTCGGAGCCCTTGACCCGGATCACCTCCTCGCGGACCTCGAGCGGGCGGCGCTCGCCCTCGAACTCGTAGGCGTCGCCGTCCACGCGCTCGACGAAGAGGTCCATGACGTCGGCCATCGCGTTGGTGAAGGTCCACGCGACATCGTTGCCCTGTCCCATCAGCACGCCGGGAGACCCCGGGATCGAGGCGCCGCGCACGAAGCGACCGCCGACCCGCAGATCGACCTGGTAGGTGATCCCGGGCATGCTCGGAGGAAGGTGGGGATCCCCCGCGAGCAGCGCGCTCCCGGTGCCGCTCAGCTTGCCGCTGACGGCCCAGTTGTTGGAGCCGCTCGCCGCGGGCGCGAAGCCAAGCGCGTCCCGGACCACCCCGATCTGCGCCGCGAGGCCGATCCCGTCGCCCGACCACTCGCCGCCGGGAGCGACGATCGCCGGATTGGCAGACGGGTAGAGCGGATCGAGGCGCTCGGTCAACTCCGGCCCGAGGGCGCGGATCATCTCGGCACGGAGCAGCTCGTGCTCCCAGTTGGTCGAGAGACCGAAGGTCAGCAGCTTCATGGCGCTGAGCATGTCCGCTGGCCGCCACTCCTCGAAGTCGATCCGCAGGAGCTGGAACTCGACCGGGAGGGCCCCCGTGTCGTGGACCTGGGAGTTGACCCCGGCGCAGTAGGCCTCGAGCTCGGAGCGCAGGCCGGGGGTGAGCGCGACCGCCTCGCGCTCGGCGATCCCGGCAAAGCCGAAGGTGCGCATCATCCGGTCGACCGGGAGGCCCTCCCGGCCGGCCACCTCCGACAGCCGCCCCGCTGCGACCCGGCGGTAGAGCTCCATCTGCCAGAGGCGGTCCTGGGCGTGACAGACGCCCTGCGCAAACCAGAGGTCGTGCGTCGTCTGCGCCGTGATGTGCGGAACCCCCCAGCGATCCCGCGCGATCTCGACCGGAGCCGCAATGCCGGTCACGCGCTGGCTGCCACGCTCACCCGGCAGCGGGCGGCGAAGGAGCTGCCAGCGAGCGCCGAGCCCGCCGGCGCCGGCCAGCGCGCCGAGGGCAGCTCCCGCGACGCCGGCCCGCCGCAGGGCTCGGCGCCAGGGATCGCTGTCTCGCCGCCTCAGCATCGAGGCCGATTATCCAGGGCCACGGCGGCCGGTGCGAACGGGGTCGCTCAGTCCTCGAGCTCCCCGACCCGGACCCCGTCCCCCGCGAGCTTCTCCAGATGAGCGCGCATCGCCAGCGCGGCGGCCGGGCGCAGCGGCGCGGGGACGTCGTCCCAGACCGCGTCGAGCAGCGCCGCCTTGGAGCGCTCGCCGTCTTCGAGCTCGGCCACCAGCCGGCGCTCGCGATCGAGGCGGTGCTCGCGATACTCGGCGATCTTCGCCGCCGGATCGGTGACCCAGGGGCCGTGCCCCGGGCAGAGCAAGGCCGGGGCGAGCTCCTCGACGCGATCGAGCGAGCGCATGTAGTCGGCCAGCGATCCACCCGCGGCCTGCGGCGGGACGATCGCGGACCCCTCCCCGAGGATCAGGTCGCCGCAGAAGCAGACCTCGGAGTCGCCGCCGTAGACGAAGACGACGTGGTCGGAGGCGTGCCCGGGGGTCTGGATGACCCGGAAGGGCCCCGCGTCGGAGTCGGGTCCGGGGTGGCTGCCCCTGACCTTGCGGATCGTCAGCTCCTGCATCGCCTCGGCGAGCGCGGCGGTCTCGTCGACCGCCTTGATCGAGCCCCAGATCACGTCGCCGCCGAGCGACTCGGCGCCGGCAGTGTGGTCGAGGTGCCGGTGCGTGATCAGGATCGCGGCGAGACCTCCTCGGCGCTCGGCCTCGGCGCGGACGGCCTCGATGTGACCGGGATCGTCGGGCCCGGGATCGATCACCCATGCGGGATCGTTCCCGACGATGTACGTGTTGGTGCCCGAGAGCGTCATCGGCCCCGGGTTGGGCCCGACGATGCGGGTGATCAGCGGGTGGCCGGGAGCCGGCTCCGGCTGCGTCAAGGTGCCTACTCGCTGACCGCCGCGAGCACGGCCTCACGGGCGTCCTCAGGCTCGAGGACGACCATGTCGCCGGCGCCCTTGAGCACCTCGCGGACCAGCCACGAGGTCCCTGCGAAGGGCATCTCGATGACGAGGGCCCCATCGGCGAGCTCCTCGACCACCGTGCGCTCCTCGCGGACCCACCGGGCCCGCTCCGGCGAGACCCAGACGTCGGCGATCCGCGCATCGGTGACCTCGCCCTCGCTGAGCCAGTGCTGGGTGCCGAGCTGCGCCTCCACGTCCTCGGAGCGCTCGAAGCTCTCGCCGGTGGGCTCGGCCTGCTTGGTGCGGTCGAGACGGAAGTGACGCACGGCGTCCCGCTTGCGATCCCGGCAGCCGACGTACCAGCCGCCCGGGCCGCGGGCGAGCCGGTAGGGCTCGATCTCGCGGGCGGTGAACTGGTCCTCGTTCTCCTTGTAGTAGTTGATCTTCAGGACCTGCTGGGACTTGATCGCGTCGTTGACCGCGCCGACGATCTCGGGCTCGTCCCGCTCGATCGTGATCTGCAGCCCCTCCTCGGACGGGTCGTGGCCAAGTGCCTGCACGATCTTCGAGCGAGCCGTGTCGAGGCCTGCCTGCGGCAGGTGATCGCCGAAGAAGTCGATCGCGGCAACCAGCGCCTTCGCCTCGAGCGGCAGCAGGCGGGCAGGACGGGCGAAGCTGTCCCCGTAGGCCTCGGGATCGACGTCGATCTCCTCGCCGACGATCTCCGCGTAGAGCACGTAGGTCCCGCCGCCGAAGTTGACGACGTTGAGGACGTCGATGTCGCCGCGGAGCTCCTTCTCACTGACCCCGAGCTCGGCGCAGACCTCGGCGGTCTGCAGCCGGCGCTCGTTGCGGGCCGCGTCGATGAGCATCCCGGCGAGGGTCACCAGCCGCGCGAAGCGCTCCGGGCGGATCACCGTCTCCGACTTTCCGTTCGTGCGACTGCGGCGCTCGGCGTCCTCGACCGCGGGGCGGGCGACGGGCTTCGCGGTCTCGAAGTCGGCGGCATGCCGGCTGCGGAGCAACTCGCGGCGCTCGTCGACCTCCTCGACCAGCTCGGGCGGGTCGAGCACGATCGCGTTGTGACGCCAGCCCAGCAGCCAGGCGACGAGCTGGCGGGACGACGAGTAGTCGGTCTCGAGGATCGAGCCCTTGCCGGGAGCACCGTCCTTCTTGCTCGCCGGCCGCAGCTCCCCGTAGTCCCCATAGTCGCGCTCGACCAGCCAGTCGACGCGATCGCTGAGGAAGATCCGGGCGCGGCCCTCGTTGGAGCCCATCTGCCAGTCCGCCCGCGACGCGTAGTCGCGGCGGTCGAACTCCTCCGGCGGCGTGAAGTCGTGCTCAGCCTTGGTCGCGTAGGAGACCTTTCCCTGGATCCGCGAGAGGCGGAAGACGCGGACCGCATCCCGCTCGTGCGCGTAGCCGATCAAATAGAACTGGCCGGAGCGGAACACCAGGTGGTAGGGGTCGACCTTGCGATCGGCGGTCGCGTCGCGCTCCATCGTGTAGTAGCTGAACTCGATGGTCTTGCGGCGGCTGATCGCCGTCTCGATCTTCGCCAGGCGCTGCGAGAGCTCCCGGCCGCCGGCGGATGCGGTCATCGCCATCTCGATCGGCGCGCCCTCGCCGTTCTGGAGCGGGCTCTTGCGTCCCCAGGAGACCTGCTGGAGGGCGAGCCGGAGCGGCTCGGCATAGGCGAACTGCCCGTCGAGCAGCGTCAGCGCCGTGCCCAGCGCGGCCAGCTCGGAGTCCGAGAACTCGATCGCGGGCAGGTAGTAGTTCTCCGGCGGCAACGCGTAGAGCTCGGACTCGAGGAAGCCCTCGCTCGGCTTGTCCACCTTGAGCGCGATGCCGAGGCTCTCGAGCTCGGCGCGGTCCGCGTAGAAGCGGCGTGCGAACGCGTCCTCGTTCATCGACGAGTAGCCCTCCACCTCCTGCTTGATCTCCAGCGCCGACACGGGCCGGCGATTGGCCATCAAGAACGAGATCAGGGAGAGCTGGCGAATCAGCTTCTCGGTGTCCTTTGCCACGCAGGGCAGGATAGATGCGGCCCACCGGCGGCCGTGCGGCTCGGGGCGCGGAAATGCGCACTTTGCGCCCTCAGCGCGCCTGCCTCCCCACCGAAGAGGCGCTACATTCGAGTCACGATGCTCGCCGAGTCCCTCGTCCGCAGCCTGATTCGGCTGGTGGTAACCGTCGCAATCCTCGCGGCGATCTACCTGCTGATCCTCAAGCCGATCCTCGACACGACCGAGAATTCGGTGAACTCCGCGTTCCAGACGAGCAACCAGCTCCAGGACCAGGTCAACGACTCGCTGTCCGCGGCCGGGCTGCGCGGGATCGACTTCGGGGACCCGAGCTCGAGCCAGGTGATCATCGGCGGCGCCGACCTCGGGAACGCGATTGAGAACGCGCCCGACCAGAAGACCAAGCGTCTGCTCAAGTGCATCGACCGGGCGGACGGCAACATCGCCAAGATCCAGCGGTGCGCGAGGCGATAGCCGCGACTTGAGCCGGCGCCCCGCGGGTGCTTCAATGATCCGGGAGGTCAGGGAAGGAGCGGTGGGTGAACAGGCTTTGGTTGATCGTCGGGGGACTCCTCCTCGCCTGTCTGCTCGCTGCCGCCCCGGCGGGCGCGAAGCCGCGGCCCGCGCCCAAGAGCTTCTACGGCGTCGTCAGCCAGGCCGGCAGCTTCAGCACCTCGGACGTCTCCCGGCTGAGTCGCGGCGGTGTGGGCACGGTCCGCTTCCTGCTCGCGTGGCGAGGCGTGGAGCGGGCGCCCGGCAACTACCGCTGGGGCCCGCTCGACGCGAAGATCGACGCGATCCGGAAGGCGGGCGCGACCCCGCTGCCGGTGCTCTTCGGGCTGCCCCCGTGGTTCGGCAACTCGCGCACGCCCCCGATCCGGACCGATCAGATGAAGTTCGCCTGGCAGCGATTCCTGGACCGGGTCGTCACTCGGTACGGGCCCGGCGGGACGATGGCAGCGCTCGACCCCGACTACGAGCCGATCACCGCGTGGCAGCTCTGGAACGAGCCCAACCTCCCGTCGTTCTGGGGCGAGTCCGCGCCCGAGCCGCGTGACTACGTGACCCTCGTCCGACTCTCGGCGCTGGCCATCCACGACGTCGATCCCGAGGCCGAGCTGATCGCGGCCGGGCTCTCTCCCGCTCCCAACGGGATGCCGCCGGTCGACTACATGGACGCGGTCTACGACTACTACGACGAGCTCGGGATCGACCCGGACTTCGACCACATCTCGCTCAACCCCTACGCGCGCAGCGTCAAGGACAGCAAGCGCCAGGTCCGGCGCTTCAGCCGCGCGGCACGCCGGGCGACGGGCAGCCGCCCCCGCCTGCTGATCGCCGAGATCGGCTGGGGCTCCGGCGGCCCCAAGCGCCACCCGGCGACGACGACCAAGAAGCGACAGGCCAAGCGCGTCTCCCGGGCCTTCCGCATGTTCGAGCGCAAGCGCCGGCGCTGGCGGATCAGCTCCGTGCACTGGTACGCCTGGCGGGACCTCCCCCCGTCCGCCGACGGCTGCCCCTTCTGCGCCCACGTCGGCCTCTTCGACTCCGACGGCCGCGCGAAGCCGGCCTGGAAGACCTTCCGCCGGACCACGAGGCGGGGACGATGAGGGGGCCGCTCGCGGCGGTCGCCAGGTGACGCTGTCGGCCTGTGCCTCGTGGGTGACCCAAAGCGTGTGTCCTGAGCCACGTTCTCCGCCGGTGGCGGAGACCCGGGACACCGAATCTCACGTCGGTCTCCCTCGCTTTCAGGCGCCGAGCGGTCAGTTTCGTCCGCTATGTGGCTGTCAGTGACCGCTCGGCGTTGCCGAGGGCTGGATTGGGCCCCGGCGGGCGGCTTTGGTCCGGGCTTAAGCGGCGCGCTGGCGGAAGTAGGCCGCGGTGTCGATTCCGCGGTCGAAGCCGGACCAGCTCTCGCCGTCGGCGAGCGTGCGCTCGATCCGGTCGAAGCTGCCGAGCTTGCCACCGAGGTTGTCCATCATGTGGACGAGGGTGGCCTCCCGCGTCGCCGGGACCACCGGCGAGCCGTGCTCGAGCGAGCCGTGGTGGCTGAGGATGATGTGGAGCACGGACTGGGCGAGATCGGGGTCGAAGCCGTCGATCGACTCGATCTCCCGGCGGACCCGGTAGTAGCCCAGCGGAATCTCGCCCTGAAGGCGGCCGAGATCGGTCATGTCGATCGCGAGCGGATCGTCGTTGTAGGCCTCGAGCTTGCCGATGTCGTGCAGCAGCGCCCCGGTCACCGCCACGTCGCGGTCGATCCCCGGGAAGAACGAGGCGGCGGCGCTGACGCTCTGCGCGACCGAGAGCGCGTGCTCGAGCAGGCCGTGGCGATAGGCCTGGTGATAGTGCTTGGCGGCGGGAGCGTCCCGGAAGCGCTCCCAGATCTCGGTGCCCGGGTCGAGAAAACGGCCGAGCAACTCCCGGAGGGCGGGAGTCTGGATCGTCTCCTGGAGCGCCCGGAGATCGTCCTCCAGCCGCTCCAGCGGCACGGGTGAGGTCTCGAGCAGGTCGGCCTCCGAGTACTCGCCGTCCCGCGCGGGACGGATCGCCTCGACGATGAGCGAGTCGCCCCACTGCGCGCTCGACTCGAACCGCCCGCGCACACGGACTACCGCCCCCGGCTCGGCGACCTCGAATCTCGCGGGGACCTCATCCCAGGACTTCGCGGTCGATGAGCCGGAACGATCCGAGAGCTTTAGCGCCAGCCACTCGCCGCCCTTCTTCGTCGGCCGGCGACTGCGATCCCGGACGACGTAGACGGAGTCGACCCGCTCCCCGTCCTCGAGTGCGCAGAGGGCCTGGTGCTCCGCCGGAGCGGCTCCGGCGGGACTCTCCCCGAGCTGTGGCTGCTGATCCATCGAGTGCCTCAAGATAGGGGCGGCGGCGGACGGCGCGCTCCTCCGAACCGCCTAGAGGTCGCGTTCGTAATAAAGCATCCGGGGTCCGTCCCGGCTCCCCTCCCGGTTGGTGAATCCGAGGCTCTCGTAGAGGCCGCGGGCGGCCCGGTCGTCGTCGGAGGTGTTGAGGTCGATGTGATCGGCGCCCCGCCCGTGCGCGGCCTCGAGCACAGCATCCATCAACGCCCGCCCCCGGCCATCGCCCCGCCGGTCCGGCACGACGTACAGCTCCGCCAGGTAGCAGTTGGGCTTCACCGACCAGATCGTTTCCTGGAACTGCACCAGCGCGAACCCGTCCGGCCGCTCCCCGCAGATCAGCGCCTCCACCTTCCCCGCCTCGGCCAGCGCCCGGATCCGCTCCTCCAAGAACCGCGCCCCGGGCGAGGGCTCCCCGAACTCCTCGTTGAACTGATGCAACAGGCGTGCAACCGCCGGGATCGACTCAACCCCGGCAGCCCGAACGGTGTGGAGGCTCTCGGCGTGCTCGGCCATCGCAGGCAGGATAGAACCGGGGTCGAGCTGAATCAGCCCGGCTCACGCCCCCTGGTCGTCCTGCTCGGTCGGCCGGCTCCGCGTCACCCGAAGCGAGCCGGCGCGGGCGCGGGCCTCGGGATCCCTGCGCACCTTGATCACGCTGGCGATCGTGACTGTGACGAGGATCGCCGCAATGATGATCAGGCTGGTGCCGGTCTCGATCTCGGGCACGGAGGAGTCGACGTCGTCGTGGGCCCAGTGCAGGAGGAGCTTGACGCCGATCAGGCCGAGGATCATCGCCAGGCCGGTCGAGAGGTAGACGAGCCGGTCGAGCAGCCCGGTGACCAGGAAGTAGAGAGCACGCAGGCCGAGCAGGGCGAAGGCGTTGGCGCAGAAGACGATGTACGCCTCCTCGGTGACGCCGAACACGGCCGGGATCGAGTCGAGGGCGAAGAGCAGATCGGTGCTGCCGATCGCGATCAGGACGATGAACAGCGGCGTGATCACGCGCCTGCCGTCGATCCTGGTGAACAGGCTCCCGCCGTCGTACTCGGACGCGACCGGGAAGACACGCCGGGTCGCCCGCACGAGCGCGTTGTCCTCGATGTCGGGGTCCTCGTTGCGATGCCGGAACAGCTGCACCGCGGTCCAGATCAGGAGCACGCCGAAGAGCAGGAACATGACCGAGAACAGCGAGATCAGGGTGGCGCCGAGCGCGATGAACACAGCCCGCAGCGCCAGCGCCAGCGCGATCCCGAAGATCAAGACCTTGTGCTGATGCTCCTCCGGGACGGCAAAGGTGCCGAGGATGATCGCGAACACGAACAGGTTGTCCACCGAGAGGCTCTTCTCGACCAGGTAGCCCGCGAAGTACTCGGTGCCGAAGTCCCAGCCCGCATTGCCGGCGAACACGAAGCCGAACGCGATCGCGACCCCGATGTAGAAGACCGACCAGAGCGCCGCCTCGCGGAAGCCGACCGAGTGCGGCCGGAGCACCGCGACCGCGAAGTCGAGGATGAAGAGGCCGAAGATCACTCCGAGAGTGATCGCCCAGGCGGCTGCGGTTACGTCAAGCATGTGCGGAGAGGCGGGTGCGAGAGATACGGCGAGGCCCGGATGGCGAGGCCCGGAATCGAACCGGGGACACCACGATTTTCAGTCGTGTGCTCTACCAACTGAGCTACCTCGCCTGAGACCTCGGTGCGCGAAGCGCGCCCCGTGGGCCGCGAAGGCTACCGGCCCGCGGCCGATTCGAGCGCCCGGCGGACCGCCTCCGGGGGGTCGGCGGCGGGCTCGACCCCGGGCGCCCGCTCCATCTCGCCGCGGCCGCTGAGCTCCCAGGAGCTGAGCGTGAAAACCGGCCGGCCGAGCCGGCGGGCGAAGGCGATCTCAGAGAGCGTCCCCCACTCCCCGCCGATCGCGATCACCGCATCGGCGGAGGCGACCACCGCGAGGTTCCGGGCCTGGCCGATACCCGTCGCGACGACGTGAGTGAGGTGGGAGTTGCCGCTGTCGAGGTCATCCGCCATGAGCACCCCGATCACCTCCCCGCCCGCCTCGGCGGCGGCGCCGGCCACGGCGCTCATGATCCCGTCGCGGCCGCCGCAGACGACCACCGCGCCGGCCTCGGCGAGCAGCCGCCCGACCTCGGCCGCGACGAAGTCCAGCTCGGGGTCCGAGCGCGACGCTCCGCAGACCGCAATCTGTGTCCGCCGACCCACGACACCCCCGCTCAGATCTCGTCCAGGAGCTGTCGCTTCTCCTCGTTGAACTCCGCGTCGGTCAGCGCGCCGGCGTCACGCAGCTTGGCGAGCCGCTCGAGCTTGGACAGCGCGTCGCCGCCGGCTCCGGTCGCCTGATCGGAGGCCGCCGCCCCGGCCGCGCCGGTCGCCCCGGCCGCCTTCTCCGCCGCGTGCTGCTGCACGACCTGCATGATCCGCGCGGCGAGCGCTGGATCGTTGGAGGTGTCGATGGTCTGCTCGGTCCCGGGCTCGAGCTTGCGGCCGATCACCTGCTCGAGCTTCGCCCGGAGCTCGGGATCGTTGCGCGCGTCGACCGACCCCACCTGGCCTGGGGCCGCCGCCGCGGCGGGCCCACCGGCGCCAACCGGTGGCTGCGAGGCGAGCGCCTCGCGGCGCGCGTCCTTCTCGCCCGAACGCTCGGCCCTCGCGGACTTCCAATCGATCGCCACCCGCTCCGGCTTGTCGGGATCGACCTTGACCGGCACCTCCATGCCGAAGCCGAGCGTGTCCTTGCGCGAGACCATCCACTGGTCCTCGACCTCGTAGGGCGAGAGGCCCTCCACGTGGACCTCCAGCGTCATCGGGAGATTCTGGCTGGAGGCGCCGCGCTCGGGCATCGCGAAGGCCGTGATCCGCGCTCGCCCCGGCTTGCCCTTCTTGAGGATCTTGCGGTGAGTGAGCGGGTTGAGCATCTCTTTCTCCAATCGACGGCCTGGGGCCCCGACTCTACTCGCGCGCGGAATCCCCGCGCGAGAGCATCCGTCCCATCAATTCGATCGCGCCGCCCTTGTGGAGGTGGTCGTTGAGGTTGCCGCACTTGGGGCTCTGCACGCAGGACGGGCAGCCGGATTCACAGCGGCACTCCCCGACGAGGCGCGCGGCGTCCCCGACGAGGCGCTCGAACCGGTCGTAGCCCCGGCGACTGATCCCGACGCCGCCGGGATGGCCCTCGTAGATGAAGATCGTCGGCTTTCCGGTCTGGTAGTGGACGTTGGTGGAGAGCCCGCCGACGTCCCAGCGGTCGCACATCGCCAGCAGCGGGAGCACCGCGATCTGGGAGTGCTCGGATGCGTGCAGGGCGCCGAGCTGCACCTCGCCCGGGAGCACCTGCTGCCCTGCCAGCTCATCCGGGAGCACGTACCAGAGGGCCTTGGTGTCGAAGCTCTGCTCGGGCAGCTCGAGGGCTACGAAGTCGAAGGCCTCGTGGTCGCCGAGGCGCTTGCGCTGAAAGGCGACGACCTGTTCGCTGACCGCGACCGTGCCGAAGTTGAGCTCGACGCCGAGCGTCGAACGCTGCTCCTCCGTCCGCTCGATGTAGATGTCGGTCTCCTTGCGCGCCTGCGTGTAGTAGTCGCCGTCGAACGGCTCGACCACCGCACGGCGCAGCTCCACGTCGAGCTCGCGCACCTCGAAGGCCCTGCCCAGATGCATGTAGACCGCGCCGGGATGGACGGTGGAGAAGGCACGCTCGGCCTCGACCGTGCCGATCAGCTCCCCGGTCGAGGAGTCGAGCACGGTGACCGAGTCGGAGGAGGCGGCGCGCAGGCCAAGCCAGCCGGCGGGAAACCCGGGCCCACGGACGCCGAAGCCGCCGTTGCGGTTCCGGCGCATCAGGCCCCGCTCGGCGAG
This sequence comes from Solirubrobacterales bacterium, assembly GCA_035267205.1. Classification (GTDB taxonomy): domain Bacteria; phylum Actinomycetota; class Thermoleophilia; order Solirubrobacterales; family 70-9; genus CAXMST01. The sequence goes on along the minus strand of DATFLZ010000078.1, from coordinate 3,598 downwards.
CGCCTCCGCGCCCTCGCTCCAGCCCATCCCCAGCGTCGCGTCATCGTGCGGTCCGCCGAGCGGGGCCTCGTAGGCGGCGGCGAGCAGGTGTCCGGCGCGGATCTGCTCGTTGGCCGGGTCGAGGATCGCCGCCTCGACGGGGCGACCGAGGAACTCCTCCGGGTGACGGCAGAAGAACTGGTCGAGCCCGTCCTCGCCCGCCATGTAGATCGCGAGGCCCTCCGTCTTGCGGCCCGCCCGCCCCCACATCTGCCTCAGGCTCGCGACCGTGCCCGGGAAGGTGACGCAGAGCGCCGCGTCCAGCTCGCCGATGTCGATCCCGAGCTCGAGCGCGTTGGTCGCCACGACGGCGAGCAGATCGCCCGAGCTCAGCCGCTGCTCGATCTCGCGGCGCTGCTGCGGCGTGTAGCCGGCCCGGTATGGGGCGATCCGCTCGGCGAGATCGCGGCGCCCCCGCTCGGCGAGCTCGTCGGCGGTGAACTTCTGAATCAGCTCGACGCCCTTGCGGCTGCGCAGGAAGCAGATCGTCCGCACCCCGCTCGTCACGAGATCGGCCAGCATCTCCGCGGCCTCGGCCAGCGCCGAGCGCCGCACCCCCGCTGCCTCGTCGGTGAGCGGTGGGTTCCAGACCGCGATCCGGCGGCCAGCCTTCGGAGCGGCGTCATCGTCGACGAGCTCGACCGGCGTCCCGAGCAGCTCCTCCCCGAGCTCGGCCGGGTTGGCGATCGTGGCCGAGGTGAGGATGAAGCGCGGCTCCCCCTCCTCCCCGCGGTAGACCCGCGCCAGGCGCCGCAGCCGACGGAGGACGTTGGCCACATTGGAACCGAAGACGCCGCGGTAGACGTGGGCCTCGTCTACGACCACGTAGCGGAGGTTGATCAGGAAGTCGCCCCAGCTCTTGTGGTGGGGCAGGATCCCGATGTGGAGCATGTCGGGGTTGGTCAGCACCAGGTTCGAGCGCCTGCGGACCGCGGTGCGCTCCTCCTTCGGCGTGTCGCCGTCGTAGATCGCATGGCGGAGCCCCGGCGGGTTGAGCTCGGACAGCTTGCGGGCCTGGTCCTGCGCGAGCGCCTTGGTCGGGTAGAGGTACAGCGCCCGCGCCTTCTCGTCGGCGGCGATCGCGTCCAGCACCGGCAGGTTGAACGCGAGCGACTTGCCCGACGCCGTGCCGCTGGTGACGATCACGTTCGCGGCGTCGCTCGTCCGCAGAGCGGCGAGCTGATGGGCGTAGAGGGTGGTGATGCCCTGCGCCTCCAGCGCCGCTCGCAGGCCCGGGTCGAGCGCGCCCGGCAGCGGCACCTCGACGGCCTCCTGCTCGCGCTCGGCGCTCTCGGCAATCAGCCGCCCGTCCTCCCGGCCCGGGTCGAGCGCGGCGCGCCAGCCCTCGTCGATCACCGAGCCCCAGGGCAGCGATCCCGATGCGGCGGCGGGGTCAGCCACCGGCTATCGCCCCAGCGACCCGGATCGCGTCGAGGGCCTCGACGTCATGGAGCCGATGGATCTCGGCGCCTGAGGCCGCGGCGAGCGCTGTGGCGGCGAGGGTTCCCGGGCCCCGCTCGGAGGCCCCGAGCCGCTCCTCCCACGAGCCCGAGAGCAGGGCGCCGATGAAGTCCTTGCGCGAGAGCGAGATGAAGATCGGCCGCCCCGGGGAGCGCAGCTCGGGGAGGCGGCGAAGGATCTCCACGGCGTGGTCGGTGCTCAGGTCGAAGTCGAGCCCGGGATCGATCGCGATCGCCTCCTCCGCGACGCCGAGCTCGCGGGCGCGTCCGATCCGCTCGGCGAAGAACTCCAGCAGGCGCCCGACCACGTCCCGGTAGTCGGGCGCCTTCCGGTCCTTGCGAGGGGGTCCCTCGATGTGCATCAGCACGTACCCGCAGCCGGCCTCGGCGACCAGCTCGAGCATCGGGTCGGAGCCGCCGCCGATGTCGTTGATCGCATGTGCGCCGGCAGCGAGCGCCCGGCGGGCGACCTCCGGGCTGAAGGTATCGGCGGTGACCGGGATCTCCAGCCGCGCGCTCAGCCCCTCGACCGCGGGCACCAGCAGCGCCGCCTCGTCACGGGCGCCCACCGCCGGGCCGCTGCGTGCCGGCACCGCGCCCACGTCGATCAGGTCGAACCCGGCGGCCGCCAGCCGAGCGCCGTCCTCGATCGCCCGCCCCGGTGTCCCGCTGCGGGCGCCCTCGAACATCGAGTCGGTCGTCACGTTGACGATCCCCGCCCCGAGCGGGCGGGATGGGTCAAGCTCGAGGGTGCGGTCGGACAGACGCCAGGTGGTCATCGCCCGACAACGGTAGCCCGGTCCCGCGGGAGATACCCTCAGCGCGGTGTTCCACGTCACCGAGCGCGCGAGCGAGATCGAGCTGGAGATCCACGACGTCGACGTCGAGGGGCTCTTCACCGACGCGATCCTCGCCCTCGGCGACGTCTTCTCCGCCGCGGCCGCCGAGCGGGGGGAGCCGGTCACCCACCGTGTCGAGCTCGGCGCGGCGGATCCCGAGGGGCTCTTCAAGACGTGGATCGACGAGCTGATCGCGCTCGCGGAGTCCGAGAACTTCGTTCCCGAGCGGGTCGCGAAGCTGGACCTCGCCGCGACCGCCATCCGCGCGACCGTCTCCGGCGAGCGGGGCATCGCACAGAGCTTGATCAAGGACGTCTCCTCCCACCGGATCGCCGTCGGCGCGCTCGAGGACGGGACGTGGTCGGCCACGGTCATCCTGGACGTCGCCGGATAGTCGTGGCGCTGCGCTGCCTCTACACCGACCTCGACGGCACCCTGCTCGGGCGGGGCGGCTCCCTGTTCCGTGACGCGGAAGGCAACTTCTCCCGGGCCCAGGCACGCCTGCTGGAAGCGTGTCACCGCGCGGAGGCCGAGGTCGTGGTCATGTCCGGTCGTCGCGAGGCCCAGGTGCACAGCGACTCGCGGCTGATGGGGCAGACCTCCTACATCTACGAGGCCGGCTGCGCGATGGTGATCGACCGCGAGCGGACCTACCTGACGGGCGAGTGGCAGCCGACCGAGGAGCAGAACGTCGCCGAGCGAATCCTCTCCGACGGCGTCGCGGAGCTCCTGTTCGAGCGGTTCGAGGGGCGGCTGGAGTGGCACGAGCCGTGGCACACGGGGCGCGAGCTGTCGCTGCTGATGCGCGGCAAGGTGGACGTCGCCGAGGCGAACGCGCTGATCGCAGAGGCGGGCCACAGGGACCTGCGCTTCCTCGACAACGGGGCGATCGGGCGGCCGATGCCGGGAATCGAGACCACCCACGCCTACCACGTGGTCCCCGGCGGGGCGAGCAAGGGCAAGGCGGTCGGCGCCCACATGCAGGCGCGCGGCTACCGGCCCGAGGAGTGCATCGCCGCCGGCGACTCGATCGAGGACCTCGAATCGGCGCAGTACGTGGGCCGCTTCTTCTGCGTCGCCAACGGCCCCGAGCGGGACGCGGCTCTACGCGATGCGCTCGGCAACTACCCGAACGCCACGGTGACCGAGGGGCGGATGGGCGACGGGGTCTACGAGGCGGTCGTCTCGACCCTGGCGGGAGGCGCCGGATGAACGACGAGCGACCCGGGTGGCCGTTGAACCTCGAATCGCTGGAGGCGC
>DATFLZ010000077.1:0-5605 GCA_035267205.1 Solirubrobacterales bacterium | reverse complement strand
CGGACGACTCGGAGAGATCTACTCGCCCCATATCGCGAGTAGACATGGTCAAGGGCCTCAGGGCCCTTGGACCAACCTCTCCTCCCCGATTCGGCGGGCCCCTGTGGCCCGTCGAATCATTTAACCGATGCGTTCGAGGCGCGAGCGGCGGCTAGCGGTCGCGAAGCGCCTCGATCAGCTCATCCTTGTCCATGTCCGAACGCCCATCGATATCGAGCTCGCCCGCCCGGTCGCGAAGCTCATCAACGGTCCATTCCATCTACTACCCGGGCGCGGCCGGCGCCAATCCCTCGATTGATGAACGTACAGACGGGTAACAGAAGGGGGAGGAGCGAGATCCCCGATCGGAACGGAGGCCCACATGAGCAACCAGCTGGACGGCAAGCGGATCGCATTTCTCGTCGCCAAGACCTCCTGGCCCAGCCTCGAGACCGACATCCGAAACGCCGGTGGCACGCGGGTGGACGAGCCCGTCGTGGTCGACCAGGGGCTCGTGACCTCTCGCAAGCCCGACGACCTGGAGCAGTTCAACGCGAAGCTCGTCGAGGAGTTCTGCGAGGGCGTCCACGAGGAGCAGCGCCGGCAGACGGTGTCATGACCTCGAACCGCGCGCGGCCGAGGGCACGGGCCATCGAGGCCGACCCTGCCGCCACGGCAGACCGAGCCGGACTGGGCGGCGCCGGCCGACCCACGAGCGAGGGGCGGCCGATGGGCCGCGGCGGACGCCTCTCGATCGTCGGGGGCGGATACGTGATCCTCGCGGGCGGCCTCGTCCTGCTCGGAGCCGTGGTCGCCGCACCGGACTCCGGGATCAACAACGGCCTCACCGCGATCGCCGGAGCGTTGACGATCGTCCTTGCCGCAATCCTGATCGCCGAGATCGTCGACCGGAGAATTGCCGGAATGATCGGCCTGCTCGGTGGTCTCGCGCTGGGCATCAGCGCCCTTGTCCCCGAGACGATCGAAGGGCCGGAGATCGGCCGGCTGCTCGGCGGCGCCCTGCTGCTGATGGGGTCCGCAGGGGTCCTCAGCGCCCGGCTCGGCGAGACCGCTGAGGACGGGCGCCTGGAGTGAGGGGCGCGCCGGGGACGGGCGTCGCGCCACGGCCCGCGTCTGTGACAATGGGGCCATGACTTCCCCCACCGAAGACCAGGTGACCGAGGCGCTGCGCGCCGTCATCGACCCGGAGCTGCGCCAGTCCATCGTCGACCTCGGCATGGTTCGCTCGATCGAGTTCAAGGACGCCGGGCGGGTAGAGGTGATCGTCTCGCTGACCACCCCCGGCTGCCCGATCCGCGCCAGCTTCGAGAAGGCCGTGGTCGAGAACGTCTCCGCCCTCGACGGCGTCGAGAGCGTCGGCGTCGGCTTCGACGTCCTCTCCGACGGCGAGAAGGCCAACCTCCAGCAGAAGCTGGGACGCCCCTCCGGCCTGCCCGAGGGCGCGCTCGCGCAGGTCAAGAACGTGATCTGCGTCGCCTCCGGCAAGGGCGGCGTCGGCAAGTCGACGATGACCGCCAACCTCGCCGCGGCCCTACAGGCCGAGGGCCACAAGGTCGGGGCGCTGGACGCCGACGTGTACGGGTACTCGATCCCGCGGATGCTCGGCGTCAACCGCAAGCCCGACGTCAACGCGCAGCGCAAGATCCTGCCGCTGATCTCCCCCAGCGGCGTTCGGGTGATGTCGATCGGCTTCTTCGTCGAGGACAACGCGGCGGTGGTCTGGCGGGGACCGATGCTCCACAAGGCGATCCAGCAGTTCCTCGAGGACGTGGACTGGGGCGAGCTCGACTACCTGCTGCTCGACCTACCGCCAGGGACCGGCGACGTCTCGATGACGCTCGCCCAGCTGCTGCCCCAGGCCCGGTTTTTGATCGTGACCACGCCACAGCCGGCCGCGCAGTCGGTCGCCCGCCGCGCGGCGGACATGGCCCGGAAGGTCGACCTCGAGGTTCTCGGCGTGGTCGAGAACATGTCGGGCTTCACCACGCCCGACGGGCAGCGCTTCACGATCTTCGGCGAGGGCGGGGGCCAGCAGCTCGCCGACGAGATCGACGTGCCCCTGGTCGGCAAGATCCCGCTGCAGGAGGAGCTCCGCGAGCACGCCGACAGCGGCTCGCCTCTTGTAGTCGATGATCCGCAGGCGCCCGCCTCGGTCGCCGTCCGCGAGGCAGCGCGCGGCATCATCGCCGCAACCCCGGTCGCGCTTCCCGTCATGCAGGCCCCTGCCACGCAGATGCCCGAGCCGGTCGCGAGCGGCGCCACGGAGAGATCCGGCACGGAGCTGCCGGTCGTGCAAGCCGGCGGTTGAGCCGCGCCGGCTCAGTCGCGGACCACGAGCACGGCTGACCCCTCCACGCGGCCCGCGCGCAGATCCTCCAGCGCCCGGCCGGCATCGGCCAGGGGATAGGTCGTGACCTCGGGCTCGACTCCGGCCTTCGCGGCCAGCGGCAGGAACTCCCGGCCGTCGCGGCGCGTGAGGTTGGCGACCGAACGGAGCTGACGCTCCTCCCAGAGGATCTCGTAGGGAAAGGCCGGGATCTCGGACATGTGGATCCCGGCGCAGACAACTGCGCCGCCGGGTCCCACCGCGCGCAGCGCCATGGGCACCAGCTCACCGACCGGGGCAAAGATGATCGCGGCGTCGAGCGGCTCCGGCGGTGGCTCGCCCGATGCGCCCGCCCACTCCGCGCCGAGCCCGCGGGCGAACTCCTGCCCCGCCTCGTCGCCCTCCCTGGTGAACGCGAAGACGCGAATGCCCCGGTCGAGCGCGAGCTGAGCGATCAGGTGGGCGGAGGAGCCGAAGCCGTAGAGCCCGAGGCGCTCGGGATCCCCGCACATGCGCAGGGCGCGATACCCGATCAGACCCGCGCAGAGCAGCGGCGCCGCGTGGACGTCGTCGAGGCCCTCGCCGAGCGGAAAGCAGAAGCGGGCGTCCGCGACGGCGCGCTCCGCGTATCCCCCGTCGCGGGTGTACCCCGTGAACTCCGCTCGCTCACAGAGGTTCTCCCGGCCGGCCCGGCACTGGCGGCACTCTCCGCAGGTCCAGCCCAGCCATGGGATGCCGACCCGCTCGCCCTCGTCCAGCCCTTCCACTCCCGCCCCCAGCGCCGCCACCCGGCCCACGATCTGGTGGCCGGGAACGAGCGGCAGCTTCGGCTCACCCGCCAGCTCGCCGTCGATCACGTGGAGATCGGTCCGACAGACCCCACAGGCGGAGATGGTGACCGCGACCTCGCCGTCGCCGGGGGACGGATCCGGGACCTCGCGCTCGACCGGGGTCGAGCCGGCGCTCTCGATCACCATCGCTCGCATCAGCGCAGCCTCGCTCCGAGGCTACGCCGGCGGCGGCTGGATCAGCTGCCGGCGAAGTAGTCCGCGTTGATCTGTGTGTACTTGGACCACTCCTCGGGAATCTGGTCCTCGGCGAAGCAGGCGTCGACGGGGCAGGCCTCGACGCACGCGTCGCAGTCGATGCATTCGTCCGGGTCGATGTAGAGCTGCTTCTGCGCCTCGTAGTCGGGCTCGTCTGGCGTCGGATGGATGCAGTCGACGGGGCAGACCTCCACGCACGAGTTGTCCTTCTCGCCGATGCAGGGTTCCGCGATCACGTAGGTCAAGTTTCAGCGTTCCTTCGGTTAGCTTGCGGCCGGTAGACGCGGGCTCGGGGCCCGCGGAAGGCGTCATTGTAGTGACAGCGGAGCGACGCATCCCCGCCCGGATCAGGTTGGGAACGGGGGGTAGTGTTCGGCCCCGTGATTCTGATCACCGGGGCAACCGGAGCCATCGGTACCGCGCTGCTGCGCGAGCTGCTGGCAGAGGGGCGAGAGGTCCGCGCCATGGTTCGCGACCCGCGGGGCCTGGGCGCCAATCGGGTCCGGGTGCAGCTCTCGATGGCCGACCTCGCGGATCCTCGCGGGCTGCGACATGCCGTGCGCGGCGCGGACACCGTGATCCACCTCGCCGCGGCGATCCGCGACCAGCCGCCGAAGCGCCTGGAGGAGATCAACGGGCTCGGCACCTACCGGCTGCTGCGGGCAGCCGAAGATGCGGGGGTCCGCCGATTCATCTTCTTCAGCGCGATCGGCGCCAGCCTTCACCAACGGACCCGGTTCTTCCGCTCGAAGGCCCTCGCCGAGGCGATGGTGGCCGACGCGGAGATCGAGACGACCGTCATGGCGCCGTCGATCGTCTACGACCGCGACGACCCCTGGGTAACGCTGATGCGCCGATTCGCGCTGCTCCCCGCCATGCCGATCTCCGGGAGCGGCCGCGCGACCTTTCAGCCGGTCTGGGCGCGGGATGTGGCCCGGGCGACGATCGCGGCGATCGACGGTGAGCCGGGGCGCTACGAGCTGGCCGGCCCGGAGCGCCTCACCTACAACCAGATCGCCCGGGCGATCGCCCGATCGGCGGGCAGGGATGGGCCGCTGCTGCACGTGCCGCTGCCCATGGTCCGCTCGGGGCTGATCTGGCTGCGCCGGTTTGCCGGCGAGCGCGTCTTTGCGACCTGGGAGGAGGCCGAGCTGCTGGAGGTGCCGATGGTCGCCGAGGAGGGCCCGGCCGACATGCGGCGGCTCGGCGTCGATCCCGTCGCGATCAGGTCCGTGCTCGGCTCAGGCTGATCCCGCCTCGTTCTCGGCTGCGCTCGCGGGCCATTTGATCGCCTGAGCGCGGTCGGAGACCGTCACGGGGCGCTGATCGGGGCCGTCCTCACGCGGCGAGGGCGCCCCGGGGACCCGGGACGCCCTCTGCTCGCGCCGGTTCCTGCCCACCGGAGCGGGCCGGGCTACGGCGTGTTCATCCAGAGCTTCAGGTTGACGCTGCTCTCGCCGGGGTTCGACGTGACCACCGAGCCGCCACGCGGCTCGAACTCGCCGGAGACGTCGTAGCCGACCTCGACCACGATCGCGTCGGTCTCGAACTCCGGCGTCCACGGCCAGCCACCGCGACTCGGCAGGCCCGAGGTATGCAGGGACTTACCGGTGTGCGCATCCGTGATCCGGAAGTGCTTGTACCGGTGATCCGGGTTGTCGAACGTCGCCTCGACGCGGCTGCCGGCCTGGCGCTCGATCTCGAGGCCCTCGAGACCGTCGCGGCTGACACGGACCGACTCGGCATCGGTCAGCGCCGGCCAGCCGAGCGCGTTGGTGTGGATCGGCGCCGCGAAGAACCGCGGGTTCTCGGCCAGATTGGCCTTGTTCTTCGCCGTCATGTCCTTCAGGTGGTTCTCCATCAGGTCGCGCCGCGCCTTGCTCTCCTGCCGGAAGTACTCGTTCTTCCGGTAGTCGTAGGCGTTGCCGGAGATGCTGCCCGTGTGGGACCAGGCGACCATCGTGCTCGTGTGGCCGGAGCCGTTGACGAGGATGTCCCAGCCGTAGGTGTCGTGGAACCTCGAGGAGGTCTTGAACCCGGCTTCGGCCATGTAGTCCTCGAGGCTCGCACCATCGATCGGGGTGTATCCGCTCGCGAGCCGTTCGAGCTTCGGCTCCATCTCGCTCCGGTCGATCGCCGGCTTCGCGGCACCCTTTTCGCCGACGAGCCGAGGACGACCCTTGGTCATCAGCGCCCAGTCCTCGCCGATGCGATGCAGGATCGAGCCACCGTG
>DATFLZ010000076.1:0-3960 GCA_035267205.1 Solirubrobacterales bacterium | reverse complement strand
TTCTCGATCTCGTCGAAGAGCACGACGGAGAACGGCTTGCGACGGACAGCTTCTGTCAGCTGACCACCCTCGTCGTACCCGACGTAGCCGGGCGGCGAGCCGATCAGGCGGCTGACCGTGTGCTTCTCCATGTACTCGGACATGTCGATGCGGATCATCGCGTCCTCGTCGCTGAACAGGAACTCGGCGAGAGTCCTGGCGAGCTCGGTCTTGCCGACGCCCGAGGGGCCGAGGAAGATGAACGAGCCGGCCGGCCGCTTCGGATCCTTGATCCCCGCGCGGCTGCGGCGGATCGCCTTGGAGACCGCCTCGATCGCGACGTCCTGGCCGATCACGCGCTTGTGCAGCTCGCCCTCCATCTCCACCAGCTTCTTGGTCTCGGCCTCGGTCAGCTTGAAGACGGGGATGCCGGTCCACATCGAGACGATGTCGGCGATCTCGTCCTCGCCGACCTCGGGGCGCTCACCCTCCTCACCGGAGTTCCACTCCTCCTCGAGCTCGCGCTTTTTGGAAGTGAGCTGCCGCTCAGTGTCGCGGAGGTTCGCGGCCTTCTCGAACTCCTGGGCCTCGATGGCAGTCTCCTTGGCACGCCGCGTCTCCTCGATCTCCTCCTCGAGCTCGCGGTATACGGGTGGCTGGCTCATCGACTTGATCCGCAGCCGCGAGGCGGCCTCGTCGATCAGGTCGATCGCCTTGTCGGGCAGGAAGCGCTCGGTGATGTAGCGGTCGGCGAGGTCAGCCGCCGCCTCGAGCGCGGAGTCGCTGATCTTCACGCGGTGGTGCTGCTCGTAGCGCTCGCGCAGTCCCTCGAGGATCTGCACGGTCTGCTCGATCGACGGCTGGTCGACCTTGACCTGCTGGAAGCGGCGCTCGAGCGCGGAGTCGCGCTCCAGGTACTTGCGGTACTCGTCGAGCGTCGTCGCGCCGATCGTCTGCAGCTCGCCCCGGGCAAGCGCCGGCTTCAGGATCGAGGCGGCGTCGATGGCGCCCTCGGCGGCGCCGGCACCCACGAGGTTGTGGAGCTCGTCGATGAAGAGCACGATGTCGCCACGCTGGGTGATCTCTTTCATCACCTTCTTGAGGCGCTCCTCGAACTCGCCGCGGTACTTGGAGCCCGCGACCAGGGCGGCGAGGTCGAGCGTGTAGATCTGCTTGTTGCGGAGCAGCTCGGGAACCTCGCCGGCGATGATGCGCGAGGCGAGACCCTCGACGACGGCGGTCTTGCCGACGCCGGGCTCGCCGAGCAGGACGGGGTTGTTCTTCTGGCGGCGGGCGAGGATCTGCATGATCCGCTCGATCTCGATCTCGCGGCCGATGACCGGATCGAGCTTGCCGTCCTCAGCGAGCTTCGTGAGGTTGCGGCCGAACTGGTCGAGCAGCTTCGAGGACTTCTTACCCTCGCCGGAGCCGGAGCCCGACGAGGAGCTGGAGCCCGAGCCCTGACGGCGGCCGCCGGGGCCGGAGAGCATCCGGATCACCTCGTTGCGGATCTTCTCGGAGTCGGCGTCGAAATCCAGCAGGATGCGCGCCGCGACACCCTCGTTCTCACGGACGAGGCCGAGCAGGATGTGCTCGGTGCCGATGTAGTTGTGGCCGAGCGAGAGCGCCTCACGCAGGGCGAGCTCGAGCACCTTCTTGGCGCGCGGGGTGAACGGGATCTGGCCGGAGGTGACCTCCTCACCGGACCCGACGATCCGCACGACCTGCGCCCGGACCCGCTCCACGGTGATATCGAGCGACTCGAGCACGCGCGCGGCGAGGCCCTCCTCCTCGCGAAGCAGGCCGAGCAGGATGTGCTCGGTGCCGATGTAGTTGTGCTTGAGAGTGCGCGCCTCCTCCTGGGCGAGGACCACTACCTGGCGGGCTCTCTCTGTGAATCGTTCGAACATCTCTTCCTAAGTCTTAGCGGTTCGTGCCTCTCGGCCCCGTATCGGTCTCCTCTGCCGGCCGGCGCCCGAGTATTCCTGTTCGGTAGGTCGGACTCTTGGGTGCCCTTCGACCGACCCCGGGAACGCCGCAGCACCGGCGGCCTGTATCCCGTTCTTCGGCCGATTGGTGCCGATGGATTGGACCTCCGGTTCTCGGGTGCGCGGAGCGAGAAAGTATATCGGTGGGCGGCGGCCAACCCGGATCGCGTAGGGCTGTCGGGCCCCGGTTCCACGCTATTTGCGAACTGGGTCCCGCCTAACGCATGGCGGGGAAGAGCACGACCTCGCGCAGGCTCTTGGCGCCCGTCAGCATCATCACGAGGCGGTCGATCCCGAGCCCGACGCCGCCGGTCGGCGGCATCCCCTGCTCGAGCGCCCGCAGGAAGTCCTCGTCGTGTGGCTGGGCCTCGTCGTCCCCACGCGCCAGCTCCTCCGCCTGCTGGGCGAACCGGCGGCGCTGTTCGTCGGGGTCGTTGAGCTCGGTGAAGGAGTTGGCGATCTCGACCCCGCCCACGAACGCCTCCCAGCGCTCGACCAGGCCCTCGTGCTCACGATGGTCCTTCGCGAAGGGAGAGAGCTCGACCGGGTAGTCGGTGATGAAGGTCGGATGGATCAGCTTCGGCTCGACGCGCTTGGAGAAGAGGTGATCGACGAGCTTCCCCCAGCCCTGGTCGGCAGCCGCTTCGGTCCCGAGCGCCTCCGCGAGCTCGGAGCGGGAGGGGCGCGCGGCGAGGTCGACGCCGGCGTGCTCGCGCAGCGCCTCGGTCAGCGTCATTCGCCGCCACGGCGGTTCGAAGTCGATCTTCTCCCCGTCCCGTTCGACCGTGGTCGAGCCGAGCACCCGCTCGGCGGCCCCGCTGACGAGCTTCTCGAGCCGGTCCGCGTTGTCGTTGTAGTCGGCGTAGGCCTCATACCACTCGAGCATCGTGAACTCGGGATTGTGCTTGTGGCTCACGCCCTCGTTCCGGAAGTCCTTGCCGATCTCGTAGACCCGATCGATGCCGCCGACGATGCAGCGCTTCAGATACAGCTCGGTCGCGATCCGGAGGTAGAGATCGCGGTCGAGCGCGTTGTGGTGGGTGGTGAACGGCCGGGCGAGGGCGCCGCCGTAGATCGGCTGCAGCACCGGTGTCTCGACCTCGACGAAGCCCTCGGCGTCCAGCCAGTTGCGGATCTCGGCGATCGTGCGTGCCCGGATCTGGAAGGCGCGCTTCACCTCCGGGTTCGCGATCAGGTCCAGCTCGCGATGGCGGTAGCGGGCCTCGACGTCGGTGAGGCCGTGGTACTTGTCCGGCAGCGGCCGCAGGGCCTTGGCCAGCGGCCACCAGTCGGTTACCCGCAGGCTCAGCTCGCCGCGCCTGCTCTTGAAGATCGTGCCCTCGATCCCGACGTGATCGCCGAGGTCCATGGAGACGAGCAGCTCGTGCTCCTCGGGGCCCAGGACGTCGGACCGGGACTGGAGCTGAATCTTGCCGCTGCCGTCGACGAGGTCGATGAACGCGGCCTTGCCCATCCCGCGCCGCGCCATGATCCGGCCGGCAACCCGGTAGGAGCGGTCGAGCTCCTCCCCGTCGGCGAGCCCCTCGTTGGCCGCGCGCACGTCGGCGATCTCGGCGCGGTCGGCGAAGCTGTGCGGGAAGGGATCCCGGCCGGCGTCGCGGAGGCGCTCGGCCTTCGCGCGGCGCTCGGCGATCAGGCTGTCGGTGCTCTGCTCGGGATCCCCTTCCGAGGGAGTTGTCGGGCTTTCGGTGTCTGAGTCGGCCATGTGTGGAGCGGCCAGCGTATCTACGCTCTGCTCCGATGCGTGAGCAGCCCCCTCTGATCCGCGACGCGACCGAGGCCGACCTGGCGTCGATCTTCGCGATCTACAACACCGAGATCGAGCGCGGCGTCTCGACCTTCGAAACCGCCCCCAAGGACCCGGTCCGCGACCGCCCCTGGCTGACCGGGCGTGAGGCGCGCTATCCGGTGCTCGTCGCCACCGACCCGGGCGGGGACGAGGTCCTCGGCTGGGGCTCGCTGACCCGGTGGT
>DATFLZ010000075.1:0-14613 GCA_035267205.1 Solirubrobacterales bacterium | reverse complement strand
CCGTGCGACGGCCGCAACGCGCAGCCGCCGGGTGGCCTGGGGCCGGACGCCGAAGCCGAGCTCCCCCGCCCTCCCTCCTTCAACGAGAAGGACACGTCGGCCCGGCCATCGCTCGCTGACCATCCCGATCGCATGGGCCGGGGGGACGTGAACGACGCGACCCAGGCGTGGCGGTGCGGGCTGGCCGCGATGCGCGCCGTCGACGATGAGCTCACCCCGCTGCTCGCGGGGCTGGAGCGCTCCGGAACGCTCGCGAACACCGTCGTCGTCTACCTCTCCGACAACGGCTACTACTACGGCGAGCACCGCCTCACCGAGGACAAGCGGCTGCCGTTGGAGGCCGCGCTGCGGGTGCCGATGGCGATCCGCGTCGGCTCAGCCGTCGGCACCGGGAGGCAGCCTGCCGCAATCGGCGAGCTCGTCTCCCAGGTCGACCTCGCGCCGACCCTGCTCGACTACGCCGGGGCAGATTCCTGCCCGGCCGGTGAGCGATGCCCGCCGCTGGACGGACGCTCGCTGCGGAAGCTCCTCCGCGGCTCGTCGTCCGGCTGGCCCGCCGATCGCGCGATCCCGCTCAGCCTGGACGACGGCTGGACCTACGAGGCGCTGCGCACCCGAAGCGAGCTCTACATGGAGATCACCGCCGCCCGCAAGCGCGACTTCGAGAGCCCCCAGCAGGAGCTCTACGACCTCGGGCCCGATCCGGACCAACTCGTGAACCTCGCGGCCGAGGGTGAAGGGCGCGAGCGGGAGCGGCTCGACCGACTCCAGCGGCGGCTGGCGCGACTTGTGCGCTGCGCGGGGATCAGGGGCCGGGACGCCGACCGCGGCAGGCCCTACTGCGACTAGCGCGGCCGGGCTACCAGTCCGCGAAGAAGGCGACGAAGAGCACCGAGAGCCCGATCATGAACAGCAACGGGTGGATGAAGGCGCCCGCGAGCACGGCGACCAGGATGATCACGACGCCGAGGATGATCATGTTGTTGCGGCTCATGGATCCAGCGTACCCGTCTCCTCGGCGCGAACCTCGAACTCGTGCAGGTCGAGCGCGCCGAACGAGGTGATCATCGCGACGTCGACCGCGTCGCGGCCTCGGCCGACGACCACCCGCCCGACGCGGCGGACGTTGTTACGGGCGTCGAAGGTGTGCCATGCCCCACCGAGGTATGCCTCGAACCAGGCGGCGAAATCCATCGGCTCGGCGGGCTGGGGCACGTCGATGGTGGGGATGTAGCCCGCCACATAGCGCGCGGGGATGTTGAGGGCGCGGCAGAAGGTGATGGCGACATGCGCGAAGTCACGGCAGACGCCCTGGCCCGCGCGGTAGGCATCGGCCGCCGTCGTCCACGTGTTCGAGGAGCCGGGTACCCAGTCGAGGTGCTCGTGGACGTGATCGACGATCGCCTGCACCCGCTGCCAGCCCGGAGCCATGTCGCCGAAGCGCTCCCACGCCTCGTTGCCGAGCTCGTCCGGAAGGCAGAAGCGGCTCGGCATCAGGTAGGTGAGGTACTCGTCCGCCAGCTCCATGATCGGCGTCTCGGCCGCCTCGGGAACGATCAGGTCCCCCGGCTGCGACAGCAGGACCTCGGCCCCGTAGACGATCTCCGACCGGCCGGCCTCGATCGTGATCCGCTCGCACCGGTTGCCGTTCCCGTCGATATAGCCGTGGTGGTCGGCCCCGGTGTCCCAGTACTCGGAGACGATCTGCAGGTCAGTGCCCGAGGGAGCGACCTGGAGCGCCGCGGTGACGTCCTGCGGCGTCTCGACACCGAGCGTGCAGCCGACGGTCAGCGACAGCGGGTTGTCATCAGTTTCCGGAACGCCTCACACCATACCCGCCGTCGTGCCCACGGCCGGCTTGCGAGCCGCGTCGCGCGGGCGTAGGATCGCGGCAACCGACCAGGGAGGCACTCCAGTGAGCAAGATCAAGCCCAGCAAGACGTCACCGGCGATGATCGTGGCTGTCATCGCGCTCGTGGCCGCCCTCGGTGGCGGCGCCGTCGCCGGCGTGGCAGTGACCTCGCTCAACAAGAAGGAGAAGAAGCAGGTCAAGAAGCTCTCGAAGCGTCAGGCTCGCAAGCTGGACAAGCGGATCGAGTTGACCCCAGGTCCCCAAGGTCCTCAGGGGGAAAAGGGAGATCCAGGCCAGAACGCTGCCGAGAACATCATCGTCCGGTCAAGCGGCCAGAGCAGTGGATTCCGCGAGGTCACATGCCAGGAGGGTGAGCGCGTGATCGGTGGCGGTGCCGAAACGGGCACCGGGGGCGCACAGGCCCTGGCCATCAACGCCCCGATCGTCGGCGTCGGCGACGTCGCGACCGGCTGGCGAGCCCAGGCGAACGACAACGCACCGACGGCGGCATACGTCCTCTGCGCCTCTCCCTAGCGCTCGAGCGCGCTCGTCGCGGGCCCTTGGTTGCTGGGGCCGCCGACAGCCGTGCTCGACGGAGGGGGAGGGATTCGAACCCTCGATACGCCGAAAGACGTATACCGGTTTTCGAGACCGGCGCATTCAACCTGACTCTGCCACCCCTCCAGGTGGCGCTTGGCGCGACGGGGAAGGGTAGCGGGAGCCGAGCGCGCCGAAGGACCTCGAGCTACTTGTTCTTGCGCCGCAGCTCCTTGACCTGGCCCTTGAGATTGTTGACCTCGGCCGTCAGCTCCTTGTTCTCTTGGGTGAGCTGATCGGTCGTCTTGGTGAGCGAGTCGACTTCCTTCTGCAGCGAGTCGGTCTTCGAGGTGGCCGAGTTTGCGGTGTTGTTCGCCTGCTTCGCCTTCTTGTCGGCCTTCCGGGCCTCCTCGTCGGCTGTGCCGGCAGCATCGGCCTGGCGGTCCAGCTCGGCCTTGAGCTCGTCCGCCTTGTCCTCAAGCTGCTGCTGCAGCTGCTGCGAGGTCTCCGACTCGGAGGCCGTGTCGTTCTTGGCCCCGATCGCGATCACCAGACCGACGATCCCGATCACCAGCGCCAGCGCGCCGATCCCGGCGATCACCTTCTCCCTCGTTTCCATCTGACTTCCTTGCATTCGAGCTTCCGGCCGACCGCCGGTGCGGGCAGCCTAGTACCCGCTTCGGCTGTTGTGAGGCGGCTCCGGTCAGCGACGGGCCGAGGCGACCCGGCCGAAGGTCCGCCTGGCCGACCGGGCTTGGCCGAATTGGCTCACCCAGATGCCGACCTTGATGCCGCGGCCGGCAGACACAGCGTCGACCCCCTCGTCCTCGAGCGGGATCGTGATCCGGCGTGCGGCGCCCGCGGGGATCCGGGCGCCCGCAGTCCGGCCGACGAGCGAGCCACCCGTGCGCACCCGCGCCCGGATCTTGCATTCGGCGCGGCGCGGGCAGGGCACGAGCAGCTTCAGATTGCCGCGGCGGCTCATGCGGATGAGCCGCAGGGCGCGCTTGGCTGCCCGACCCCGATTTGCCACCGCGCCCGTGAAGCGGACCCGCTTCCGGTCGGCGCGCCCCGCTCGCCCGTCGCGGTTCAGGGCGCGCACCCGGGCGACCGTACCGGGCACGTCCACGATTCCCTGGAAGGTGTGAGCCCGGGCCCGGCGACCGACGTCGGTGACGACGCGAAACTCCCCGTCCGGGCCGGCGATCGAGACCCGGTAGCCCCGCGCCCCGGGCACGCGTCGCCAGCCAACCACCGTGCCCGGAACGAGCCGGTCCGCCCTCCTCAGGCGGGGCGCCGCAAGTAGCGCCGGGCGGTTGACCCGATAGCGGTCCACGATCTCGGTCTTCCGCTGGGTGTGGCGCTGCTGGTAGCCGACTTCGAGCCCGCGCTTCCCGTAGTGATCGCCCGAGAGCGGCTCGAAGCGCATGCGGCCGGAGCTGCGGCGCGTCCGGGTTATCGGGTGCGTGACCCCGTCCGGGGTGACCTCGTTGAAGCGCAGGCTCTGACCGGGAATCTTGCGGGCGTCCCAGACCAGCGTGCGGCGCGTCCCGCGCCCTCGCACCTCGGCCGCCACCCGCGGGTCGGGGAGGGTGCCGGCGTGCTCGACCCGCAGAATTGACGGACCCTCTTCCAGCTCGCGCAGGGTCCAGTTGCCACGAGGCTTGTCGAGGACGACATGAGCGCTGCCGTTCTCCGGCGAGGAGACGACGACATGGCCCTCGCCCCGGGTCACGGTCTCACCCGCCCTGTGCTCGACCGCCCTGCCCCCGGGGCCCTCAAGCCGAAAGGCGGGTACGGCTCCCCCACCGATCAGCCGTACATATCGGTGACCGCGGCCGAGGGCTAGCCTCGTGCTACCGCTCGCCGCCAGCTCAGAGCTCGCGGCCTGGCGATCGCGGTACTTGCCGATGTTGCAGGTGAATGGCGGGAACCATTCGATCCGGCGGGTCCGGAACGAGTACGCGCCGCCCCCGCTCGGCTTGTTGAGAAAGACGCCACAGACCGCCGCGCCCCGATCGGAGATCAGCGCCTCTCCCTTGGCGAGCACGATGAAGGCGGCCTTCAGCTCCGCCGTCCCGTCGAACTCGTAGCGCTTGCCCTTGATCCAGCCGTCGAGCTCCCCGCCGACGAAGAACGGTTGGCCCGGGTCATCCGTGAACTTCGGGAACCCCGTACCGAACCTGGCGGTGAGGCGGACCGCGCCGCTGAAGTACGCCCGGAACCCGACCGAGGCGATCTGGATCCGCACGACCTTGATGCTTCCACCGATTCCGAAGAACCCGGCGGTCCTGGCGTTGCCGGTGTCGAACGCGATGTCTCCGTCCACGGCGACCGCGGACACCTCCTCGCCGAAGATGTCGATCTCGGGGCCGGCGGAGATCTCGGTCTGGAGATCGGCGGCAATCCGCCCGTCGAAGTTCAGCTCGCCGATCAGCTTCTGGAGGAACACGCCGTCGACGAGCTCGAGGTTGATGTCGGTGACACCGATCTTGAGATCGACGAGCTTCTCGTCCTTGATCTTGAAGCCGGCGACAACGCCGCGCCCGTCAGGCGGCAGGCTGATCTCGAGCGATCCGCCCCACTCCTTCTCGGAGAGGCTGAACTCCGCCTCGACCTCCTTGACCGCGAAGGGGCCCGCCTTGAACCCCCCGAACTCGAGCTTGACGCCGTCGAAGACCACCCCCTTACCCGGGACGACGTCGAAGGTCACGTCCGTGGCGAGCGACGCGTTCTTGACCACCCGGAAGATCCCGCTCAGCTCGACCGTGGCGTCGATCCGGCCTTCCCCCTGCACCAGGCTGACGGGGACCGCGCCGTTGACGATCGGAATGCCGATCACGTCGGCGACCTTGAGGCCGTCGTCGACCTCCGCGATCTGCACCTTTCCCGACCCTGGGACCTCGAAGTCGAAGGCGGTCGAGTCCATGCGGATCGCCGAGCCGCCGATGCCGGCGGTGAAGCCGACCTCCTTACCCCCCGTACTGACCGTGGCCGCGGCGGTGTCGATCGTGAGCGGTGCCGCGGGTGTCGCCTCCAGGCCAAACCCGTTCAGCTCGACCGTGCTCGTAGCGGTGTTGACCTTCCCATCCGCGGCGAAGCAGCCCTTCGCGATGACGATCCCGACGTTGAGCTCCTGCTGCTTGCAAGCGCTGCCTTGAGCGCCCGCATGACCTGTGCCCGTCGCGGCCGCAACGGCGCCGGTGAGCACGAGAAGCACCACCAAGCTCCATCCGCGCACCCCACGACCTGACCGCAGCCTTCCTACGCCTGCCCCGTCCATCGGCGAGATTGAATCAAACGCCGAGGATAACTTCCAGACAGGAAGCGACAGCTAGAGTCGGCCCTCGATCGCATAGCGAAGGATCCCCACGACCTGCTCGGGGTCGTCGCAGCTGGCGAGGGCGGCCCGGTTGATCTCCTTGAGGGCGTGGTTGTGATCGGGCGGGTGCAGGGTGATCAAGGGGGTGCCGAGCGCTGCCGCCTGACCGGCGTCGAAGGCGGCGTTCCACTGCTTGTACTTCTCGCCGAAGCGGACGACTACGATGTCGGCCTCGCGCAGCAGCGTGTTGGTCCGGACCGCGTTGACGCCGGCGCCCTTGTGGTCGTGCCAGAACTTGTCGTCCTCGGACCCGAGGATCTCGGCGCCGCAGTCGTCGCTGGCGCCGTGGTCGGTGACCGGGGAGGTGAGCACGACCGGGAGCTTGAGCCGCTCGACCCCGCTCGCGATCCGCTCGCGCCAGTCCGAGTGGATCTCACCCGCCAGATAGACCGTCCAGATTCGCTCCGCGTCCGCCACCTTTGCTCCTTCGCTCGCTTGCGCCTGCCAACGAGGCTAACGGGCGATAATGGCGAGCGTGGATCGAGGCATCATGTGGCGAGCGGCGGCCGTCCAGGCGGCTGGAGTGATCTCGATCTCGGTCGTCCTCGCGATCGCGCTGCCGAAGTCATTCTTCGAGGACTGGGGCTGGCTCAGCGGGCCCGGCGCGTGGGCGGCCTGCGCCCTGATCACCGCGCAGGTGCTCGACCTGCCGAGGTGGCGAACGCTGCTCGGCGCCGCCCTCGCGGGCATCCCGAGCCTGGTCGCGGTGATCGCCGGGGTGCACTGGCTCGGCGCCTTGTTCGCGATCGCCCTGTTCGCCCTCTGGTGTGGCGCGGTCGCAGGACGGAGCGCCCCGGCAACGTCCGGCGCCTGAGCTCTCCCGCGACCCGATCGGGCCCCCCGCCGCTAACGTTCCGGCCCGCCCGGAGAGGTGACCGAGTGGCTTAAGGTGCGCGATTGGAAATCGCGTGGGCGGAGGAATCTGCCTCGTGGGTTCGAATCCCACCCTCTCCGCTGGACGCTTGGTCGTCCACACACAGAGCGCACCGGAAGCTTCCGCGCCATTGCGGCAGGGACGCAGCGCCCGAGGGCGAAGGATTGGGTGGCGAGCCCGCTCCCGGCGGTCTCGCCTTGCGATGGATCCTCAAGAGCCGACATCAAGGCGGGCGACCGGGCACAAAGCCACCGGCCTCGCGACCCGGCCCTTCGCGAACGCCGGGCCGGCAGATGCCGGCTTGGGCCCCTTCGCCGCGCCACGGGAGCCCGACGGCGGTCGCCGCAAGGGCAACGCAACCGGCCCGCTCGGCGGTGCAGAAGCCGCGCCGGGGACGTCCTCGCCGCGGACCGGGGACGGGGAGAGCCTCCGCCTGCTCACGGCCGAGACCGCCCACGACTTCAACAACCTGCTCTCGGTGATCCTCTCCTGCGCGAGCGAGCTCGAGGACGGCCGCGGCGACCCCGGGACCCGCGAGCGCGCCGAGGAGATCAGAACGGCGGCCGAGCGGGCCACCGGCCTCACCAGGAGGCTCATCGATGCCACGCGGCCGACCGGCGACGCGATCGCCCCGCTCGACCTCAGCCGCGCGATAACGGCCTGCTCGCGCCTGCTGACCCGGGCTCTTGGGCCGGACGTCGAGCTGGCGATCGAGCCCGCCGCGGGACTGCCGCGCGTCCGGATCAGCGAGGAGCAGGTCGAGCAGATTCTGCTGAACCTGGCCGGGAACGCCCGCGACGCGATGCCCTCCGGGGGGAGCTTCACGATCCGCGCGAGGATGGTTGCGGTGGAGTCGGGTGACGAGCGCCTCGGCCCCGGCTGGTACGTCTGCCTACAGGCGACCGATACGGGGATCGGGATGAGCGCGGACCAGCTCGAGCGGGCGATCGAGCCCTACTTCACGACCAAGCACGGCGCCCGAGGCAGCGGTCTGGGGCTCCCCACGATCGCCGGGGCCGCCCGCGCCGCGGGCGGCGATCTGCGACTGAGGTCGGAGCCGGGCGCCGGGACGGCGGCGGCGATCTACCTGCCTGCGGTGCGCCGTACGGGCGAGCCGCTGACGATGGCCCCGTCGGCCGGCCTGGACGACGGCGATCAGTCGGCCTGACGGCGCTCGCGGAAGAACTCGCGCAGCTGCTCCGCGGACTCATCCGCGAGCAGCCCGGACTCGACCCGAGGCCGGTGATTGAGCCGGGGCTCGGCGAGCACGTCGAGCACCGAGCCGGCCGCGCCCGCCTTCGGATCGTCCGCGGCGTAAACGACGCGCGGAATCCGGGCGAGCACGATCGCGCCCGCGCACATCGCGCAGGGCTCAAGCGTCACGTACATGGTCGTCCCGGGCAGCCGCCAGCCACCGAGCGAGCGAGCGGCCTCGCGGATCGCGATCAGCTCGGCGTGGGCGGTGGGGTCCGGCCGCCCCTCGCGCTCGTTCGCGGCCTCGGCCACGACCTTGTCCCCGCGGGTGATCACGGCCCCGATCGGCACCTCGCCGTCCGCGGACGCATCACGGGCCAGGCGCAGCGCCCGGTCCATGAACCGCCGATCCGCCGTACTGAAGCTGGAAGCATTCATCCGGTGGAGTATCGGCACTGCGACACGGCAAGGCAACTCGGAGCGACTATTCGTGTTGGGGTAGGTACATGAGGCTCACCCCTGCCCACAACCTCCAGGAGCCGGCACGGTCGCGCCGTGGCACGGTCGCCGGCGTCCTGATGACATCGATGGCAGCGCTGGCGGCGCTGGTCGTCGCGGCGCCGGCGGCATCATCCCCGCCCCCGGCGGCGCCCGGCCCCGAGGGACCGACGGTGATGCTCGGCTCCGGCGGCGAGGTCGTCGCCGACGAGGTCCTCGTCCGCTTCCGCGGCAAGGCGACCGAACGTGCCCTGCCCGTGCCGGAGGGCGAGACCGTCGAAGAGCGCGTCGACGAGCTGTCCGCGGATCCCCGGGTCAAGTGGGCGGCGCCGAATCCCGTTGCGCGCGCCTCCCGGATCCCCCGTGACCCGGGCCGCGGCGGGAAGCGGGGTGGCTGGCAGCGCGACCAGTGGAACTTCCTGGCCCCGCCCCCGGTCGGGACCCCGTGCGACCGCAAGCATCCCTGCGGCGTCAACGCCCCGCGCGCCTGGGATCTGCTCAAGCGCATGGGGCACCCGGAAGGCCGCCGCAAGAACGGCAAGCGCGGCCCGATCGTCGCGATCGTCGATACGGGGGTCGCCTACCGGAACCGCACCCGCTTCCGCCGCAGCCCCGACCTGGCGCCCGGAGCCTTCGTGGGCGGCAGGGACTTCATCGGCAAGGACCGCATCCCGCTCGATCACAACGGCCACGGCACCCACGTGGCCTCGACGATCTTCGAGCAGACGGGCAACAAGAAGGCCGTGACCGGACTGGCCGACGGGCTGCGGATGATGCCGGTACGAGTGCTCAATAGAGGGGGCTCGGGATCCGCCAAGGACGTCGCCAAGGGAATCCGCTGGGCGACGCGCAACCGCGCCAAGGTGATCAACCTGAGCCTCGAGTTCGGGGCCGCCTTCGGCGACTGCAGCTCGCTCCGCGGCGTCTGCCACGCGATTCGCAAGGCGCAGCGCAAGGGAATCGTCGTCGTCTCAGCCGCCGGGAACGCGGGGGCGAGCACCGCCCAGATGCCGGCGAAGATCACGTTCGGCGTTGCCTCGGGAACGATCCGGGGATGCCTGTCGGACTTCTCCAGCCGCGGCCCCGGAGTCGACATCACGGCGCCCGGTGGTGGCCCGGACGCCTTCAAGGCACGCGGGGGCGCCCACTGCCAGCCGTTCGCGGCGGGCCCGACGATCACCCAGCTCACGCTGCGGCCCGGCGGCGGGTCGAACCCCGACTTCCGGCGCTTCGGCTACCCCGTCTACGAGGGCACGTCGATGTCCGCGCCCCACGTGAGCGCGGCCGCGGCGCTGGTCATCTCCTCCCGCGTGCTGAAGCGCCGGCTCGGTCGCAAGCCGAGGCGCACCGAGGTCGAGGAGTGGCTGCGGTGTACGGCCCGCCCGGTGCACGACCCGGCGCAGGCCGACGCCTACGGAGCCGGGCTGCTCGACCTTGCGGCCGCCCTCGATCGCAGATCGACCTGCGAGACGCTCGGCATCTGAGCGGCGGCGCGCGCCCGGCGCGCGCTCAGAGCTTGCTGATCCCGATCACCATCGAGGCGATCAGGCAGAGGATGAGGATGACCATCGAGATGATCCAGCTCCGCGGCATAGGTGGATCCTATTGGGCTGAGATGGACCGTGGCCACCCCGCTGAAGCCGATCACCGCGATGATCGCCAAACGCCCCGGGGGGCGAACTTCGGGGCGCTCCTGCCTTTTCAGGCGTATGGCCCGGAAAGTCAGGACCGTCGAGCAGCGCCTCGCTCGGATCGCGGGGCGCGGCCACGGGATCGTCACGCGCGAGGAGGCGCTGGCGGCCGATGTCACCGACGACGAGCTCCGGACTCGGGTCCACAAGGGGCTGCTGATCCGGGTGCACCGGGGGGTCTACCGCCTCGGGCACGCCGCTCCCAGCGTCGAGGCCACCTATATGGCCGCCGTGAAGGCGGGCGGCCGCGGCGCGCTGCTGGGTGGGCGCGCCGCGGCGTACCTGCTCGGGCTGATCAAAGGGGCCGCCCCGCCGGCGGACGTCTGGTGCCTCACGCAGCGGCGGGTCCACGGCGTGCGCACCCGCCGCGTTCGTGGACCCGCGCGGCTGGGCATCCGGCGCCGCGGCATTCCGCTGACCTCGGTACCCGAGACCCTCGTCGACCTCGGGGCAGAGCTCGACCTGGAGGCTCTCGCCCTCGCCTGTCACGAGGCCGGCGTCAAGCACGGGACCACTCCCGCTCAGGTCGAACGCGCCTTGGCTCGGCGCCCAAACGCGCCCGGAGCGCGCAGGCTGAGGCTGGCGCTGCACGGCGACCTCACGCTCGCGCTCAGCCGGCTGGAGGCGCGCTTCCTCGAGCTTCTTCGTGAGGAGGGGCGGCAGCTGCCGGAGACCAACCGCGTCGTGGACGAGCGCCGCGTGGACTGCCGCTGGCCCGCAATCGGGCTGACGGTCGAGCTCGACAGCTACACCTATCACCGCTCCCGCCACGCCTGGGAGCGGGATCGGCTCCGCGAGCGGGAGGCATATGCGCGCGGCGACGAGTTCCGTCGCTACACCTGGGGCGATGTCTTCGAGGACTCCCGGCGGATGCTTGCCGAGATCAGGGCACTGGTGCCGCCCGACGCGCCTTCGCCGGATAGACGCGGTGGGTGCCGGCGAGGCCCTTGAGCTCGAGCTCGCGGCCCTCGCCGAACTCGAACTGCTCCGCGGCCTCGTGTTGGGCCTCCGAGACCAGGATCTCGCCGCCGACCGCCTGCGCCGCAATGCGGGCCGCGAGGATCACGCTGCGACCGAAGAAGTCGCCCTCCTCCTCGATCACCTCGCCGACGTGCATCCCCATCCGCACTCGGATCCGCTCGTCCTCGGACCCACCCCGGGACTCGAGGTCCGCCTGGACCGCCAGCGCGCACTCGAGCGCAGCCACCGGGTCGGGGAAGGCGAGCATGAAGCCGTCGCCCTGGTTCTTGACCTCATAGCCGTCACGCTCCTCGAGCCGCCGGCGGAAGATCGAGTTGTGATCCCGCAGAACCTCGATCCAGCGCTCGTCCCCGAGGCGCTCGGTCATCAGGGTCGAGTTCTCGATATCGCTGAAGAGGATCGTCACGCGGCCATCCGGCGAGGCGAACGAGAGCAGGTCCGGGCGCTCATCGGCGACGGCGAGGGCGACGCTGTCGATCGAGGCGTTGGCGTCGACGCCCGCTACGCCCTGGGCCTCGAGCCGAAGCCGGACCGCCCGCTCGACGACCTTGCGCATGCCGAGCTCCTGGGCGTCGTCGAGCGCCAGGCTGAGCTGATCGAAGGCGTCCTCCCGGTCCCCCTGCTCGTCCCGGGACAGCAGCACGCGGCCGAGGTGTGCACGCGTCTCCGCCCTGAACGGGCGGTCACCGACTCGCTCGCAGATCGCGACCGCCTCGCGCAGATGACCGACCGCCCGGTCGTGGTCCCCGATCGCCGCCGCCATCAGCCCGAGCGTGCGATCGACGGGGCCGTTGCACCCTGCCGCCCGGCCGATGATCACGAGCTGACCGGCGAACGGCTCAAGCTCGGCGAGCAGGCCCTCGCAGGTCTGCTCGTCGCCGAGGCGAGCCGCCGCATCACCCACCCTGCACATGCCGACCATCCAGTTCGCGTCGCGGGGAAGGCCCGTGAACCCCCGGGCCGCGAGCGGCTCGTACTCGATCCGCGCCTCGTCGAGCCGGTCCGCCTCCGCGAGGAAGCCGATCAGCGCCAGCCGCCAGGCCGGGATCGCGGGGTAGGCCTCGACCATGCGCCGGACCCGCGGGAGCATCTCCTCCGCCCTTCCCTGCAGGGTCCTGAGGATCCCGAGCTGAGCCGTGTGGAACTGCACTGCCAGCGGCTCCTCGGCGATCCCGCCGAGCCTGCCTGCCTCCGCGGAGAGCGCCTCGACGTCATCAAACCTCCCTGCCATCAGCGCCCGCGAGGCCTCGATCATCGGCACGTGCCACAGGTGCCGGGGCTCTCCCAGCGCGCCCGCAAGCCGCCGGTATGAATCGAGTGCGCGGTCCGCAGCCTCCACGTCCCCCGACTGCAGAGCTGAGACGACCAGGTAGGCGATCGCGCGAATCTCGTTGCGGCGATCTCCGACGCGCCGCGCGGCGGCGACCATCTCGCGGGCGTTCTCGAGCCTGATCTCCAGGGTCCCGGGCCGGCCGACATCGAGGAACTGGCGGATCGCGAGCACCTCCGCGAGGGCCGCATCGTCACCCGACTCGTAGGCGAGCTCGATCGCGCGGCGGCCCTCGGTCTCACAGGAGCCCTCCACGCCCTCCCAGTAGAGCTCGGCCGAGAGCGCCGCCCGCAGCCTCGCCTCCAGAGCCGGCGGGCAGTCGCCCAGCCGCTCGAGCACCTCCTCGATCAGGGCGACGAGCTCGGTGTTCGTGGTTCCGGTCTCGGTCAGCTCCGCGAGCGCGAGCGCCGCCGACGTGAGCGCCTCGGTGTCACCGGCCTCCCGAGCGCGCGCCGCGGTCTCGATGAGCCGCTCGCGGGCGTCGTTGAAACGGCCGGAACGAATCAGCTCGTGCGCGAGTTGAAGTCGCAGCCCGAGCGCCGCGCCGGCTTCATCCGGTTGCAGCGCCAGCGCTCGCTCGAGGTGCTCGGCGGCATCCGCGTGGGCGAGCTGTTCCGCGGCCTGTCTGGCCGCCGCGAGAGCGAACTCGAGGGCCTTGGCGCTGTGCGAGTCGCCGGCGCGGACGAAATGGTGGGCGAGCGCCTGGACGTAGGGCTCGGTGTCCGTCCCGCACCGCTGCTCCAAGGCGAGCGCGACGGCCTCGTGCAGCTCCCGACGGCGGCTCGTCCCGAGGCCCTCGTACAGCGCCTCGCGGAACACGGCGTGCGCGAAGATCAGCCGGTCGCCGCTGGAGCCCGCTCGCTCGAGGATCCGCGCCGCCACCGCGGCCCCGAGATCGTCCTCCACGGGACGCCCGAGCACCGCCTCGATCAGGTCCGGCTCGAACTCCCGTCCGGCGACCGCAGCGACCTCGAGGGTCTCGGTCTGAGTGTCGTCCAGGCGGGCGATCCGCCGGGCGACCGCGTCCGTGACACCCCGGGGAACGGATCTCCCCGGAGGCCCCGGGTCGCCCCCGCCCGCGGCTCGCTCCTGGGCCAGCAGGCGGACGACCTCGCCGACGAAGAAGGGGTTGCCCCCGGTCTGCTCGCTGATCTCGGCCACGAGCTCGTCCCCCGGCTCCGAGCCGGTGCTCAACTCAACGAAGCGCCGAATCGCATCGGGGCCGAGGCCCCGGAGCGGAATCCGGCGGCGGCGAGGAAGCTCGTCGAGATCGGCGATCGCCCGGCGAGTCGGCCCGCGCGCGCTCGCCTCCTCCTCGCGGTAGGCGCAGACCAAGAGCATCGGTGCGCCCGACGTCCGGTGTCCGAGGAAGCGCAGCAGCTCCAGCGACGAGCTGTCCGCCCAGTGGAGATCGTCGATCGCGAAGACCAGAGGCTTGGAGCGCGCGACCCCGACCAGGAAGCTGCTGACCGCCTCGAAGAACCGGAAGCGGGACTCGTCCCCCTCGAGCGGCGCAGGCTCGGCGATCGACGGAACGAGCTCGCGGAGCTCGGGGACGAGCCGGGCGAGCTCCGGTCCATCCGCGCCGAGCTGCCAAGCGAGGCCGACCGGATCGACGTCGCGGACGTACCCGCGAATCCCCTCCGCGAACGGCCAGAACGGTGGGGTCGCCTCGGCCTCGTGGCAGGAGCTGGAAAGCGTCACGGCCCCCCTGACCCGTGCGTACGTGATCGCCTCTTCGACCATGCGCGTCTTGCCGATCCCCGGCTCCCCCTCGATCAGCGCGACCCCGCCGTGGCCGCCGAGGGCGCCGTCGAGCAGGTCGCGAACGTCGCCGAACTCCGCATCCCGGCCCACGAAGAGGCCGGCGGCGAGCGCGTCGAGCGGGTTCGTGGGCGCGCCCTCGGGGTCCGGGCTGCCCTCCTCCGTCAGATCGATCCGGCCGAGCTCGTCGAACAGCTCCGCCGCGCTACCCGGGCGATCGTCCGGGGACTTCGCCAGCAGGCGTCCGACGACGCGGTCGACGGCGGCGGGGATCTCGGGCCGATGCGTCGACGGTGGCACCGGCTCGGCGCTCAGGTGGCGGCTGATGATGCTCACCGGGTCATCCCCCGGGAACGGGGGCTCCCCGACGAGCATCTCGTAAAGCAGCGCTCCGAGCGAGTAGAGGTCCGCGCGCTCGTCGGTGCGCCGGCCGATCGCCTGCTCCGGCGGGAGATAGGCGGCCGTGCCGACCACCATCCGCTCGATCGCGTCGCTCGCCCTCGCCTCGGT
>DATFLZ010000074.1:0-2386 GCA_035267205.1 Solirubrobacterales bacterium | reverse complement strand
AGCGATCTCAACAACCATCTTGCCTGTGCGCATCTGACGACGCTCGACCTGGCGCGGGCGCGGGGGGAGCTGAAGGTCGAGCTCGAGCGCGGGGCCGACGCCGAGCTGCTGGCCCGCAAGGGCGACGAGTACGAGGACCGCTACCTCGCTTCGCTCAAGGCCGAGGGCAGGGAGGTCGTCGAGATCGCCCAGGGGGACGGCTCGCACGCCGCCCTGCTCGACGCGGCCCGGCGCACCGAGGAGGCGATGCGCGCCGGCGCCGAGGTGATCTACCAGGCGACCTTCCTGCGCGACGGGCTGCGCGGCCACGCCGACTTCCTCTTTCGCGTCGACCGCCCCTCCGACCTCGGCGACCACAGCTACGAGGTCGCCGACACCAAGCTCGCCCGCCGCGCCAAGCCCTACTTCATCGTCCAGCTCTGCTTCTACAGCGAGCTGCTGGCGGCCGTGCAGGGCGCCGAGCCGGAGCACATCCACGTCATCCTCGGCGACGGCGAGGAGCACTCCTTCCGCCTCGCCGAGTTCTCCGCCTACTTCCGCCACGTCCGCGGCGCCTTCCTGGCCGCCCTCTCCGACGGGTTGCCCGACACCTACCCCGAGCCGGTCGACCACTGCAAGGTCTGCCGCTGGCGCGCCCACTGCGATGCGCGCCGCCTAGCCGACGACCACCTCAGCCTCGTCGCCAACATCAACCGCCGCCAGCGGGGGCTGCTGGTCGAGTCGGGAGTCGACACCCTGGCGGCGCTGGGCGGCGCCGATCGCCCCGCGGTCGAGGGAATCGACCCCGGCGTCCTGGAGCGCCTGCGCTCGCAGGCCGCGCTGCAGCTCGCGGCGCGCCAGAGCAGCGAGCACAGCTACCAGCTGCGCGACCCGGAGGAGGGGAGGGGGTTCGCCCGCCTGCCCAGGCCGGCGCCCGGCGACGTCTTCTTCGACATGGAGGGGGACCCGTTCTTCGACAACGAGGGCCTCGAGTACCTGTTCGGCCTCGTCACCGTCGAGGACGGCGAGCCGCGGTTCACCCCGATCTGGGGACGCGACCGCGGCGAGGAGAAGGCCGCCCTGGAGGAGTTCATCGACCTCGTCGGCGAGCGGCGCCGGCGCTTCCCCGACCTCCACGTCTACCACTACGCCTCCTACGAGGTGACCGCGCTGAAGCGCCTCGCCGGCGCCCACGGCACGCGCGAGGAGGAGCTCGACCAGCTGCTGCGCGAGGAGGTCTTCGTCGACCTCTACAAGGTCGTCAAGGAGTCGATGCTGATCTCCCAGCCCAGCTACTCGATCAAGAAGGTCGAGGCCTTCTACATGGAGCAGCGCGACACCGCGGTCAGCGACGGCGGCGACTCGATCGTGATGTTCGAGCAGTGGCTGGAGCGGGGCGAGGAGGCGATCCTCGACGACATAGCCGCCTACAACCACGACGACTGCCTCTCCACCCTGAAGCTGCGCGACTGGCTGCTGGAGCGGCGCGAGGAGGCCGAGCGCCGCTTCGAGGGCAGCGAGCAGGCGCGGTTCCTCACCTGGTTCGAGCCGGAGCCCCGGGAGCGCAGTGAGGAGGTCGAGGAGCTGCTTGCCGAGAATCGCGCCCTCTGGGAGCGGTTGATGGAGGGCATTCCCGACGATACGGCCGATCGTGACCCGGAGCAGCGGGCGCGGGCGCTGATGGCGAGCCTGCTCGAGTACCACCGGCGCGAGGACCGCCCCGTCTACTGGGCGATGTTCGCGCGGATGGAGGCTGAGCCCGGCGACCTCGTCGACGACCCCGACTGCGTCGACCGACTCTCCCCCGATGGCTCGACCCCGGCCCGACAGGAGAAGCAATCGGTGGTCGAGCGCCTCCGCTTCCCGCCCCAAGAGACGAAGCTGCGCACCCGCTCCAAGGTTCTGGACCCTCGCGACGGCAAGAACCCGGGCACGGTGGTGGCGCTCGACGCCGACGGGGGCTGGCTCGACCTGAAGCGGGGGGTGACGCTGGGCGTGCGGCCGCTCCCCGAG
The DNA here is from genome assembly GCA_035267205.1 of Solirubrobacterales bacterium. Lineage (GTDB taxonomy): Bacteria > Actinomycetota > Thermoleophilia > Solirubrobacterales > 70-9 > CAXMST01. The sequence goes on along the minus strand of DATFLZ010000074.1, from coordinate 394 downwards.
GCCCTGATCCCGCCCGGCCCGATCGGCGCTCAGCAGCAGCGGGCGGCGCTGCGGCGGCTGGCCGAGGCGCTGACGGCGGGCGAAGACGGGCGCTACTCGGCAGCACTGCGAATCCTGCGCCGCGACCCGCCCGCCCCGCGCGGGAGCGAGGTGGGCGAGGCCGCGCTCGGCCTTGACGGCGGCTACCTCTTCGTCCAGGGCCCGCCCGGGTCGGGCAAGACCTACGCGGGCGCCCGCGCGATCGTCGACCTGCTCCAGGCGGGCATGCGCGTCGGCGTGACCGCGACCGCCCACAAGGTCATCCACAACATGCTCACCGAGGTCGAGGACGTCGCGGCCGAACGCGACTTCGCATTCCGGGGCCTGAAGAAGTGCTCGGCCGACAACCCCGAGT
>DATFLZ010000073.1:0-9680 GCA_035267205.1 Solirubrobacterales bacterium | reverse complement strand
GGAGGCGTTCCGGCGACCACGCCCCCCGCGGGCTGATCACCCTCTAGACGCTGAAGGTCTCCCCCGGCTGGAGCAGCGCGACCTCGCTGCTCGTCTGCGACTCGACGTCTGCCTTGAACGCCTCGAGATCGGTCTCGATCGGGGGAAACGTCGAGTGGTGCATCGGGACCACGGTCGAAGCGCCGATCAGCTCGGCGGCGACCACCGCGTCGTGGCGATCCATCGTGTAGTGCCCGCCGACCGGGATCAGGGCGACGTCCACCGGCGTTCGCTCGGCGATCAGCTTGAGATCCCCGAACAGCGCCGTATCACCGAGGTGGTAGACGGTCTTGCCCCCGATGTCGACCACCCAGCCGGCCGCGGTACCGATCGCCGTGCCGTGCTCGGCGCTGAACGGCTTCTCATCGTGGCCGGGCATCGTGCTGGTGTGCCAGGCCTGGACGAGCTTCGCCGCGCCCCAGTCGAAGCGGACCGTTCCGCCCAGGTTCGGGTCGAGCACGTCCTCGACGCCCTGCTCGCCAAGCCAGTTGGCAAGCTCGACGATCGCGGCGCACGTCGCCCCTGTTCGCTTTGCGATGCCGACTGCGTCAGCCAGGTGGTCGACGTGCCCGTGGGTGATCAGGATGGTGGTCGGGTCGACCTCCTCGCCGGTCACGGTGGCGACCGGGTTGTTCGGCTTCAGGAACGGGTCGATCAGTACCCGCGACTCACCATCGCTCAGCTCGAAGCATGAGTGGCCCAGAAAGCGTATGTCGGTCATTGATCCTCTCTCCTTGGTTGGGTCGTTTTCTCGAGCTCGCCGGCCAGCGTCCAGCCGACCGCGACTCCGATCATCATCGTGATCCGGCTCTCCTCCGCGAGCAGGGTCCTGACCGCGGCGATCCGCTCCTCGCTGTCGGGCTTGCTCGCCGCCTCGAGGATCGCGCCCTGATGGGAGTCCTCGAACCAGCCGCCCGAGGCGAGCGCCTCCGCGAGCACCGACTGCAGGGCCGGAGCGGCTGCCGCGACCAGTTCCTCCGCCTCGCGGAAGCGCTCGGCGTCAGCGAGCGCCTCGACGGCGTCGATCAGCTCCTGCTTGGAGTAGGGGGCGGACACGGCTGGGAAATCTAGACGCTGGCCGACCGCGCGTCGGGCTCGGCGATCACGAGGGGAACACCCGGTGCTCCCACATCTGCAGCTCGCCCCGGTCGCGGTATCCGAGTCGCTCGTAGACCGACTTCCCCATCTCACTCGCCTGCAGCGTGGAGATCTCGCAGCCCTTCTCGCGAGCATCGGCCAGGGCCCGGTGCAGGAGGCGTCCGGCGATCCCGTTTCCCCGTGCCTCCGGGAGGGTCGCCACCGCGGTGATCTCACACGCCCCGTCGTGGAGCAACGACGCGAGCACACCGGCGACCCAGCCATTGTGGCGCGCGCCATAGGCGCGGAAGGACTGATCGGGGCGCCTTCCGAGCCCGGCCTCAAAGCTTCCCTCGTCATAGCCGTACGCCGCATCGTTCACCGCACAGAGCACCGGCCACTCGAGGGAGCGGGTGAAGTCGAGGCCCTCTTCCGGGTCGGGGACGTCGCCGAGGTCGAGAAGCATCGCCCGGGGCCGGCCGTCGAGACGATGCCCGCGCTCGGCGAGCCAGGGACCCGTCTCCTGCGCGTCCGCCTCCGGGACCCAGACCGTCCAGGCATTGACCCCCGCCGCGTCATAGGTCTCGCGGATCTCGGCGAGGGAGTCGCGCAGGGCGAGCCGACTCTCGTAGACGACCGAGTTGAACAGCGAGCGCTCCGGGCTCCCCGGTGCGACGCTGGCAACCACGCCTTCCCGCTCGATCAGCGAGGCCCCCTTCGAGCCCTCGGCGATCGCTTCGAGGAACCTGACGAAACCGCTGTGGCAGCGGGGCTCCCAGCCGGAATCGGTTCTGGTCGGGCGATCGGCCATCGGGCTCAGAGTAGTGGTCCCGCCGCCGGGCTCCTCGCTCAGCCGGCCCCACTCGCGACTCGCCCGGCCGCCATCTTCCCGAGCAGCAGGCCGAGTGCCCCGCCCGCGAGTCCGGCAATCGGGTCGGCCGTCACCTCGACGAGGGGCAGGACGAGCAGCACCACGGCGATCACGGTCACGCCAATCACGTCAAGCGGCTCGGAGAACGTGGTCTCCGCCTCCGCGCGCCACAGCATCAGCCAGGCCGCGAGCAGGCCCAGCGCGATGCCGTTCCCACCGGCGGCGACGAAGAAGTCATCCAGCCCGAGCCCGGCGATCGCGTCGGCGATCAAGAAGCCGCCGGCGCCGCATACGAGAATCAGCGTCAGCGTCGCAACGCTCCCGATCCGGCGCTCGACCGCGGTGCCGAAGATCGCGATGGCGCCGCCGGTGACGAGAAAGGCACCCATGTCCTCGTAGACGAACGGAGCCGCGAGATAGCGCCAGAACTCGTCCCCGATGGGCCCGGCGATCGCCCCGACCTCGAAGGCATTCCACGGCACCGCACGCTGGAGAACGATCAGGACGGCGGACACGCCCAGCACCCCGATCGTCGCCACCGGGAGCGCGCCGATCTCCAGCTCGGAAAGTGAGAGCAGGCGCCGGCCCGTGCGCTTCCCGTCCTCGTCCATCTCCGCGGCCCGCGCGAGCCGCTTTTCGCGCTTGAGCCGGCGGCGACGCTCGCGGCGGCCCTCCCGGACCTTGATCTCGTCCCCCTCCCGCTCGAGCCGTGGCGCTCGTTTCCGGAGGCGGTGGCCGCAGTACGGGCACTCGGTCACGTACGGGCTCACCTCCGAGCCACAGCTCTTGCAGACCACGCTCAACTCAGGCGACGACACCGCTACGAGGATACCCGCGCGCTCAAGCGCCGATCACTACCGCGCGGCGGACCAGCTCGCGCAGATCGCCATCGAGCTCCGCGGCGAGGGCCAGTTGCCGTGTGGCCCCGGTGCCACCCTCGGCAATGCCGGCGATCCGCTCCAGCTGCGCCTCGCAGCCCAGCTCGACCGCGCTCGGCCGGAGCTCGTCCAGCAGTCGCGCGGCGAGCTCGGTCGCGGGCACGTGGGCGCCCTCGCTGAGGTCAAGCAACCTGCCCTCCAGGCCGCGCAGCGCGGCCCGCACCTTGTTGTCATCAATGATCTCCCAGAAGACCTCGAACAGGGGCTCGCCGTTGGCGTAGATGCGGGAGAGCCTGTGCGCGAGGGACTGCGTCAGGGCTGCGAACGCCAGCGTGTCGTCGAGGCTGTTGGCCTGGTCGAAGATCCGCGTCTCGACCGTTCCGAGGTTCGGATGGGGGCGGACGTCCCACCACAGGTAGGTGTAGTCATCGATCGCACCGGACCGCGTCATCTGCTCGACCCGGCCCGAGAAGATCTCCCAGGTCCCGTAGTGCGGGGGGACTCCGACCCGTGGAAACGCGCGAAATACCGGGGTCCGTGCGGACTGCATCCCGGTGTCGCGCCCCTCCCAGAACGGGGAGTTGGCGGACAGGGCCAGCATCAGCGGCAGATAGCGGCGGATACCGTCGGCGACGTAGATCGCCTTGTCGGGCGCGTCGAGGCCGATATGGACGTGGGTGCCGAAGATCAGCTCGCGCTCGGCGATGAATCCGAGCTCGTCGGCGAGCTCCAGATAGCGCTCCTTCTCGACGATCCGCTGGTCGTCGCAGAGTGCGAACGGGTGGGTCCCCGCGGCGCCGAGCAGCATCCCATGGTCGGCAGCGACCGACGCGACCATCGAGCGCAGCTCACGCAGCTGCTCGCCCGCCTCGGCGAGGTCGGCGCAGGGCAGCGTGGCGATCTCCAGGACCGACTGGAACAGCTCGGTCTTGACCTGCCCCTCGTAGTCGGCAGGGATCGCCGGGAGCACCGCACCGATCCCGTGCGCGAGGTCGAGGGAATCGGGATCGAGCAGCATCAGCTCCTCTTCGATTCCGACCGTAAAGGCGGTCCCGTTGAACTTGTGCTCGAGCATGTGGGTTCCTTGCTGGGCGCCTGGAGGGCGACGCGCGCGGCCGATCCTAACCTCCATTGCCGCTATACACTTGCCGCCGCGCCCCCTCGCGAGAGGGACTACCCGCGCCGGGCGCTGCCAAACCGCACCGCCACGGCACGAGCCGCAGCTACAGCCAACCGAGAGCCACAAGGAGGCACCCCGACGATGGAGGCCAAGAGCATCACCGAGCAGAAGTCACTTCTCGAGGTCCTGCCGCCCGGCAAACGCGCCCGGCTGCATCGCCTTCTGTTCGAGTTCGGCCCGGGCAACGGGACGCTGCTGCTGCTGCCGATCGACCAGGGAATCGAGCACGGCCCGCGCGACTTCTTCCCGAACCCCGCCTCCAAGGATCCCGAGTATCAGTTCAAGCTTGCCGCGGAGGCCGGCTACTCGGCGCTCGCCTGCCAGATCGGGCTGGCCGAGAAGTACTACCCGGACTATGCGGGCGCGGTGCCGCTGATCCTCAAGGTCAACGGCAAGACCGACGTCCCGCCCTCGGACCGGGCCCTGTCGACGACGAACGCCTCCGTCGAGGACGCGGTCCGGCTCGGCGCCGACGCGGTCGGATACACGATGTACCTCGGCTCGCCGCGGCAGGACGAGGACCTCCATCAGCTTCGCGGCGTGCGGGAGGACTGCGACCGCTACGGGATGCCGCTGATCGTCTGGGCCTACCCCCGCGGAGAGGCGATCGACAAGAAGGGCGGGCACGTCTCCTTCTACGCGATCGACTACGCCGCCCGGATGGCGATGGAGATGGGCGCCGACGTGGTCAAGCTCAACCTCCCCAAGATCGATCCGGAGAAGGACAAGGACTCCCCCGCCCCCTACAACGAGGGCAGCCACACGACCGAGGAGGCGATCGATCACTGCGTGGCCTCGGCCGGCCGCTCGCTCGTGGTGCTCTCCGGCGGCTCGAAGATCGACGACGACCAGCTGCTCCAGCAGACGCGCTACGTGATGGAGGCCGGCGGCTCGGGCGTGATCTACGGCCGGAACGTCTGGCAGCGCGAGTGGAGCGAGGCGCTGGAGATCATCGGGAAGATCAAGGAGATCATGCTCTCCCACGTCTCCCGCGTCCCGTAGCCGAGCCGGCGGCGGGGGCGTGAGGACGAACGCGGCGCGCGGCCGGTGAGGCTCGGGCGCCGGAGCGGGCCCGGCCTGGCCGGCCTGCTGATCATCCTCGTCGTCGTGCTGCTGACCGATGCGCGCGATCGAGGCTCGAACCCAGACGGTCCGGCCGGGAGCCCCCCGGCGGAGGCCGAGTTGCCCGATGGTGCCCGCGCCGAGGTGGTCCGGGTCGTCGACGGGGACACGATCGCCGTCAACGTGAATGGACGCGACGAGCGCGTCCGCTACATCGGCGTCGACACGCCCGAGACCGTCCAGCCGGGGGCCCCGGTCGACTGCTTCGGGCCCCAGGCATCGAGCTTCAACAAGGGGCTGGTCGAGGGCGAGACCGTGCGGCTCGAGTTCGACCGGGAACTGCGCGACCGGTTCGGGAGGCTGCTCGCCTATGTCTACGTCGGCGGTACGTTCGTCAACGCGGAGCTGATCCGGGGTGGCTATGCCCGGACCCTGGAGATCGAGCCGAACACCGCCGAGGCAGAGCGCCTCGCAAGGTTGGAATCCGAGGCTGGAGGCGCAGGCCGTGGGCTGTGGTCCGCATGCTGATCAGCGCGGCCGACGTGCGTAACCGTTTTGTGAGCGCGGGGTAAACTAACGCTGATGGCTACCGAGGCCCCCGACTCCCTGAGTCGACGACATCTCAGCCACGAGCAGTTCGAGGAGGCGTTCGAGCGCGAGCAGCGGCTCGAGCAGGACCGCCGCGACAAGCTCCGCAAACGCGCCGCGACCCGCTCGCGAGTGCGCAAGGTCGAGCGGGCCGAGCGCAGCGGCAAGGTCCGGTTCAGCGTGCTCGCCGTGGCGCTCACGACGACCACGGTGGTCGTCGTGATCGTGATGTTCGAGGTGCTCGCCTGGCTGGTCGGCGGCTGAGCGCCCCGGACTACTCCCCGCCGCCGGTTGACGTGACCCCGTCGGTCGCAGCGTCCTGCCGCGAGACGTAGACCTCCTTGCGAAACACCCTGATGTCGCGAGGCGCGGCGATCCCGATCCGGACCTTGTCTCCCGCGACCGAGAGGATCGAGACCTCGACATCGTCACCGATCATGATGCTCTGGTTGGTCTTCCTGGTCAGTACGAGCAAGTTCTGGACCCTTCTGGACGGCTTGCGACCACGCTTCCCGCATGATTCGCATCCGGGGGATCAGACTCACCCCGGCAGGGCGCCAGACTACCGCAGCCGTCCACATCCCCGGGCGGGTTGATTGGAGCGGAGCGATCCTTCCGTCTCGGCAGGGGCCGGACCCAGCCGAACCCACATGAGGTCAGACGCAGCCGGAGGGCCGCCCGCTGGTAGTGTGGCGCTCCGCATATGGCAGGTAGATCGCTACGCGCACAACTGAATCAGATTCGCGCCTGGGTCCGCGAGGGCCGCACGGACGCCTGGATCGCACACCAGCTCGAAGTTCCCGCAGCCGAGCTCCGTGACTTCCGCCGACGCCACGGGCTCGCCCCCGATGACGAGGCCGACGGCGACGACGATCTCCGGGACGAGATCGAGGCGGAGGTCGAGGCGGCCACGCTCGAGGACGACGACTCCGACGACGAGGAAGAGGACGAGGACGAGGACTCCGACGACGACTCCGACGACGAGGACGATCGCGACGATCGCGACGATCGCGACGGATCCCGCTCCGGTGAGGGCGGGGGTCGCCGGCGCCGCCGCCGGCGCGGAGGCCGGGGACGAGGCCGCAAGCGCAAGCTCGAGGCCACCTTCGATCACGGCAAGGACGACGGATACGGGCTCTGGCTCGATGCTTCGGTGAAGGACGACCCCGTCTACTCAGAGCACTGGGCCGGCCACCGCAAGGTCGAGGTCTCGGTCGAGGCGGACCAGATCGTCATCCGTCGCAGCGACGACTGAGCCGAAGCAAGCGGTCGCTAGCCTGGGCCGCCTGAGCCGTCCGGGCTCTTCCAGATTGCGCGCGGAGTGGCCCGCAGCTTCGTGATCGTGTCCTCGAGCGTGTGCAGGTCGTACGCCTGGGCGACACCGTCACCGATCAATCGCTTCCCGATCTGATCCCGCCCGGCGATCGGCCCCGGGTCGAACAGGAACTCACCGATGCCCTGATCGCGCTCGGGCGAAGCGGTCGAGTCGTAGTCGTCCGGCAGGCCTGGGGTCCCGCCCTCAACCGCGACGCGCCGCAGGATCTCCACCAGCAACCGCGCCTCGTCGCCCTCGCCGACCTCGACCAGGCCGCGCGTCGCCTCCGGAGCGGCCTTGCGGCCGAGGATCGCGCGGCGCAGCGCACGGCGCTCGGGCCGCGGGATCGCGCTGAGCCCAAGCGCAGGATCGAACCGCGCCGAGAGGCTCCTCCCGATCAGCCCGCGCGCGATCTCGATCAGCGGCGCTCGGTGGTAGCTGGGCACAGCGCCCATGGCCAGCGCGAGCACCGCCCACAGGGAAACGGCGAAGACACCGATCACTACCTGCGGGATCAGCCCGCCGATGTCGAGCAGCGAATGCAGGTAGGCGATCACCACGGCGAGCCCGGCGGCGGTCAGCATCGACCGCCATGGCAGCTCGATCGGGGAACGCCCCCGCTGCGAGCGCCAGAAGATGAACATCGCCGGGGGGATGAAGGCGCCCATCATGGCCAGCGGCGCGCCCTCCGGGCCGACCTCGGGGATCAGCAGCACGGCGAGCCCGATGAACAGCAGCGCGGCGACGACGGCACCGGCGATGAACGGGATCCGCTTGTCGGCGTACTTCACGGACTTGTTCAGCATCCGGTAGGCGGTCGGAGCACTGAGGCCGAGCGCGAGCAGCGGGATCAGGGGGGCCGCGTCCGCGTAGGAGGAGGGCGCGACCCGGACCAGGACGTTGGCGAAGACGGTGATCGCCACCATCACACCGCTCAGCATCAGTACGAAGTAGCCGAACTGCGTCCCGCGGGCGTTACCCACGCCGTACTCGTCCTCCACGGCGCGGAACGTGGTCGTCTTCTGTAGCGGGCGTAACGCCTTTCGGTAGCCCGCGGGCAGGAAGGCCGCCAGAAAGCCCGCCCGGGACGCGAGCGTGTAGGTGCCGAGGTCGGCGTCGGAGACGAATCGAGAGAGGATGAAGATGTCGGCGTAGCCGACGATCCACATCGACAGGACCAGGGGCACGCGGATCGCGCCCTTGCGATAGATCGCGATCGCCTCGCGGGGATCGAACACCCACTCCCACGAGCCCCGCAGCAGGATCAGCGCGAACACTGTCGCCAGCGCGCTGCCCAGGGCCGTTCCCGCGATCGCCCCCTCGAGCCCGGCACCCGCGATCAGCAGCGGCACGATCGCGAGCAGGGAGAAGACCGGGCGCGATGCCTCGACCGCGATATAGGGATAGGGCCGCCGTTCGAGCCAGATCGTGATCGAGGCCACGCGGTAGACGGCGCCGGTCCCGCCGGCGATCGCGGCCCAGATCACGAGGCTGTGCGACGACTCCTCGCCGAGCAGGCCGTCGGAGATGGGCTCGGCGAGCGCCACGGTTGCGAGCGTGCCCAGCACCGAGACGAGGGTGATCAGGATCAGCCCGGTGCCAAGCGTCCGGCGCGGCGTCGTGGAGAGCTCGTCGTCGTCATCGTCGTCGTCATCGTCGTCGTCGCCGCCGAAGGTCCGCTTCATCGTCCCCTGCTTCGAGGCGACCGTGAACAGCAGGGTCATCAGCCCCGAGAGGAACAGCAGCAGGCCGAGCTGTCCGAACGCGCTCGGATCGATGAAGTTCGCGACGAGGATGATCGACGCGAACGTGAGGACGTTCGAGACGACGACACCCACGGTGTGGATGCCGGAGTATCTGAGGACCTGAGTCCCGAGCGCCGCCCCCGTGCCCCCGGCGGGCGCTGCCCCGGCGCCGGCGTCCCCGCTGCTCACACGGACCAGTTGGCCAGGTCGCGTCCGGTGAACTCCCGTAGCCGCTCGGCGTCCTCGTGCAGCACGTCGATCACCTCATCCCCGAGCGCGTCCCGGAGCTCGTCCATCGGTGGCTTCGAGATCGGCTTCGCGAGCGGGAGGGCGAGATCCAGGGCGAGCCAGGCACGCCTCGGAATCCGCCGACCCGTCCGCGAGCGGCTCAGCCTCTGAACGCGCATCCCCATCTTGGTGGCGCGCTTCTTTCGTGAGGTCGAGTGCCGCACCTGCTCGAACTTCGGATGCTCGAAGGAGGCATCGATCCCGGCGAACTCGAAGACCCGCTTCAGCGTGGCCGCGCGGTCGTCGCGCAGGTCGCCGTTCTCGATCACCATCACCTGCTCGCGGTCGTAGTGCTCGAGGAACCGCTGAAGCTGGGTGAAGTACTTGCTGCGCGCGACGTACGACGTGTTCGGGTGCAGCAGCGTCTCCCGCAGGCTGCCCTTCTCGCGCCGCTTCGCATAGTTGTGGACCCAGTGGGCCGCGATCCGCTCGAGTGGGTCCCGAACGATGTAGATCAGCTTGGCCTTCGGTACGACCTCGGCCATCCGCTCGGGTACGCCCATGTGCTGGGGAAACGCCGTGTAGTTCGGCGAGGCCTCGCCGCGGCAGCGAGCGCTCGGATCGAAATGGCGCGAATACCACTCGAGGCCCCTCCCCCAGTTGCGCTCGGCGATAAAGAAGTTGAGCTCCTTCGGCG
>DATFLZ010000072.1:0-3654 GCA_035267205.1 Solirubrobacterales bacterium | reverse complement strand
ACCGATCCTTACGCGGTGGGAGATGCCCTGAGCGCTGAGGCCGAGCGCTCGTAGCTGGCGGGTAGCGATTCGGCCCTTCTGGCGCCCGGCAAGCCCGGCGATTCGATCGTCCAGCGTCGAGGCGTCACGTTTCTCACCTCCAGCCGAACCTTTGTTGCGTCTCGATCCCACGACCCCCAGCGTGGCCGAAGATGACGCACGCGTGGCGCGCAAAACGCAACAAATGCGTGCCCTCTATGCAAGAAGTCCCGCCACGCGGCCGGAACCCTCAGCCGCCCGAGCCCTCGGCCCCGCTACTCCGGTTCGATCAGCTTGTAGCCGACGCCGCGGACCGTGAGCACGAGCTCGGGGTCCTGCGGGTCGCTCTCGATCTTCTGGCGAAGGTTGGAGATGTGGACGTCGCAGGCGCGGACGTCGCCGCTGAACTCGGACTGCCAGAGCTCCTCCATGATCTCGAGGCGGGAGAAGACCTGGCCGGGGTTCTCGGCGAGCAGGCGGAGGACCTGGAACTCGGAGCGGGTGAGGTTGACGGGCTCGCCGCGGACGGTGACCAGGTGGCGGGCGAGGTCGATGGTCACGTCGCCGGCGTCGATGCTCTTGCCGGCATCGCCACCTTCGGGCGCGCCGCCGGTGCCGCGGTCGAGCTCGCGGCGGCGGAGCTGGGCGCGGACGCGGCCGAGCAGCTCCCGCACGCTGAAGGGCTTGGTCACGTAGTCGTCGGCGCCGACCTCGAGGCCGACGACCTTGTCGACCTCGGCGTCCTTGGCGGTGAGCAGGATGATCGGCACGGGGCTGCGGCCGCGGATGTCGCGGCAGAGGTCGAGCCCGCTCTTGCCCGGCATCATGATGTCGAGCACGAGCAGGTCGTAGTCGATCTCGGGGCCGAGCTTGGTGTCGGCGTCGTCGCCGTCGGTGGCGATCGTGACCTCAAAGCCCTCCTGCTGGAGGGCGTAGCCGACCGACTCGCGTACCGACGGCTCGTCGTCGGCGACCAGGATCTTCCCGCTGCTCAACTCGGCCTCCTCATGCCACCGGGGCGGGCGACGGCTGGGCTTCCTTGAGACGGATCGTGAACTTGCTGCCGCGACCCTCCTCGGATTCCACAGTTATCTCGCCACCCATCACGTCGATCATTCTCTTTGCGATCGCCAGCCCGAGACCGAAGCCCTCGCGCTCAAGCGATCCGCTACCACGATAGAACCGCTCGAAGACGCGATCGCGTTCCTCGGCGGGAATGCCCCCACCTGTGTCTTGGACTTCGATCACGATCTCCTCATCTTCACGGTAGGCGCGGAGGGTAACCGTGCCGGGTGGCGGCGTGTGTTTGTAAGCGTTCGTTAGCAAGCCGATGACCACCTGGCGCAGGAGCACCGGGTCGGCCTGGGCGACGAGCTCCTCGCCACCGTCGACGAGCAGGGTCAGGCCCTCGGGGGGCTCGGCGGTCGTCGAGGAGTCCCGCATGACCATGTCGACGCTCACGACATCGGCCTCGCCCTCGCCGATCGCCTCCATCCGCGCCAGCGTCAGCAGCGACTTGGTCAGGCGGCTGACCCGGTCCACGTCGTTCGAGAGCCGCTCGAGGAAGTGATCACGCGCCTCCGGGTCGTCCTTGGCGCCCGAGCGGAGGACCTCGATCGCGCCCGACATGCCGGCGATCGGGTTCCGCAGCTCGTGGGCGGCGTTGGAGACGAACTCGCGCTCGGCCTCGTCCCGCCGCAGCTCCTCGGTGCGATCGCGGACGACGATCAGCACCGCGCTCTCGGCGGGAAGGTGGCGGGCGCTGATCCCGACGGTGCGCTCGCCGGCGGAGACGTGATCGTTCTCGATCGTGCCCCGGTGACTCGCCCGCCGGACCCAGGGCCGCAGCTCCTCGGCCGGCTTGCCGTCGGAGGTGATGTACTCGGCCCCCGCGGGGTTCGCGAAGCGCACGTCTCCGTCGGAGCCGACGACGATCACCGCGTCCTCCAGCGAGACGAAGATCGCGGACAGGCGGTCGCGCTCCGAGGAGAGCGCGTCGAAGCTCTCGGCCAGGGCCACGCGCATCGAATCGAGCGCCCGGCCGAGGTCGCCGATCTCGTCCCGGCCGCGCGGGTGCAGCGGCTCGGAGAGGTCTCCCTGCGCGATCCGCTCCGACGCCGCGGCGAGCCGCTTGACCCTGGTGGTGATCAGGCTGGCGACGAGAAAGCCGATGATCGCCGCGACCAGCACCGCGATCCCGAGGCCGGTGAGCCGCTCACCGCGGAGCGCGCCCAGGGCCTCCTCGACCTCGCGGGGTCGCTCGGCCTGGACCAGGACCGCCCCGTCGGCGCCCATGACGTCATCGCGGAAGATCGGCAGCGCCACGACCACGGTGCCGTCCTCGAGCTCGGCGAGGAAGCTGCGGCCGTTGAGCGCCGTCTCCACGGCCCCATCCCGGCCGGGAACCTGATCGAGGGCGACGCCGCCCGCCGCCGGAACGATCTCCTCGGTCTTCAGGTTTCCGTTCTCGCCGAACACCCACGCGGCGAACGACTCGCTGCGGTAGCGGGCCACGACCCGGCCGCTGTTCCCCTCGGGCGCCGAGCCGAGATCCCGCGCCAGGTCGAGCGCCCGGCCCTGGGCGATGTCGGCCGCCCGCTCCTCCGCCGCGCTCTCGGAGGACTCGGAGACGAAGAGGTATACGGAGGTGCCGGTCAGGGTGCCGATCGCCGCGAACATGAGCGCGAGCCAGAGCCGGACGCCGAAGGGACGTCGGGTAGTGGCCGGCTGGATCGCCGGGTGCTCAGCGGTCGAGGGAAGATCTGGCGGGCTCAGGCGCGACATCTATCGCACCCTTTTTAGAGCACGCGTCACCTGTCGCCAAGCGCTGCCGAGGCCCGGTGGAACAGGGATTCCAGGGCCAGCTCCTCCTTGACGTTGACCTGCAGGCGCCGCCGAACCTCCATCGCGTGCTCGGCGACCGAACGCGCGACGGCGGGGTCGACCCCCTCCGCGTCGGCGCTGAGGAGCTCCCGGCGGTCGCTGTTGCGGACCAGCTCGGGCGCCCCGTCGGCGCAGGCGGCGAGGTCGGTGAACCACGCGACCACGAGGGCCAGGGCGACGTCGATCGACGCCGTCCGCGTGCGCCGCTCAGCCCGCTTGGCGGCGTCGGCCCCGTCCCGCTTGACCCGGTCCGCATCGCGGCCCTTGCCGAACTCCTCCGCCCGGGCCGCGGCCGCGGCGGTGATCGCCTCGCCCTCCCCCTTGCCGACCTGCTCGGCGATCTCCAGCACCTCCGTCCAGGGACGGGCCGCCAGGTCACCGCCGCGCGCCGCCCGGCAGCACGCCTCGGTCAGTTCCCGGAGCCGCGATCCATGCTCCCTGCCGAGAAAGCGCGCCAGCTCGAGGTCGCCGTCCGCCAGCGCGGCCAGCGCGGCGGCGCTCGCCGGCTCGACGCCCAGCTCCGCGGCCAGGCGGGCCTCGACGACGGGGCGCGGCAGCGGCGCGAACGGGACCCGGGCGCAGCGACTCCGCACCGTCTCGAGCAGCCCATCGGGCTCGGAGCTGATCAGCAGCAGATGCGCGTAGGGAGGCGGCTCCTCGAGCGTCTTCAGCAGGGCGTTCTGGCTCTCCTCCGCCATCGCGTCGGCCGCCTCGATCACGTAGACGCTGCGCCCGCCCTCGAACGGCCGGTAG
>DATFLZ010000071.1:0-4970 GCA_035267205.1 Solirubrobacterales bacterium | reverse complement strand
GTCTCGCTGAGGACGCGGATCACGGGCACGGTGCCGTCGTCGCGGACCGGGCTGGAGGAGACCGTGAGCAGGAACGCGTCGATGATCTCGTGCAGCGGCTGGACCTTGTTGTAGTAGGTGCTGAGCCGGCTCCCAGACTGGGACTCGCCCGAGGCGATCACGGTGTCGGGCTTGGCGAGGGGGCCGAGCGGGTCGGCGCCAGTGCCGCCGTCCAGCAGCGCCTTGATCCCGGCGGCGAAGATCTCGTAGGAGAGCTCGTCCGAGGTCAGGGTCTCGCTGCCACCGCCGTCGCGGGCGCTGACGTCGAGGTCCCCGTACCTGGCGGGGTCCCAGTTGCGGAGCGAATTTACGCCGACGCGCTGCGCGGAGATCGCCACGTAGGCGTAGCCGTTCTTGAGCAGGTGCTCGGGGTCGCCGAACCAGTTGGCCTCGAGGTCGAAGGTGGCGGTCACGTTCTGCCACTCGGCCACGACCTTCCCGTTGAAGTCCGCGGGGTCCGCGGGCCGGCGGACGATCATCCGCGTCCGGTAGGCGTACTTGCCGTCGTTGAGATCGCCGCCGGTCGTGATCTTGGTCCCGTCCTGGTCGATGTCGCCGCTGGTGGTGTCGTAGGCGAAGGCGTCCCCGTAGTACTCGTACTCCCGCTCGACGTAGCCGTAGGAGGCGAGCGGTTGATCGGTCGCCGCCCAGGGGGTTGAGCCCGCGGTTGAGGCGACGGGCCCCTCCACGGTCGGCGTCTCGACGTCCCCGATCGCACCGAGAGCCGGTGCCGTGCCGACCGCCAGCAGTGCGCCCAGCATGGCCGGCAGCAGGATGAGCTTCGTCCTCACGTATGTGTCCCTTCTCCCACGGAGGGCCGGCTATCGCTGCCCCTGCCGCAACAACCCCCTATTGAGTCCAAGTAAATCACATGGCCCTCCCCGGCCCCCGCGTCTGGTTCGCGGCTATGCAGGGGCGGCCGGGGCCGGTTGCGCCGACTCGGCGTCGTCGGCTTCCTCCTCCGGCTGCAGATCCGGCAGCGCCAACATCACGAGGTATGCGACGACGACACCGAGGACCACGATCGGGGTCACGCCGAGGCCGGACTGGAAGACGAGCAGGGTCGTGAGCACGACGGCCGAGAGCGGCAGCTTGAGCGGCGCGACGATGCCCGCGCCGATCCCGACGGCGACGGCGGGGGTCATGTCGAAGCCGGGCAGCTTGGCCGCCATCAGACCGGCGACGGCCCCCAGGAAGAGCGCCGGGAAGACGGGGCCGCCCCGGAAGCTCCCCAGGGCCAGTCCGTAGGCGAGGCCCTTGCAGAGGGCGAGCAGCGCGAGCGCCCCGAGGGACCAGGCGCCGGCCTTGTCGACGAGCGTCGTGACCTCCTCCTGCCCGGAGAAGAGGACCTGCTCGATGCCCTTGTCGGTCGCCTGGTCGAACCCGATGGCCAGTCCCGCGACCAGGGCGCCGACGACGGGCACGATCAGGAACGGCCGCTCGGCGGCGAAGTTCGTGACCAGCTTGCCGAGCCGGAAGATGACGAAGATCCCGAGCGCCACCGACGCGGCGAGCGGGATCGTCCAGAGGAAGTCGACGAACTCGGGGCGCGCGTAGTCGGGCAGCGTGACGGGGGAGAGCGAGATGTTGTCGGAGCTGAGGCCGGTCCAGCTGCCCATCCCGGTCGAGACCAGCGAGCCGATGCCGGCGGCGAACAGGCCGGGGACGAGGACCAGCGGCATGCGCGCGCCACCCACCCGGCTGGCCTCGATCAGAAAGACCGCGGCGATCACCGGCGAGCCGAAGAGAAAGGAGATCGCTGCGAACACTCCCGAGGTCGCCACGAGCAGCTGCGCTTCGGGCTCAGCATCGCGGCGCAGGGCCCGGATCACGAGGAATCCCAGCCCTCCGCCGAGGCCGATCAGCGGCGCCTCGGGGCCGAGGACGATTCCCAGACCGATGCCCGCGACCGCGGCAAGCAACACGCCCGGCAGCTCGATCGGCTGGGTCGGGTTGGCGTTCAGGCCGTTGGAGGGAATGTGGCCGCCGGTGCCGGGGAGCTTGACGATCGCAAAGGCGACGACGATGCCGGCGAGCACGAGCCACGGGAGCGGCCACCACACCGGGACGTCGTCGAAGCCGAGCGTTCCGGGCAGGTTGTAGAAGACGCCCTGCTGCATCTCGTAGATCAGCTGCTGGAAGCCCCAGGCCGCGGCGGAGGCGATCACGCCGACGATCGCGACGACCACGAGCAGCACGCGGAACTGCCTGCTTCGCATCAGCTCGACCGCGTCCTTGTCGCTCAGCTCCTCCATCAGTCCGGGAGCCTATCTCCGGCAGCGTCGAAGAGGCGATGCGCATCGGCGTGTGGTCGGACATCTCGCGCCCCTGGTGCTACGTCGGCAAGCGCCGTCTCGAGCGGGCGCTGGATGGCGGCCGCCGAGGTCTGCCCGCGGACCGCGTCGAGGAGGTGCTCGGCTCCCGCGAGTTCGCCGGCTGATCGAGCGCGCGCGGGGCGTCGCCTCAGGCCGAGCTGGTCGGGCCGCGGAGGACGGATCGGCCTGAGTGCGAGGCGTCGCCGTCGGTGCGCTCGATGGAGAGGTCGAAGAACTCGAACTCGTCGGGATCCACGGGCAGCGGTACGCGGACGCTTGCGGCCCCGGACTCCCCGACCTTGAACGAGCCGACCGAGACCAGGTCGTCGGGGGAGCTCAACAGCCAGAGCTCGTAGAACTCCCCGGGCTCGCTGGTGCTGAGGCCGGAGACGTCGATCACCGCCTCGCTCCGGTCGGTGCCGATCAGCTCCGCGGATCCGGAAGCCTGTTCGCCACGCGGCGGGACCGGATCGAGCGCCAAGGTCGCCTCCACATCATCGGAGGCGGGGTCGCCTCCGATGAGGACCCCGGCGCCGAGCCCGACGGCGAGGATCGCGAGCGAGGCGAGCGCGACGGTGAGCGGACGCAGCGTGAGCTGCTGTGGCCACCATCCACGGCGGCGCCTCGCCTCCGGCTTCGCGGGCGCAGCTCCGGGGGAGTCGGCCGGTGCCGCCCCTTCGAGCACGAGCGGCGGCGGGTGGAGCTCCCGCCAGGCCTCCGAGGGGAGCGACTCGAGCTCTCCCACGACCGGCCGCAGGCTCTCGACCCGGGCGCCGAGCTCCGGATCCTCGCGGATCAGCCGCTCGGCCTCCTCGAGCTCGGCGCCCGACAGTTCGCCGAGCAGGTATCCGCTGATGTCGATCGGTTCGCTCATAGCTGTTCCTCGTCAATCAGAGTGCGCATCCGCTCAAGTGCTTGGATCATTCTCATCTTGACGGTCCCGAGCGGTGTGCCGGTCCGCTCGGCGATCTCGCGCTGGCTGAGGCCCTCGTAGAAGCGCATCCGCATCATTCGTTCCTCCTCGGCCGGTACTCGGCGTAGGAGCTCGGCGACGCGCCAGCGCTCGATCAACTCGTCGTTCGGCTCGTGATCACCCTGGCTGTCGGCGAGCTCGACCGCGCGATCGGGCTCGTGCGGCTCTGGCACCCGCCTCCGGAGCTGGTCGGTGGCACGCGAGCGGGCAACGAGCATCACCCAGCTGAACAGGGAGGAACGCTCCGGGTCGTACTCCCCCGACCGCCGCCAAAGCTCGGTGAAGGTGAGCTGTAGGACGTCCTCGGCGGCGGCGCGGTCGCCCAGCCTCGACACTAGATACGCGAGCACGGTGCCTCCGAACCGCTCGTACAGAGCCCGGATCCCTGCCTCGCCGCCGCGCTGTATGCCCGAGATCAGCTCGCGGTCTCGGCTCGTTTCGCTGCGGTCCACGACCTCGCTCTTCCCTCCTTGGAGTCCGGCTCTGAGCCCGAGGCTCGGGGTCGGATTCGTGAGGGTAGCTGAGAGCGCCATTGGCTCGTCCTCGGTCATGGGGCGGATGCGCGAAAGCTGCGGCCACCCCGACCGCACCGGCTGGAGCGGTCGGGGCGCCGCGAGCATCCGGGTCGCCTAGCCGGCGGTCGCGGTGACGGTCACGTCGCCGATCGCGAGGCCGCCCTCGAACAGCTCGACGCTGAAGGCGTCGTTCAGAGCTGTCGCGGCGTCATCGCTGAGCGTGGTCGTGATCCCGCTGAGCACGATCGCGCCGTCCTCATCCGTGCGCTCGAGCCCGGCGAGGTCGACATCGAGCACTACCAACTCTGCACCGTCTGCGGTCGAGGCGGTGAGGGTCCCGGCCGCCGTGTCGATGACGAAGTCGGTCAGCTCTACGTCCGTGCCGCCGGCCGAGAAGACCAGGCCGCCCGAGTGATCGATCGTGCCGGCCAGACTCTCGGAGTCGACCTCACCGCCGGTGATCGGGAACGAGATGCCGGCATCGCCGGCGCTGGCCGGATCGACAGGGGCAACCTCGACCTTGTTCTCGGTCAGCACGTCGGCGGTACCGCTGTCAAGGGCAAGTACCGTCTCCTCGCCGTTCAGGCTGAGGGTCTCGGAGCTCGCCGCCTCGTCGGTGGCCGTCGTGGTGTCGGCGCTGTCGTCGTCACCGCACGCTGCGATGAACAGGGCCGCGGCGGCAATTGCCGCCAGCACGGCGATCAGCTTGGGTGCTCTACTCATTGGTGTCTCCTTAGGTAGTCCGCGGTTTGCGTTCTCGGGGTGCAATACGCCAGAGGGGCGATGGCGGTTGGTTTTCCGGATTTCCCAACCGGCCGCGTCCCGTCCTCGTATTGGTTGACAAAGCAACCGTCAGAGCAACTGACCAACGGAGGATTGAGACATGAACGAAAGAACCGAAAACACAGGGTGGCGCTGGCTGCCCCACCTGGTGGCATCGGCGGCGTTGACCGCCGCCGTTCTGCTCGCCTCGGCGGGCCCGGCGAGCGCTGCCAAGGACCCGATCGCGGGCGGAGAGACAACGCTGAAGCCCAACAAGGGCATCGCGGCGGCGCTCGCTGACGCGGGCGTCGGCGTCAAGCCGAAGGGCACGGCGACCGGCACCGACAACGGCATCGTCTTCCCCGT
>DATFLZ010000070.1:0-6460 GCA_035267205.1 Solirubrobacterales bacterium | reverse complement strand
TGCGGCCCGGCGGCACGGTGGCCTTCTGCGGTGAACCCAGCGCCTACGGGGACCGGCTCGCGGCCGTGCCGAAGCGGATCGGGCGCCTCGCGGCGCCGCTCTGGCGGACGCTCGTTGGGGCGCCTGAGGCGAACGGCCACTCCCACGGCTGCGACGATGAGACCATCGAGGGACACCGGCTCGAGAGCGAGGTGGACGTCCACGCCTTCGACCCGGACGCGTTGACCGGCCTCCTGGCCGATGCCGGCTTCCGGCGCCCTTACCTCCGCGGGGAGGAGCTGCTCGCCAACGCCTATGGCTGGGGCCTGCGCACGGTCGAGTCGAGCGCCGACCCCGAGGGCGTGCCGGTCGCGTGGCGCAAGTTCGCCTTCCACAGCTACCTCATGCTCCAGCGCCTCGACAGCAGGCTGCTCGAGCCCCGGCTGCCCCCGCAGCTCTTCTACAACCTCGTGCTCTCGGCGACCAAGCCGCAGTAGGCGGGGAGTCTCAGAAGATCTCGTAGGACCCGCGCGCGAGACTGAAGCCGCGCCCCGTCTCGATGTCGCGGCAGGTGATTCCGGCCCGCGAGCTATCGCAGCGCAGCAGGCCCGCGGCGATCGATTCGCCGTAGGCGAGCGCTGAGCCACCGCCCAGCGCCGTATCCCCCGCGCAGACGAGCTCAGCGGTCCCTCCCGCGGTCAGCTGCACGCCCTGGCCGTAGTCGAGGCTGCAGTCGGCGGGCGCGGGCGGCGGGCTCCAGTCGCGCTCGGCGATGTCGCAACGCACGCTGGCCGGGTCGACCACGCAGCCGATGTTGCCGGTCGGGGAGCTGAACGAGGTCAACTCCGCGACCTCGAGATCGGCGGGCGGGGGTGCGCCGTCCGTGCCCGGGCCCGATTCCTCCGACGGCTCGGCCGCGACCGTGTCGGTGACGGTCTCCGTGGTCGTAGTCGTCGCAGCGGCCGTCGTCGACGTGCCGTCGTCGCCGCAGCCCGCGAGCGCCCATACCCCCACCGTGGCGGTCAGCATGAGGCATCGGATGCGGGACCGGCGCATGGCCCGGAGCCTAACGCGCCCGGTGCTATCCGAACGTGAACGCGTAGGCCGAGACACCCCGCGGGAGCTCGAGGCTGATCACGCGCTCCTCGGCCTGCGGCGAGTCCACGAGGCGGTAGAGGCGCTCGGCGCCGACGGTCACGACCCCGTCCTCGACGTCGGGCCCGGCGAGCCGGCCGGGGATCGGCTCGCCGTCGAGCAACACCCTGACGTCACGCTCGCGACCCGGCGAGCCCATCACGAGGAAGACGCGCTTCGCGCGGTAGTGCCCGTCGATGCGGGCGTCCCCGATCGCGGTCGCATCGTCCTCGGAGTTGCGCCAGCGGCCCTGGAGGGCGAATGCGTTGGCCGGCAGCTGATCGACGATCCGGTTGCCGACGCTGCCGAAGTCGTTGCGGCCGGTCGGCCAGCGGCCGTTGACGAAGCCCTGGGCGCGGGCGGCCCCGAGATACGTCTCCGGCGTCCCGAGTCCGGCAGCGATCGTCTCGCCCTCCGCATCCGTGAGCTTCCCCAGCTTTGGCTCCTCGGCGCCCGCCTCGGCGAGCAAGGATCGGATCGCCTTCTCGGTGATGTCGTACTCACCCTCGCCGAAGTGGATGTAGCGGACCCTCCCATTGGCGTCGATCAGGTACTTCGCGGGCCAGAACATGTTCGAGAACGCGTTCCAGGTACCGAACTCGTTGTCCTGGACCACCGGGTAGCGGATCTCGTTCTGCTCGATCGACTCGCGGACGTTGCCGGCCTCGCGCTCGAACGGGAACTCGGGGGTGTGGACACCGAGCACCACCAGCCCGTCGTCCCGGTACTCCTCATCCCAAGCCTTGAGATGGGGAAATGTCCGGATGCAGTTGATGCAGGTATAGGTCCAGAAGTCGACGAGGACGACCTTGCCTGCGGCGTTCAGCTCCTCGATCGACAGCTCCTCGCCGTCGGTGTTGAACCACTCCTGCGGATCGGTGACCTCGGGCGCTTCGGCGAGCACCGGCAGTGGCGCGCCGGACGCGGCCTCCTCCGCTCCACCCTCCACCGAGCCACCGTGAACCGAGAGCTCGCTGAGCTCCGCCGCGACCGCGTCGCTCTCCTCCAGTCCGCCCGCCGGGTTGCTCAGAAAGGCGGGCAGATCGTCGGCGATCGAGTTCTGAAAGCGCGTGTCGAGATCCGCGGCCATCAGCGCCGCGACGGCGACCATCACCGCTCCCATCGCCATCTGGACGCGGCCCTGGACCGGCTTGAGACGATCGGCGAAGCGGCGGCCGCCGACCATCAGCGCATAGAGCACCGCGCCCGAGCCGATGCCGTAGGCGAGGGCGACGGCCAGGCGGCCCACCGTGAAGTCCTGGGCGGCCGAGACCGTGATCACGCCCGCGAGGATCGGGCCCGCACAGGGGAAGTAGGCGAGTCCCAGCCCACCTCCGAGCAGCAGCCCGGAGCCAAAGCCATCGCCGCGGCGCATGCGCGGAGCACCGACCAGACGAGAGATCGCCGCCTCGACGCGGCTGGAAAGGGGCGGGATCAGGAGCGTGATCCCGAAGCCGGCGAGAACGACGACCGCGATCGTCCGCTGGATGTCGTTCGGGAGCCCGAGTGCATCGATCACGTAGACGAGCGCGACCGCCGCGAAGGTGAAGGAGAGCACCAGCCCGACCACGACGCCGAGCGGCCTGCGCCCGCCGCCGGTCACCCCGGCGCCGAGGACGGCCGGCAGAATCGGCAGCACGCATGGCGAGAGCGCCGTGCCGGCGCCCGCGATCAATGCGAACAGCATCAGCAGGAGCATTCCCGGCCGATGTTGCTCACGAGGCGTTAACGACCGCTAAACGGGTTCGGCGCACGCGAGGCTGGGTCCGGCAACAATCCGGGCGATGGAGGTCGACGCAGACGTCGCGGTCATCGGCGCGGGGCTGGCGGGCCTGGTCGCCGCCAGGCGGCTGCGTCAGGCCGGGCATACCGTCCGCGTCCTGGAGGCCCGCGACCGCGTCGGCGGCCGGGTGCTGAACGCCGATATCGGCGAGGGTGCGGTCGTGGAGGTCGGCGGCCAGTGGGTCGGTCCGGCCCAGGATCGCGCTCTGGCCCTGTGCGATGAGTTGGGTGCGGAGCGGTTCCCGACCTTCGACGAGGGCAGGGCCGTCCTCGAGCTGGGCGGCCGTCGCAGGACCTACACCGGCACGATCCCGAAAGCAGGGCCGCTCGTGCTCGCCGACATCGCGATCGCACGGTGGCGACTCGAGCGGCTCGCCGGCAAGCTCGATCCCGACCGCCCCTGGGAGGGCGAGACCGCGGCCGAGCTCGACCGGCGGACGCTCGCGAGCTGGCTCAGCGGGGCGATGCTGACCGCGCCCGCGCGGGAGATGCTGAGAGTTGCGGGCCGCACGGTCTGGGGTGCCGAGCCGGAGGAGATGTCGCTCCTGCACGCCGTGATCTACATGCGCCGCGCCGGCGGGCTCGATCCGCTCATCAACGTCGAGGGCGGCGCCCAGCAATGGCGGATCGCCGGGGGCTCCCAGGTGCTCGTCCAGCGCCTCGCGGCCGAGCTGGGCGCGGAGCTCCGGCTGAGCAGCGAGGTCGAGGGGATCCGGGCGGACGAGGACGGTGTCACGGTCGAGCACTCGGGCGGGACCGAGCCGGTGCGAGCACGCCGAGCGATCGTCGCCGTGCCCCTGCACCTTCGCAGCGAGATCGACTACACGCCAGGGCTCTCCGATCGGCATCGGCACCTCGTCGACGCGGTGCACTTCGGCCGGCTGATCAAGTGCGTCGCCGTCTTCGACGAGCCCTTCTGGCGGGCCGAGGGCCTCTCGGGTGAGGCGCTCAGCGACACCGGACCGGCCACTCTGATCTTCGACAACTCGCCCCCGGAGGCCGCGCCGGGCGTCCTGCTCGGGTTCGTGGGCGGCAGCGACGCCCGCGCCCACAGCCGCCTCGACGACGATCAGCGCCGCGAGGCCGTCCTCGCCTGCCTCGCCCGGCTGTTCGGCAAGCGCGCGGCTGCCCCGCGCGTGTATCTCGAGCAGGACTGGGGTGCCGAGCGCTTCAGCCGCGGAGGCCCGACGTTCTTGATGCCGCCGGGCCTCTGGACCGCGGCGGGGCCGGACCTGCGCGAGCCGCACGGGCCGATCCACTGGGCCGGCTCGGAGACCGCCGACCGGTGGGCCGGCTTCATGGACGGCGCCGTACGCTCCGGGGAGCGGAGCGCCGCGGAGGCCGCTGCCGCCCTGGGGCGGGAGGCGGCCACGGCCGGCAGCTGAGCTCTACCGGCGCCTCCGACGCTTCCGGCGCCGTCTGAGCGGCCGCCTCGACCTGTCCCCCGAGTCCGCCTGCGCCTCCGCCTCGTCGTCGAGGTCGCGGGCGCGGTAGACGCGAACGCCGCCGTCGATCCCCTTGAGACTCTTGTGGCCCGCGTCCGAGAACCGGAACTCGCCCTCGAGGCGCTCCTGGATCTCGGCACTGACGAGCACGCTGCCGGGGTGGGCGGTGGCGGTCAGGCGGCTCGCCAGGTTGACGGCACGCCCGTAGAGGTCGCCGGAGCGGGGCAGCACCTGTCCGAAGCTGACCCCGGCGCGGAGCCCGGGGAAACCCCCGCCCTCCTCCTCGACAGCTTCGACCAGATCAAGCGTGGCGCCGAGCAGCGCCTCGGGATTCGGCGAGGCGAGCATCGCCGCGTCCCCGATCAGCTTCACCAACCTGACCGTATCGGCCGTGGCGACGTCGGCCGCGAGCTCCCCGAAGCGTGCCGTGATCCGGCCGAACTGCTCGGGCGGCAGCTGCTCGCCGAGCTTCGTGAAGCCGACCAGGTCCGCGAAGGCGACCGCGATCTCCTCTCCCTCCGCTGCCGTGCCTTGACCGAGCGTCGCGACCCGAAGCTGCTCGCGGAGGTGCAGCTTGTAGATGTGCTCGAGGGTCGGGCCGACCATCGGCACCAGGGCCCCGCCCAGCGCCTCGAGCCTGGCCGCCACCACGTCCTCCGGCTCGGCCTCCTCCCCCGCGGCCGCGTCGACATCGGGGGCGGCGAACAGCTCGCCGACCATCTGCCGGTTGGCGGCAACGATCTGTGACATCGCCATCGCCATCACCCGCGCGGTCTCCCTCATCGCCTCGGGATCGAGGCCGGCGCCGAGGAACTCCTTGACCCGCTCGGCGGCAGCCAGCTCGTCCGCCGTCTGGGACGGCTCGTCGGGGTCGCCAACCGCCATCCCGAGCGCCCGCCACTGCTCATCCAGGAGCTCGCGATCGACGCCCGTCCGCTCGGCGATCTCATTCGGCGTGTACCGCTCGCTGCCGGCGAGCGCGTTCTCGAGCGGCAGCATGACGAGCCGCTCCTCCGACGCCGCCTCCTGCAGCTGCACGAGCTCGAAGCCGACCTCGCGCAGGTGCTCGAGCAGCCGCAACCGAGCCGCCCGCTGCTCACCCTCGAGCCCTTCGAGCAGGCCCGCCCCCTCGAAGTCAGCGGCTTCCGGCACGAGCCATATTCTGTCGCGATCGGTTGCCGGGGGGCGCCCGCCTCCATATAGTCGCTCGCGTGGCGGAGGAGCCGACCGAGCTGCCCATCTTCGAGCTGCCGCTCGCGGCGCTCCCCAGCGAGCAGGTGCCGCTGCACATCTTCGAGGAGCGCTACAAGCTCATGATCGCCGACTGCCTGGAGCACGGCACGAGCTTCGGGATCGTTCTCCGGACCGATGCCGGCGTCCGCCCGGTCGGCTGTGCCGCCGAGATCAGCCGGGTGCTGGAGCGCTTCGACGACGGCCGCCTCAACCTGATCGTCACCGGCGGCTACCGCTTCCGGATCCTCGACCGCTTCGAAGGGCCTCACTACCCGATGGCGGTGGTCGAGCGATTCCCCGACCCCGAGCCCGCGCCGGCGGGCGAGCTCGAGGCTGCCCGCGCCTCCTTCAAGGAGCTGCTCGAGGCCGTCGGCTCCGACGCTGACCCTCCGCCGGATGGAGCGTCGGCGTTCGAGATCGCCGCGCGGGTCGAGCTCGAGGTCGAGGCCAAACAGCTCCTGCTCGAGGCCGCGACCGAGCGGGAGCGGCTGACGCTGCTGCGCAAGACGCTGACCGAGCTGGCAGGGCAGGTCGAGCGCTCCCGGAAGCTTGCCGAGCGGGCCCGGGGCAACGGCCACGCGCCGATCCAAGGCATGACTCCTCCGGAGACGCCGGGCTAGAGGGCCCGGTCCGGCCCCGCCCGACTAGGCGAGGGCGACCGCGCCGCCGCGCCGCGGATCACCGGCGCCGCTGAGGGTGCCGCTGGCGGCATCGCGGACGACCGCGTTGACCCCGCCGAAGAAGAGGTTCTGCGACGACCAGCGCACGAGCTCGTAGCCGCGCTCGGCGACGGCGTAGAGGGCATCGTCGTCGAGGCCGGGTTCGGCATGCACCCTGCCCTCCTCGTAGTGGATCCTGGGCGCCGCAACCGCGTCGGCCGCCTCCAT
>DATFLZ010000069.1:0-20974 GCA_035267205.1 Solirubrobacterales bacterium | reverse complement strand
TGGAGGTGGGTCTTGATCGTGGCCTCCGAGAGGTGTAGCTCATTGCCGATCCGCTGCGCTGTGCGGCCCTCGGCGAGCAGGCGGAGGACCTCGTTCTCGCGCTCGGTCAGGGCCGGGCGGTCGTTCGCCTCCCGAAGCTGGATCTCGGTGGCGATGCCGGCGGCGAACTGGGGTGCGATCACGGTCTCGCCGCGTGCGGCGGCGACGATCGAATCGCAGAGCTCGAGCGTGTCCGAGGTCTTGGAGACGTAGCCGGCGGCTCCCGCCGCGAGCGCCTTGTAGGCGGCACCCGAATCCTCGTAGCCGGTCAGCAGGATCACCTTGGTCGCGATCCCCTCGCGCTTGACCGCGGCGACGATCTTCAGACCGTCGAGCCCGGGCATCCGCACATCGACGACCGCGACCGCGGGCTCGTCGGTGGTGATCCGCTCGAGCGCGTCCCGGCCGTCCTCGCAGGCCGCGATCAGATCCAGCTCGGGGCGCTCGCGGATCGCCCGCTCGAGGCCCTGCCGGTAGACGGGATGATCATCGGCGATCAGGATCCGCAACCGCTTGCTCCGCTCACTCACGCGGCCGATTCTTACAGGGTGGGTGGTCGGCTTTCGCAGGGCGGCCACCGCGGCAAGGGGCCGACGCCGGGCCGGACGGCGGTGGCTCATCCGATCGGATGAGCGGCGTTCATCCCTCGCTCCCCTCGACCGCCCCATGCATCCGGATCTCCCGGCGCCGATGATGGAGGTAGACACGGTTGTCCCCCGGCAAGGAGGCCGAGAGCGCGGGCAAGATGCCCAACTCAGACATACCGCTCCCGGTTTCCTTGCGACACGCGGGGGCGGAACGGCGAAAAGGGCGTCGCAGGTGCGGCGCCCTTTTCATGCCACCACATCGAGTAGTGAGGTTTCGACGTGGGGCCGGTCTCCGGCACCGCCTCCTCCGATCGATCCGTGCGGGTCAACCGATCGGGGGACGCCGAATCATCCGGAGCTGCATTCCTTCGATCATTGATGACTGCCGCGGTAGCGCCGATATATCTAGTGATGGATGTCGGCCGCAACCATGCTGCGCGCGAGCGCTTGCGGGGACTGCTCGGGCCCTTGGGCGCCGAGGAGGGCGTCGCCGTCGCGCTGGTGATGATGGTGATGTCGATCGGCCTGGCGCTGGCCGGCGTCGGTTCGGTCGCGGCGATGTCGTCGATGCAGAACGCGAGCCGCGACTCCGACGACAAGCGCGCCTTCGCTGCGGCGGAGGCCGGGATCGAGCAGGCGCTGCTGCGCCAGAACAAGATCCTCGCCACCGACACCTTCCCGTGCCTGGTGCTCGGCGCCACGCAAGAACTGATCCCCGGCTACCCCGGCGGCAACGGCTGGTGCCCGCAGCAGAGCGGGACCGTCCAGGACGGCGACTTCAACTACGCGGTGAAGCCGGCGACGCTGGTCGGCGCCCTCGAGGGCCAGCGCCGGATTACGATCGTCTCCGAGGGCACCGCCAACGGCGAGACCCGTCGGGTGGCGGTCGACGCGATCGCCTCGACCGGCTTCCCGGCGTTCGCCGACGCCAGCGTCGTCGGGCTCGATTCCTTCGTCGTCGACGGCAACGGGATCATCAACGCTGACGCGGGGACCAACGCCGACATTCAGCTCAACAAGAACGCCCAGCTCTGCGGCAACGCGCTCCACGGCGTCGGGCGCGGGCTGCTGGTCAAGGACAGCGCGAGCCTATGCAGCGGCTTTACCGTTACCGAGGGCGCCCTGGCGCTCTCGCCGCCCGATCCCGGTTCGAGCTGGGACGAGAACGACAACGGCCGGTTCTTCGCCGAGGACACCAAGTCGGGGAGCGTCAACTGGGACTCCTCCACGCGCGAGCTCTCGATCACCGGCAACTCGGCGCTGACCCTCGGCGGCGCGACCTACAGCTTCTGCAAGGTGGACATCTCGGGCAAGGGCAAGCTCCTGGTCGCCTCGGGGGCGGTCGTCCGCATCTACTTCCACTCGCCCGAGCAGTGCGGCTACAGCGGCGGCACCGAGCAGCTCTCGGTCACCGGCAACGGCGAGATCTCGGCGACGACGGGCGACGCCGGCGATGTCGGTCTGCTCTTCGTCGGCTCCGACACGCTCGCGACCACCGTCAAGCTCGCGGGCAACGGCAAGGCGAACGAGATGATGGTCTACGCCCCGCGATCGGACGTCAAGGTCAGCGGCAACGGCAACTACACCGGTGCGATGGCGGGCAAGACCTTCGTCGACACCGGCAACGGCACGATCAGCGGCGACGATTCAGTGCTCGATTTCGAGATCGGCGTCTCCACCAACTACCGGCCCGAGAAGTTCATCGAGTGCGTCGGCCCGCTCGGCGTCAGCGACCCGAGCACCGGATGCTGAGGAGAGTGCGGCGGCAGCAATAGTTCCTACCCCCGGAGCGCGACGAGAACGGCGTGGCGCTCCACCAATCAAGAGCCGACCTGACCCCAGGTACGGACCAAGAAACACCATCCAGCAGCTCGGCCCGCCTCGTGCGGGCCGAACTGCGTCCGGCTAGATGCCGTACGACCGTCCGATTACGTCGAGCATGATCTCGTCGGCGCCGGCGCCGATCCGGTTCAGGCGGGTGTCGCGGTAGGCGCGCTCGACGTCGTACTCCTTCATGTAGCCGTAGCCACCGTGAATCTGGATGCACTCGTCGGCGACCTCGCAGCCGATCCGCGAGGCGTAGAGCTTGGCCATCGTGATCTCACGCACCGGGTACTCGCCGTTGTTGAAGCGCCAGGCCGTGGAGTAGGTCATCTGCTTGGCGGCCTCGATCTTCATCGCCATCTCGGCGAACTTGTGCCGGATCGCCTGGAACTTGCCGATCGGCCGACCGAACGCCTCGCGCTCGGTCGCGTACTGGAGGGTCTTCTCGAAGACGCGCTCGGCGCCCGCGACGGAGCCGACCGCGCCGACCAGCCGCTCTCCCTGGAGCTCCCAGGAGATGTGGTAGAAGCCCTTGCCCTCCTGGCCCAGCATGTTCTCCGCCGGCACGCGGACGTCCTCGAAGGCCAGCTCCGCGGTATCGGACGCGTGCATGCCCATCTTCTCCAGCGTTCGCGAGACCGAGAACCCGGGCACGTTGTTGCCCTCATCGTCCTTGAGGTCGACGATGAACAGCGTGATCCCATCGTGGCGCGCGCTCGGGTCGGTCTTCGTAACCAGCACGATGAAGTCGGCGCGGGCGCCGTTGGTGATGAAGATCTTGGAGCCGTTGATCACGTATTCGTCGCCGTCGCGAACCGCCGTCGTGCGGATCCCCGCCACGTCGGAGCCGGCGCCCGGCTCGGTGATCCCGAGGCTGCCGATCTTCTCCGCCTTGATCCCCGGCTCGAGGTACCTGCGCTTCTGATCGTCCGTGCCGAGCATCTCGATCGGGGGGAGGACCATGTCGGTGTGGACCGCGAGGCCCATGTTGAGGCCGCCCGAACCGGAGTACGAGAGCGCCTCGGCGCGGACCAGGGAGTAGTAGTAGTCGCCGCCCTGACCGCCGTGCTCCTCGGGAAAGCAGAGGCCGACGAAGCCGAGCTCCGCCATTCGGTGCAGCGCCGAGTCGGGCCACAGCGTCTCCTCCCACTCGTGGGCGTGGGGGGCGAGCTCCTTCTTCACCCAGGCCTCCATCGACTCCCGGAGGTCGTCGTGCTCGTCGGTGAAGATCATGTGCCGGCGCTTGGAGCCGAAGTCGGGCTTGACGACGCCGTCGCCGTTGGTCGAGGTCGATGCGGCGGTGGTGGTGGACACTGGCGGTCTCCTCTCGGCGGGGCTTGATGCGACCGCGCAGGAGGGATGGCCCCGCTGCGCAGCAAAGTAGACAGTAGCACTTCCTACTTCACACAAACTCACTTGCGGGGTGTGGCCGGGACGACGGCGGGCTTGCAACCACCTTTCGAGGCGGGTTGCGCCCGCGCCCGATTGGGTAGGTTGCGGTTGCCGTTACCGCACCCGACAGTCCGGGAGTGTCTGAGTTGAATAACCAAGATCAGGGCCGATCGCCGCTGAGCGTGCTCGAGGGCGACCCCAGGCCGCACACGCCGCGCGGCTCGCGAACGCCGGGGGCGATCCAGTCCCTGCAGTGGTTCCGCGACCCGGTCGCCTTCATGCGCCGCAACGCGGATCGGCGTGGCTCCGTCTTCTCGGTTCGGCTCGGGCCGCTGAGCCGCTGCACCTTCATCGCCGATCCCGAGCTTGCCTGGCCCGTGCTGACCGGCGACCCCGACGTCATGCGCATGGGGTCGACCAACGGCATCTTCCGCCCAGTCCTCGGCGACGGCTCGCTGTTCCTGCTCGACGGGGAGGAGCACCGCCGTCACCGGAAGCTGGTCATGCCCGCCTTTCATCGCGGCTCCGTCCGTCGCTTCAGCGGGCTGGTCGCCGAGCTCGCGGCGCGGGAGGTGGCGTCCTGGCCGACCGGAACGCCGTTCTCGCTTCAGGAGCGGATGCGATCGGTCACCCTCGATGTGATCTTCCGGGCCGTGCTGGGGGTCGTCGACGATCGCCGCGACGAGCGCCTGCGCCGCCTCATCCACGAGCTGCTCGACCGCGTCCAGAGCCCGATCGCGGTGCTGCCCGCCTTCCAGCGCGACCTCGGTGGCAGGAGCCCGTACGCGCAGTTGATCGCGGTCGTCGAGGCGATCGATTCCCTGCTCTACGAGGAGATCGGCGAGCGCCGGTACGATCCCGGCGTCGCCGACCGTGACGACGTGCTCTCGATGCTCGTGCGGCCACAGTCGCACGAGCCCGGCTACCTCAGCGATCGTGAGGTTCGCGACGAGTTGATCACGCTGCTGATCGCGGGCCACGAGACCACCGCGACGGCGCTCTCGTGGACGTTCGAGCGGCTGCTCCGGCATCCGGAGGCGCTCGCCCGCACCCTCGAGGAGCTCGGCACCGGCGACGACGACGCCTATCTGGACGCCGTGGTCCGGGAGTCGCTGCGGCAGCGGCCGGTGCTGCCGGTGACCGCGCGCAAGCTGTCCCAGCCGATTCAGCTAGGCGAGTGGACCTTCCCCAAGGGCTGGACGCTGATGCCCTGCGTCTATCTCATCCACCAGGACCCGGCCAACTACCCGGAGCCGGACAGCTTCCGGCCGGAGCGGTTCCTCTCGATGGACGGACCCCGGAAGGAGGTGTGGCTCCCGTTCGGCGCCGGAGCCCGCCACTGCCTCGGCTCGTCGCTGTCGATGATGGCGATCAAGGTGATACTCCGGACGGTGCTCAACCGCGCCGAGCTCGGGCCCGACCGGCCCCAGGACGAGGGGGTCGTGCGCCGCAACTTCACGCTCGGTCCCGAGCGCGGCGCGCGCGTGATCGTCCATCGCCGGCTCGAGCCGCGGATTCGGACGGGCCGCAGGGACCCGGTCGGATCCGACCCTTCCGGTTGAGGTCTTTCACGGCGGAAGTTCCGTCTTTGCGAGGATTCCGCGACTGACTACACTCGGTCGGCCGGCGGCCGGTAGCGCCGTGCGGCGAGGAGTGGACCGCTTGAATATTCCGAAGACACCATGGATGGGTAGCCGCCGATGGGCCTGATGCCGGTCGGATCGAAGAAGAGTGGCCGTCCCGCGATCGGCAGCCCCGCCGCTGCGGCCGCCGGGCAGCTCGACATCAGCCCGATGGTGCGGATCCAGGCCGTGTTCATGATCATCGGCAGCGCGGTCGGGATCCTCGGCGTGATCCTGCCGCACCCCGCGAGCTTCCAGGTGCCCCAGCTGCTGACGCTCAACTTCCTCTCGATCATCATGGCGGTCGGCGTCTGGGTCTTCGCCGGCCGGGTCACCGAGCCGATGGCGCGGGTGATGCCCGCGCTCGGCTCGATGGCGGTCACCATCGCCGTCATCTTCAGCCGCGATCCGACGAGCGCCTACGCGCTGCTGTACCTGTTTCCCGGCGTCTACTCCTACTACTTCCTGCATCTTCGCGACGCGCTGTTCCACATCGTCTTCGCCGCCGCGAACTACGCCTTCGCGATCCTCTACATCGGGCTCCTCGACAGCGCCGCCGCCACCGCCAGCGGGAGCATCGTCCACCACTTCGTGGTCACCGTCGGCATGCTGCTGCTGATCGGGGTCATGCTCGGCTATCTGCGCAAGCGGGTGGAGCGCCTGATGGGGGAGATCATCGAGTCCGCGCGGACCGACCTGCTGACCGGCCTGCTCAACTCGCGGGGCTCCGTCGAGGTGCTGTCGGGTGAGGTCGAGCGTGCCCGGATGGGCGCCCACCGGGTCGCGGTCCTCAACGTCAGCATCGGCGGGCTCCTCGAGTTCCGCACCAAGGTCGGACACCAGGCGGCGGACGGGATGATCAAGGAGATCGGCATGCTCCTCGACGACTCGACGCGCCGCATCGATTCGGTCGCCAGGATCGGTGCGAACGAGTTCAGCGTCATCCTCCCCGAGACCGACGAGAGCACGGGCTTCCTGCTCGCCGAGCAGGTCCTCGCGCGCTTCCGCCGCGCATACCGCGAGCGCGAGCTGTCGCTGTCGACGAGCATCGGCGTCGCCTCCTTCCCCAAGCACGCCTCGAGCGCCGAGGGGCTCACGCAGGCCTCCGCCGCCGGCGCCGAGGCCGCCCGCGCGCTCGGGTCCGATCGCGCCGTGGTCTACAGCGCCGAGCTCGAGGACGTGCTCTCCGGCGATCCGGCGCGCCAGCTCGGTGAGCGCCGGACCCACCTGAGCACCGTCCTTAGCCTCGCCGAGGTGCTCGATCTACGGGACGCGCGCACGGCCGCCCATTCGCTGGCCGTGAGTCGCTACTGCGAGCTGATCGGCAAGGAGCTGGGGCTGCCCGACGCCCGCGTGCAGCGACTACGCCTGGCGGGGATGCTGCACGACATCGGCAAGGTCGGGATCCCGGACTCGATCCTCGACAAGCCCGGGCCGCTGTCGCCCGACGAGTGGGACGAGGTCCGCCGCCATCCCGAGATGGCTGCCCGGATCCTCGGTGCCCAGGAGCTGACCGACATCCGCGAGTGGATCCTGAACAGGCATGAGCAGCCGGACGGACACGGCTATCCGCGCGGCCTCAGCGGCGACGCGATTCCGATCGAATCGCGCATCCTCGCGGTCGCCGAGTCCTACGACGCGATTACGAGCGAGCGTCCGTACCGGCCGGCCCGCGACCAGGAGGAGGCGATCGCCGAGCTCGGCCGCTACGTCGGCTCCCAGTTCGACGGCAAGGTCGTCGACGCCCTGCTCGCCGCCCTGCGCAGCTCCAGCGAGACCGCCTCGGTCGGCGGCGACGCGCCTGAAGCCTAGTTCCCCTGCCAGCGCGGCTCGCGCTTCTCCTTGAACGCTCGGGAGCCCTCACGGGCGTCCTCGGAGTCCCAGATCGGCCCCACGATCTCGCCCTGCTTCCCCCACGCCTCGTCCGAGGTCCAGTCGAGCGTCTCGTGAAGGACCCTCTTCGAGGCCGCGAGCGCGAGTGGCGCGTTGCGTGCGATTCGCTCGGCCAGCTCCACCGCTCCCTCGAGCGCCCCGCCCGGCTCGCTGATCCGGTTGATGAGGCCCAGGTCGAGGGCGCGCGGGGCATCGATCGACTCCCCGGTGAGCGCCATCTCGGCGGCGACCGCCATCGGGATCCGGTGCGGGAGCTTCATCAGCCCGCCCGCGGACGCGCAGGTGCCGCGCTGGACCTCGTTGATGCCGAGCTCCACGTCCTCGGCGGCCACGACCAGGTCGCAGACCAGCATCAGCTCGAAGCCACCCGCGAGCGCGGCGCCCTCGACGGCGCCGACCAGTGGGGTCGCCGGCGGCTCGTTGACGATGCCGAAGATGCCTCGATGCGCCACGTAGGGGACGTTCCCCGTCAGGAACGCCTTCATATCCATCCCCGAGCTGAAGTGCCCGCCGGCGCCGGTCAGGACTCCGGCCCGTAGCTCGGGGTCGCCGTCGAGCTCGTCCACGGCCCGGCTCATGGCGTCGGCGGTTTCCAGATCGAACGCGTTCCGAACCTCGGGCCGGTTGATCGTGATCACCAGGACGTTCCCCCGGCGCTCGGTGAGCACCGTGTCGCTCACGCGGCCCCCGCGGGCGCGGAGGCGTCGCGCCGTCCCTCGAAGACGACCCGCATGCCCTTGGCGGGGACCGAGATCACGTTCTCGGCCCGGGCGCGCTCGAGCTCGGGCGAGGCCGGTCGCAGCCGCGCGAACGCGAAGACGCCCTGCAACAGGGCGCGGGTCTGGTGCCGAGCGAAGCCCGCACCGACGCAGCGATGGGGGCCGCCGCCGAACGGGACCCAGGTACCGCGGTCGGGTCGCTTGCCCAGAAAGCGCTCGGGCTCGAAGCTGAGCGGGTCCGGGTAGCTGTTCGGATCGTGATGGATCAGGCTCGCCGGAATCCAGACCCGGATCCCGGCCGGAAGCTGCCACTCCCCGATCGAGGTGGGCTCGCTCGTGTAGCGGCCCGTCGCCACGATCGGCGGACAGAGTCGCATGCCCTCCTGGATCGTGGCCTCGGCATAGCGGCTGCCGCCGCCGTCGATCTCAGCGAGCAACGGCTCGATCTTCGCCGGGTTGTGAAGCAGCAGGCCGGTTGCCCAGCTCACCGCGTTGGCCACGGTCTCGTGCCCGCCCATCACCAGGGACTTGAGCTGGTCGCGCATCTCCTCACGAGTCAGGGGCCGCTCCCCGGTCTGCTCCTCGGCGACGAGCAACTGGCTGAGCATGTCCGGGCCGGTCGGGCCGGTGCGCCGGCGGTCGTCGATCTGCTCGTAGATCATCCGGTCGAGCCGGCGCCGGCGCCGCAGGAAGCGCCCCCAGGGGGAGAGCGGGCCGAGGTCCCGCTTGACCCAGTCGCCGAGCGAGGCGAGCCCCATGCCCGCCCGGACGTCGTCGACGGCGGCTGCCATCCTGTCGCGCTCCGCGGGGTCATCGAAGCCGAACGTGATCTCGACGATCTGATCGAGGGTGATGCGCTGCAGGGCCTCGCGGAGCACGATCGTCTCGCCGGGCTCCCAGCTCTCGAACTCGCGGGCGGTCGCCTTCTCGAAGACCGGGAGGTAGCCCTCCATCGTCTCGGCCAGAAACAGCGGGGCGAGCAGCCGCCGCATCCGGCGATGCGGCTCGCCGTCGACCTGGGTCGGGCTGTGCTCGCCGACGATGTCCCTGATCACGTTGGCGACCGGCCCGATCGGGAGCGCGTCGTGTTCGGAGAAGATCTGGCGGACCGCCTCCGGCTGGGTGAAGAAGACGGTCGGGCCAAAGCCGACCATGTGGATCGTGACGGCGTCGCCGAACCCGGCCTGGAGCGCCCGCAGGTAGCCGACGGGATCGCGGATCATGCGAATCGTCTGGATCGGGGCGGGCGTCCGCGGGCCGGGCGGCAGGCGCACTGCGGTGGCGGCCCCGCCACGCGGGGGTCCGAGGGTCTCGGTCACGGTCTGCGAGGCGATGGCGCCACAGTAGCCGACCGGGTCGCGGAAACCACCGGTCAGCCCTCGCCGCGCCGGCCGCTCCCGGGCCACCACCACGCCCGCCCGCCGAGCAGCTTCAGGATCGCCGGGACGAGGATCCCCCGCACGATCGTCGCGTCGAGCAGGACCGCGACCGCGACCGCGACCGCGAACTCCTTGACGAGGACGAGGTCGCTGAACGCGTTTGCGCCGACCGCGATCGCGAAGATCACGGCTGCCGAGGTGATGATCCGGCCCGTCCGCGCGAGCCCGATCGTGATCGCCTCGGTCTCTCCGTGGCCTCGCGCGCGAGCCTCGGCGATGCTGGCGAACAGGAAGATCCCGTAGTCGGTCGAGAGCCCGAAGACGACTGCGAAGGCGAGCACCGGGACCGAGACGTCGATCCCGGTTTGGGCCGAGGCGCCGAGCAGCTCGGCGGTGGCCTCGGTCTCGAACAGCGCGACGACGACGCCGAACGAGGCGAGCACCGTGAGCGCGTTCAGGGCGATCGAGATCACCGGCAGGACGACCGATCTGATCGTGACCAGGACGAGCAGGAGGTTGGTGAGGACGACCACCGCGATCACGAGCGGCGCGTAGTCGCCGATGCTCGCGCGCTGGTCGGCGAGCTCGGCGGTGCGTCCTCCGACCAGCGTGCCCTCCGGCCAGGGCGCCGCCCGCACCTCCTCGAGCCGGGCCTGGGCCGGATCCGAGACCGGGTCCGCCTGGATCTCATAGACGAGGCGGGTGCCTCCGCCCGGCAACTTCTCGGATCCCGCGGGCTCGAGCTCCGGCGATCCGGCGAGCTCCTCCCTCGCCTCGCCGAGGCCACCGGCCGCTCCGGCCGGCACGACGACGGAGATCTGTCCCGCTGCCAGGTCCGGGAACCGCTCGACGGAGTCGAACACCCGCTTCGCACTCGTCTCGGGTGGCAGCACGCGGCCGTCGGGCGAGGTCAGATCGCCGTCGAGCCCGGGCGCCGAAACGGCAAGCATCAGCAGGAGCGCGAGCGTCGCCAGCGGGATCGGCCGGGTCATCACCCGGCCGCCCAGCAGCCGCCAGAAGCGGGATCCGCCGCCCAACGGGTCCGGTGGCGGGTCCTCGCCCGGCGCGGTTCGCTCGAAGCCGGGATCGACGCGCGGGCCGACGAGCGCCAGGAGTGCGGGCAGCACGATCAGAGCGCTGGCCCCGGACAGCAGCGCGACCAGCCCGCCCGCGATCCCGGTCGAGCTCAGGTACTGCTGGGGGAAGATGATCAGCGCCGCCAGTGCGGCCGCCACGGTCAAGGCGCCGAAGGCGACCGTGCGCCCCGCGGTCGCGACCGTCCGCCGGTGCGCGGCCTCGTACCCGTTCCCACGGCGCACCTCCGCTCGGTAGCGGGCGAGCACGAAGAGGCTGTAGTCGATCGCGAGGCCGACCCCGAGGCCCGTCACCACCTGGAGCGAGAACAGATCGATGTCGACCAGCTCCGAGATCGCGGTCAGCAGCGCCAGGGTCACGGCGATCGAGAAGGCGGCCAGCACCAGCGGCAGGAGCGCGGCGAGCACCGACCGAAACGCTCCGAAGAGGAGCAGAAGGAGCAGGGGCGCCGCGTACAGCTCGATCCGCCTCGTGTCCTGCTCGGCCTCCTCGGCGATCTGATGGTTGGCGACGGCGATACCACCGGCGACCGCGTTCTCGTCCCCGGCGAACTCCTCGGCAACCCGTTCACCGGTCTCCGCCCTGACGTCCCCCGCGTCCAGCACGCCGAGCACCAGCGCGAGGTCGCCATCGGCCGAGGTCAGCGCCGGATCCTGCGCGGGGCCGACCACCCTGGCGACCCCCTCGATCTCGCCGAGCCGGTCCGCGACCGCCTCGGCGGAAGCCTCGCCGCCCGCGCTCGTCTCGCCATCCGCTCGCACGAGCACCAGCACCTCGGGTTCCAATCGCATGCCGGTCGCGGCCTCGTAGGCGTCGTAGGCACGCTCGACCTCCGAGCCGGGGTCGGAGATGTCGAACGGCTCGACCCGGTCGAAGACCATGGCCGCGGCGGGCAACGCGAGGAGGACGAGGAGGACCGCCCCCGCCACGATGCGCCCCGCCCTGAAATATGTGAACTCCGCGACCGGCCCCACGATCCCTCTCTCCGTACCCAGGAAACCCCGCACGAAGCCTATGCCCATGGAGGGTCGGGACGCGCCGTCCCCGAGCCACCTGCGCGGAGCCGCCCACGGCGACCGGCGAGACCCGCCAAAGTAAGCAGCGTCACTTCCCACTTCCTACGCTGGTAGCCTCGCTTCAGCGCGATGGGGAACTCCTACGAACAGCTGCTCTACGAGGTGAGCGACGGGGTCGCGACCCTCACGCTGAATCGCCCCGAGCAGCGCAACGCGCTCTCCGGCCAGCTGCTCGGCGAGCTCGTCGACGCGGTCGGCCGGGTGCGGGAGGACCCCGAGGCCCGGGTCCTGGTCCTCACCGGCGCCGGTGAGAAGGTCTTTTGCGCGGGCGCGGATCTCAGCGGCTTCGGCGCCGACGCGCCGCTGGTCGAAAAGCACTTCTCCAGCGACCTGTTCCTCGAGTTCTTCCGGGCGATGCCGCGTCTGGGCAAGCCCTCGATCTGCGCCGCCAACGGCCATGTGCTGGCGGGCGGCATGGGGCTCGCGCTCTCCTGCGATCTGGTCATCGCCCGGGAGGGGGCGACCTTCGGCACGCCCGAGATCAACATCGGCGCCTTCCCCTACATGATCATGTCGATCATCTTCCGCAACGTCCCGCGGAAGAAGGTCAACGAGATGATGCTGCTCGGCGAGCGCCTCACCGCGGAGCAGGCGGTCGAGTACGGGCTCGCGAACAGGGTCGTTCCGGCCGATGATCTCGATGACGCGGTGGGGGAGTGGGCCACGAAGCTCGCCGCCAAGTCGCCCGTCCTGATGCGACTCGGCCACGACGCGATGTATCGCCAGCAGGACATGGCGATCGACGACGCGCTCGAGTTCCTGCGCAGCCAGCTCTCGCTCACCTTCTCGACGGAAGACATCATCGAGGGGACCAAGGCCTTCTTCGAGAAGCGAGAGCCGCAGTGGAAGGGCCGCTGACGAGCCATCACGCGACCGGATCGGGCTCCGATGGCTGACGAGCAGGGCAGGCTGAAGATCAGCGAGCTCGCGTCCGAGGCGGATGTGCCGGTGGCCACCGTCCGCCACTACCTGCGCGAGGGGCTGCTGCCGGAGGGCGAGAAGACCTCCCGGAACATGGCCTACTACCCGCCCGAGCTGGTCGAGCGGATCCGGCTGATCAAGCAGCTGCAGGAGGAGCGGTTCATGCCGCTACGGGTGATCGGGGAGCTGCTCGAACGCGGCGACGCCGACCCAGAGCGGCTGCGGGCCGTGATCGAGACCGAGGAGCGGGTCTTCGAGCTCGCCCTCGCGGACGAGCGCGAGCGGATCGCGGCAAGCGAGATGAGCGCGCGCTACGACGTGCCGGCGGAGGTGATCGAGCGGCTCGCGGAGGTCGGCGTGCTCGGCCCCGACGACCGCGGCTATTCCCCGGCCGACGCCGGAATCGTGGAGGCGATCTCGCGCTTCCGCGCCGGCGGCTACGACGAGCGGATCGGCTTCACGGTGCACGATGCGGCGCGCTTTCTGGCACCGCTCGAGGAGCTCGCCGAGCGGGAGGTGGAGATGCTCACGTCCAAGCTGGTGGGCAGGTTCGAGCCGGAGCGGGCGATCGAGCTGTTCGAGGCCGGCACCGAGCCGCTGCGCGCGCTGATCGCGGCGATGCACGCGAAGCTGCTCGTGCGTGAGATCGAGCGTCGCCGGCCCGCCCCCGACGAGTCGGCGGCGGGGGCGGCGGGCGCCGAGCGGTGAACGAGCGGCTGACGCCGGCGATCGTGGTCGCTGCGGCGGTCGCGGCGCTCGGGGCCGCCGGGGCGCTGCTCGCCGACGGCCCCTACCTGAGCTTCGACCGCGTCAGCCCCTGGATCGTCGTCTGGGCGATCGGGCTGTTCGCGGTGCTGATGCTGCTGCCGGCCGCCGTCCACCGGCGGCTCCGGGACTCCGAGGACGATCGCGATCGCCGCTGGGAGCTCGCCGTGCTCGCCTGGGGCGGGATCGCGCTCGCGGCGGGGATCGTCTTCTTCGTGCTCGCGTCCGCGGCCGGTTTCGACCGGGACCAGGCGCTCGCAGCGCTCGCGATCGTCGGCCTGGTCGAGTCGGCGATGGTCGCGAGCGGCATCCTGCTCCTGATGCTGACCACGGGCTGAGCCCCACTCATCGGCTAGATTGACTGGTCAATCAGCCAGTCGTGCGCGGGAGCCGCCCCGCCCGGCTACTTCTGGAGAGGGGCTCGCAGGTTGCGGGTAGCCGCCGTACAGATGAACTCGAATGGGGACCTCGCGCGCAACCTCGAGCGCGCCGAGGCGTTGGTCCGCGAGGCCGCGGGGGCGGGAGCCGAGCTCGTCGCGCTGCCGGAGAAGTGGAGCCTGCTGGCCGGCGGCGATGAGCTGCTCGCCGGCGCCGAGACGCTCGACGGCACCGCCGTCACCGCCGCCCGTTCGTGGGCCCGCGAGCTCGGGATCGCGCTCTGCGCCGGGAGCGTCGCGGAGCGCCTGCCCGACTCGGGCGACCGCGTCGCGAACACCTCGCTGCTGATCGACCCGGAGGGCAACGTCGTCGCCCGCTATCGGAAGCTGCACATGTTCGACGTCGACGTCGGGGGCGTCGCCTATCGGGAGTCGGCGACCGAGCGCCCCGGCGAGGAGATCGCGGACGGCGAGGCCGGGGGGTGGAAGGTCGGTCTGACGGTCTGCTACGACCTGCGCTTTCCCGAGCTGTTCCGGATCCTGGCGCTGCGTGGAGCGACGCTGATCACGGTGCCGTCCGCGTTCACGGCGGCCACGGGCGAGCCCCATTGGGAGCCGCTGCTGCGGGCCCGGGCGATCGAGAACCAGCTGTTCGTGCTCGCCCCGAATCAGCACGGCACGGCACCTCCCCATTACGACTCGTGGGGCCACAGCCTGATCGCCGATCCCTGGGGGAGGGTGATCGCCAGCCACGATCGGGGCGAGGGGATCGCTGTGGCCGAGCTCGACCTCGCCGAGCTCGAGCGCGTCCGTCGCGAGCTTCCATCCCTCGGCAACCGCCGTCCTGATGCATACCTTTGGCCCAACGCCCAGAAAGAGGAGCCCCAGACGTCAGATGAGTGAAGGCCCGACCAGGACCAAGCCCCGCCCGAGCGCCGAGGAGCGGAGGCGCGCGATCCTCGATGCCGCGATCGTCGTGTTCGCCCGCCAGGGTTACCACCCGACCCGCGTCTCGGACATCGCCGACGAGGCCGGGGTCGCCTACGGCCTCGTCTACCACTACTTCAGCAGCAAGGAGGCGGTCATGAACGAGCTCTTCACGGAGCGCTGGTCGCTGCTGCTCGACGCCGGTGAGCAGGTCAAGGCCGCCGACCGCACCGCGCGCGAGAAGCTCGGCGAGATCGCCGGCTTCATCATCGACTCCTACCGCCACAACCCCGAGCTGATGAAGGTGATCATCATCGAGGTCACGCGGGCCGCCAACTCCTTCGGCCGCACGCACCTGCCCGAGATCCGCCGGGCCTACGACCAGGTCGCGGCAATCGTCGCCGAGGCGCAGCGCTCCGGCGAGCTCCGCAGCGACATCGACCCGGACTTCGTCGGCCGGTCCTTCTACGGGGCGATCGAACAGCTGCTGAGCGCCTGGGTCTTCGAGCTCGTTCCCGCCACCGACGAGGAGTTCGATGCCGCCGGCGCGATGGTCGTCGAGCTGATCTGCGGCGGCCTCGACCCGCGAGACGCGTGAGCCGCCCTGCAAGCCCGCGCCCGGCCCGGCGCGATAAGGTCGCTGCCGCCTTCGGCGCTTCGGCTGGAGCCAGAGCGGGTAGGAGTTGAACTGATGGAAAACGAAGTCGTAAGAAGACTGCTGTGGTCGGGCCTTCTGGCCGGCACCGGAGCGCTGGCGAGCATCGCCGCGCACAAGCTGTCGACGCTGATCTGGAAGCGGCTCTTCGACGAGGAGCCGCCCGAGTAATGGCCGCCCGCCCGCCCGCCACGCCGCCGCCGGAGGAGGAGGACCGCACCGTCGGCGAGCTCGTCCTCGACGTTTCCGAGCGCGTCTCGATTCTCGTTCGCGAGGAGATCGAGCTGGCCAAGGCCGAGGTCACGGAGAAGGTCGGCGAGCTGCTCAAGGGCTCGGTCGTCGCGATCGCCGCCGGAGTCTTCGTCGTCTTCGCGCTGGTGATGCTGCTTCAGGCCGGCGCCTGGCTCTTCAACGACATCCTCGGTGTCGAGTCCGCGGTCTGGGCCGGCTTTCTCCTGATGGGGGCGCTGCTCCTGATCGTGGCCGCCATCGCGGGCTTCGCCGCCAACCGCGCCTTCCAGAAGGGCGGGCCTCCGGTCCCGGAGATGGCCCTCGAGGAGGCCAAGCAGACCAAGGAGACCCTGGGGGGCGAAGCGTGAGCGACACCCCGACTCCGACGTCCCGTCCCGGCGCGCCGGGACGGAGCGCCGATCAGATCCGCAATGACATCGCCGCCCAGCAGTCGCAGCTGGCGGGCTCCGTCGACGCCCTGCGCGGGCGGGTCAACGAGCTCACCGACTGGCGCCGGCAGGTGCGCGAGCACCGGACCGAGATCGTCGCCACCGCAGCCGTCGCCGGGTTCGTCGTCGGTGGCCTCGTCGCGCTGAGCCGCCGCCGGCGCCGCCGGCGCTAGCAACAGCCGGCGCGGCAGCTCAGATCAGCTCGGCGGGAGCGCCGCCGATCCCGAGCAGGCCGGGCCCCGTGTGGGCGCCGATCACGGGGCCGATCTCGGAGACGAAGGCCGGGTCGCTGCCGAAGATCTCGCGACCCTCGGCCACCAGGCGCTCGGCGCTCTCGGGATCCCGGATGTGCTGGACGACCCAGGCGCCGTTCCCGGACTCGTTGAGCTGCCGACCGAGCTCTACGAGCCGTTCGAAGACGCGGCGCCTGGTGCGCACGCGTTCGACGGGGGTGATCTCCTCCTCCAGAGTCAGGATCGGCTTGATCTGCAGCGCCGAGCCGACCCAGGCGCGGGCCGCGCCGATCCGCCCGCCCTTGCGCAGGTACTCGAGCGTGTCGACGGCGAACCACATGTCGAGCCGGTCGCGGACCTCCTCGGCCGCCGCGATCACGTCGCGCGCGCCGGCCCCGGCGTCGGCGGCCTTTGCGGCCCCCAGCATCGAAAGGCCCATGCCGCCACAGGTCGAGCGGCTGTCGTGGACCTGGATCAGGTCGGGGTCGGCGCCCTCGTCGGCCAGCTGCCTGCGCGCCTGCTGCGCGGCCTCGAAGGTGCCGGAGATCGCGGCCGAGATGTGCACGGAGGCGATCTCCCTGCCGGCCTCGAGGTGCGGTCGGTAGGCCGAGACGAAGTCACCGACCGACGGTTGTGACGTCGTGGCGCCGTCGGCGCTGTTGCGCAGCCGCTCGAAGAAGGCCGCGTAGTCGCCGA
Organism: Solirubrobacterales bacterium; assembly: GCA_035267205.1. Taxonomy (GTDB): domain Bacteria; phylum Actinomycetota; class Thermoleophilia; order Solirubrobacterales; family 70-9; genus CAXMST01. Next base: position 4,094 of record DATFLZ010000069.1, on the reverse strand, counting down.
TCTCCGTTTCCCGGCGCTGCTCGCCCTCGAGCGTCACGTACAGGCTCACCTGCTCGATCCCGCGGTCCGCGAGCACGTCCGCGGGCAGGTAGCTCGTGCTGTCGCAGATGACCGCGGTACGCCTCTCACTCACCGTGTCTTTGTATCACCGGACGCAGGGTGGTGCGGCTAGCATCAGCGGTCCGAGATGGCGAAGACGCTGCTCACCGGGGGAACCGGATTCATCGGCTCACACGTCGCCCGCGCCCTGCGCGACAGGGGCGACGAACTGCGGCTGTTGATCCGCTCGCCGAGCAGCGCGGATCACCTCGGCGACCTCGACTTCGAGCGGGTCAACGGTGACATCACCGACCGTCGCGCCGTTCGCCGCGCGGTCGACGGGGTCGATCGCGTCTTCCACGTAGCCGGGATCAACTCGATCCTCCGCGGCAGGGCCTCCGGCCGCATTCTGCGGACCAACGTCGACGGGACCAGGGTGATCTGCGAGGAGGCCCTCGAGGCCGGCGTCGAGCGGCTGGTCCACTGCTCGTCGGCGGTGGCGCTCGGCCCCGCCGAGCCGGGCGGGCGGGCCGACGAGAGCCAGCAGTTCCCGGCGGCCGCTCGGGGTATTCCCTACGTGCACTCGAAGCACGAGGCGGAGGGCGAAGCGCTGCGCGTCGCCGCGCACGGGCTCGATGTCGTGATCGTCAACCCCACCTTCGTGCTCGGGCCCGACGCCCCCGCCGGGACCTCGATGTCGGTCGTCGAACGGTTCCTGCTTCGCGAGATCCCCGTGTACGTGGACGGGGGGATCAACGTCTGCGACGTGCGTGACGTGGCCGCGGGACACGTGCTGGCCGACGAGCAGGGCCGCCCCGGGGAGCGGTACATCCTGGGCGGGCGCAACTTCACGCTGCAGCGTCTGTTCGCGGATCTCTCCCGGGTCTCGGGCGTCCCGGCGCCACCGTTGAAGCTCCCGGCCACCGTCGCCCAGGGCGCGACCGAGGTGGCTGAGCGGCTCGGGCTGCCGGTGCCGATCTCGGCCGACGAGGCGCGCTCCGCAGCGCTCTGGTGGACCTACTCGCCGGCGAAGGCCAAGCGCGAGCTCGAGTACCGCGCGCGGCCTCACGAGGAGACGATTACCGAGGCCGTCGGCTGGCAGGCCGACCAGCTCGGCTCGCGCGTCGGCGGCAACCCGGGGGTCGCCGGCGCGGCGCTCGCGGCCGCGGCGAGCGCCGCTCGCCTCGCTGGACGTTTGGTGCCGCGATGAGGCTGCCGCTGCCCCGGCTTCGGCGACGCGCGGCCGGCGCCGAGAAGAGCGGGAAGCCGAGCGGCCGGGCCGCGGTCGTCCTCTACCGCTGCCCGACCCCGACCGACGTCCTCTGCCCCTGCGGGGCCGTCGCCCGCAGGCTGCGCAAGCTCGAGCTCGAGCACCGGGTCGAGCGGGTCCCCTACAAGCGCTCGGCGCGCCCAGAGATCGTCGAGCTCACCGGTCAGGAACGGGTGCCGCTGCTGATCGATGGCGACGAGGTCATCCACGACTCCAAGCGGATCCTCGAATACCTCGAGTGGCGGTACGGTGCGGGGGGCGGCGCCGCCGCGCAGGACGACACCGAGCCATCGCCACCGGCGGCCGCTTGACCGTCCTATACAATCTGAAGCGCATGGACACTCCACAGACAGCCATCAAGGTCACCGACATCGCGGCGGGCAAGCTCAACGAGCTGCTCGCAGGCCAGGAGGAGCCCGACCAGGCGCTCCGAGTCGCCGTCAAGGGCGGCGGCTGCTCAGGCTTCCAGTATTCCCTCGCGCTCGACAAGCGCAAGGAGGACGACCACGTCTTCGAGCACAACGGCGTGGCCGTGATCGTCGACAAGGTCTCGATGCAGTTCGTGTTCGGCTCCGAGGTCGACTACGTCGAGGGCCTGCAGGGTGCGGGCTTCGCCGTCAACAACCCGAACGTGGTCGCAGCCTGTGGCTGTGGCTCGTCCTTCCAGGTTCGCGACGACGCCGAGCAGGGCGCCGGCGCACCCGCCTAGTTCTCGATCTGCATCGGCGGGCTCTGATAGGGCTCGCCGTCGTTTCCGCCTGAGCGGTTCGGGCTTTCCTCGCCGCTCTGCTCGGAAGCCGCACCCGCGGACTCCGGCTGCTCGGTGCCGAGCAGGTCGGCCAGCTCGCCGGCCTCGAACATCTCCTCGACGATGTCGCAGCCGCCGACCAGCTCGCCCTTGACGTACAGCTGCGGGAACGTCTGCCAGTCGGCGATCTCGCTGGTCACCTCGCGCAGCGGTTGGAGCATCGGGAGCACGTCGATCGCGCCGTACTCGACGCCGACCTGCTCGAGGACGCCGACCGTACGCATGGAGAAGCCGCACTGAGGGGCGTCGGGGGTGCCCTTCATGAACAGGAGCACCGGGTTATCCGCGATCGCGCTCTCGACCTGAGCGCGCAGTTCGGGGTTGGCTGCCATCGTCTCGTGCCTCCTCGGGACGGAAGAAAAGGGGGTTCGCGAACCAGGGTAGCGGGGGGGACGGGTCTACTGGGAGGAGGGGGTCGAGGTCTGCACCGAGAGCGCGTGAATGGTTCCGTCCTCGAAGCGTTCCGCGACCGCCGCCTTGACCATGCGGTGCTGGTCGAGACGGCTCAGGCCCTCGAAGCGGTCCGAGCTGACGATCGCCCGCAGGTGGTCGCCACCGCCCTCGTCCAGGACCTCGACGCCCGCCCCGGGAATCGCCGCCTCGATCATCTCCTTGAGCTCCGTCAGGTCAGCCGCCATCGGGCGGCATCGTAGATCACGGCAGCTCGACGCGACTCGGCCTTCCAAGGTGGTAGCCCTGCACCCGGTCGACGCCGATCTCGCGCAGGGCGTCGAGGATCTCGGGGCGTTCGACGCCCTCGGCGACCGTTGTGAGCCCGAGTTGTCCGGCGATCAGGACGAGCGAACGGACGATCCCGCGGTCGGTGGGTGAGTCGAGGACGCCACGGACGAACTCCATGTCGATCTTGAGCTGGTCGAACTGCAGGTTCTGCAGATAGGTCAGCGTCCCGAACCCGGTGCCGACGTCGTCGAGCGCGAGGCCGCAGCCGACCTCGTCGACCCGGGCGGCGAACTCCCTCAGCACCTCGATCGTCGGGGTCGCCACCGTCTCGGTGATCTCGAAGGTGATCAGCGTGGGGTCGAAGGAGCCCTCGCCGCTGCGCCGCTGCGAGACCAGCTCGGTGAGGGTCGGATCGGAGATCGAGGCCGCGGACACGTTCACGCTGACCCGGTTGCCCGCGGCCGCGACCTCGATCGCCCTGGAGACGACCCAGTGGTCGACCTCCCGGATCAGGCCGAAGCGCTCCGCGGTCGGAATGAACTGACCCGCCGCGATCGTCTCTCCGTCCCGGCCGAGCATGCGCACGAGCAGCTCGGCGCCGTGCTGCTCGCCGCTCTCGAGGTCGACGATCGGCTGGGCGTACAGCGCGAGCCGCTCCTCCTCGATCGCCTGGCGGACCTCGGAGATCCAGTGCATCCGCTCCTGGTCGTCCTGCTCGGCGAGCGCGACGCGGTCCCGGCCGCCTTCCTTGGCCCGGTAGAGGGCGAGGTCGGCATGTACGAGCAGCTCGGCGGCAGCGAGTCCGGGGGCGTCGCTGACCATGACCGCACCGGCGCTGGCGGTCACCGCCGGGCCGCCTCGCGCGCTGCCCCGAATCAGATCGATCAGATCCTCCATCCGGCGCTTGGCGGCGCCCTCGCTGATGCCGGGGATGAAGAGCCCGAACTCGTCACCGCTAAGCCTCCCGAAGATGTCGCCGGCGCGCAGCGAGAGGCCGATGGTGGCGGCGACCTCGCGGAGAAGCGCGTCCCCGGCCGCGTGTCCCAACGAGTCGTTGACCCGCTTGAGGTGATCGACGTCGATGATCGCGAGGGCGCCCCGGCGGCTGCCGTCCGCGTCGCCGAGCATTTCATCGACCGCGGCCTCGAACCCGCGCCGGTTGAGCAGATCGGTGAGGTCGTCGTGATCGGCAAGGTGGCGGAGGCGCTCCTCGGCCTCCTTCTGCGCGGTGATGTCGCTGATCACACCCGCCGTCACGAGCTCGCCGGTCGCGCTGGGCTGGGCCGCCGACGCCCG
>DATFLZ010000068.1:0-8785 GCA_035267205.1 Solirubrobacterales bacterium | reverse complement strand
CTCGGCCGGCTCGAAGGCCGTTACCTGTTCGCGGACCACTGCAACGAGCGGCTCCGCAGCTTCCGCCCCTCTCGAGACGGGGCGGACGGCGCGGGCCCGGTCCGCGAGCACAGCCTCGAAGCGCCCGCAGCGACCTCCTTCCTGAGCGGCCGCAAGAACCGCGTCTATGTGACGACCATCCTCGGCGACCTCTTCCGGCTCAAGCGCTGAGCGGAGCGGCACGCGCCCCGGTCTCGAGCAGGCGGCCGGGCCGCGGTGCCGAGCGAGTACCCTGACCTCATGGCGGGAACGAGGATCGGGATTCGGGCGCCGGCCGCCCTGGTGTTGTTAGCCGCTGCCGTCGCACTCGGCCTGGCGGCTGCCGATCGCGGTAGCGCGGCCCTCCCCCCGACGGCCGGCGACGGCGACGGCCGGCTGACGGCGAAGAAGATCGACAGCTTCGACTCCCCCGTGTTTGTGACGCGCGCCCCCGGCAAGGCCAACCGCAAGCTGCTGTTCGTCGTCGAGCAGGAGGGCATCGTGCGGGTGATGAGGCGCAACCGCACTCTGCGGCGCCCGTTCCTCGACATCCGCAAGCAGGTGCTGGCCGGTGGCGAGCGCGGCCTGCTCTCGATCGCCTTCGATCCCCGGTACCGGAAGAACCGCCGCTTCTACGTCTACTTCACCAACGGCGACGGCGACATCCGCGTCTCCCAGTACCGGCGCAAGCGCCGCTCGAAGACGCGGGCGACGCCGAGACAGCGCAACGTGATCGAGATCCCCCACCGTCTCGCCGCAAACCACAACGGCGGCACCGTCGCCTTCGGCCCCGACGACATGATGTACATCGCGACCGGCGACGGCGGCGGGGGTTGCGATCCGCGCGGGAATGCGCAGAGCTCCAAGTCGCTGCTCGGCAAGCTGCTGCGGATCAAGCCCCGCGCCCGGCGCGGCTACAAGATCCCCGCCGACAACCCGTTCGTGGGCCGCGGGCCGCGCGACGAGATCTACGCGAAGGGCCTGCGCAACCCCTTCCGGTTCAGCTTCGCCGGCAACTCGATCCTGATCGGCGACGTCGGGCAGAGCAACTGGGAGGAGATCAACTACGAGACGCTCGCTAGCGCCCGCGGCGCCAACTTCGGCTGGGACGCCTTCGAGGGCGCGCAGCGGACCTCGGCGGACGTCTGCGGCGACGTCAGCCCCACTCCGAGCGCGGCCGATCACGACGGGCCGATCCACCAGTACGACCACGGGGGTGGTCGCTGCTCGATCACCGGCGGGATCGTCGCGCGGGATCCGCAGGTCCCGTCGCTCGTGGGCCGCTACCTGTTCGCCGATTTCTGCGAGGGCGAGCTCCACAGCCTGATCCCGGACCTCGGCGGAGCGGTCGACGAGGGCGGGGCCGGGCTCGACCTCGGCCTGCCGAGCTCGATCAACAGCGGCCGCCGCGGGCGGATCTACGTGACCGACCTCGCGGGCAGCCTGCTCCGCATCAAGGAGGCGGGCGGCGGACCCGCTTCAAGCCGGGGGAGCGAGCGGCAGCCGCTCGCGGGCGACGACCCCGGCGGCTTCAAGCCGCAGTGAGAGCCCGGAGGCGCCGGGCGCCGGCCCTGTTCGGGGCGGGGATCGCGGCGTTGATCGCGGGCGCCGGCTGCGGCGGCGGCGAGCCGCGGGATCAGGCCGGCAGCGGGGGCGCCGCCGGCGACGATGGCGGACCGCGCAGCGGACTCGCGCTGAAGAAGCTGGCGCAGGTGGACCAGCCGACCCACATCGCCCAGCCGCCGGGAATGGGGAAGCTCCTGCTCGTGACCGAGAAACGGGGCGTCGTCCGCGTGCTCGAGAACGACCGGCTGCTCAAGCGCCGATTCCTCGACATCCGCAAGTTCGTCGCCTCTGACGACAACGAGCGGGGGCTCGCCTCCATCGCCTTCCCCCCCGGCTACCGCAAGAGCCGCCGCTTCTACGTCGCCTACACGGGCGAGAACGGCGGTGCCCTGCGCGTCGAGGAGTTCCGGGCCAAGCGCAAGGACCCCACGCGCGCGCGGCGGGGAACGCGCCGGACCGTGCTCGAGATCCCCCAGCCCGCGCCGATCCACAACGGCGGGCAGATCGCCTTCGGCCCCGACGGCCGCCTGTATGTCGGCGCCGGCGACGGCGGCCCGAGCTACGACCCCGACAACACCGCACAGAAGCGCAAGACCCTGCTGGGGTCGATCATGCGCATCGAGCCGCGCCGGGTCGGCAAGGGCAAGCCGTACGGGATCCCGAAGGGCAACCCGTTCCGCGGTCGCGGCGGCAAGAACGAGATCTTTGCCTACGGCCTGCGCAACCCCTGGCGCTTCTCCTTCGACCGCAAGACCGGAGCGCTGATCATCGGCGACGTGGGCCAGGACCAGATCGAGGAGATCGACTACGTCCGCCCCAAGCGCGCCCGGGGCGCCAACTTCGGCTGGTCCGGCTGGGAGGGCACCCGGCCCTTCAAGGAGAACCAGCAACGCGGCGAGGCCGTCTTCCCGATCCACGAATACACCCACGAGAACCGCTGCTCCGTGACCGGCGGCCATGTCGTCCGCACGCCCGAGCTCCCCTCCCTCCGCGGCCGTTACCTGTACGGCGACTTCTGCGACGGCGAGCTCCGCAGCCTGGTCCCGCCCAGCGACGGCAGCTCGAAGGACGACCGCCGCGAGGGGCTCCAGGTGGACGCCCTGGTCAGCTTCGGAGAGGACGACGAGGGCCGGATCTACGTCGTCTCCCTGGCCGGGGGCGTCTACCGGCTGGTGGAGCGCTCGTAGGGACGCTGCCGCCTCGCGAGCCTCGGAAGCCCCGGGGGGCGGCTACTTCAGCCGGCGGTAGCCCGCGAAGGGCTGCTGACCGCGGCTCATCGTGTCCGCGAGGGAGATCCGGTCGGCCTCGATCCGGGTGACGATCGGGGAGGCCGTGGCGTCGACCAGGACGAGCCGGGAGCCGTCACCGAGCTCGACCTCGGGCGGCTGCTCGCGGCGGCCGGGGAGCGGAACTGCGCTCTGCAGCTCGTCGCGAAGGGTGGGCTGGTCGGTCCGGTGCTCCATACACCAACGCACGTTAGCAAACCCTCACGATCTGTTTGTGAATTCTTTGTGTAGCTCCTTGATCTCGGCGGCGCGGACGCCATCGGGGTTGACCGAGTTGGCGACGTAGCTCATCACGGTCTCGATCTCCGTCCAGTAGGCCTTGCTCAGCGGTGCCGCCCGCCTCGCTCGATAGAAATGCTGTCTGTGAGTACCTCTACCCGGGCCTCCGCCGAGGTAAGCATCACCGAGGAGCGGGTCACCCTGGCCGGCGTGCCGACCCGGCGCACCCAGGTCGGGGGCGAGGGGATTCCCTTCCTGCTGATCCACGGCTTCGCCGACAGCGCCGATACCTGGGGGCCGCTGATGAGGCGGCTCGGGCGGGCTGGGCGGGCCGCCGCGGCGATCGACCTCGCCGGATTCGGCATGGCCGGCCCACCCGACGTGGGGACGCCCCTGCTCGGACAGTGGGACCTGATGCTCAACGCGGCGATCCGCGACCTCAGCGACGCCCACGGCGGCGGCCCGGTCTACATCGCCGGGAACTCGCTGGGAGGCTGCCTATCGATCCGGGCCGCCGAACGGACGGAGCTGCCGGTCGGCGGGATCGTCCCGATCGCCCCGGCCGGGCTCGAGATGGCCCGCTGGCTCACGATCATCGAGGGGGAGCGCATGATCAAGCTGCTGCGCCGCTCGCCGCTGCCGATCCCCGAGCCGGTGGTCCGCGAGTTCGTGGGCCGCGTGTACGCCAACCTCGCCTTCTCCACCTCCGACTCGGTCGACGACGCGGCCGTGGCCTCGTTCACCCGCCACATCCCCTCGGTCGGGCGCGGCAGCGCGATCCTGGATCTCGGGCGCCGGATGCTCCCCGAGCTGGAGGACCCGTTCCGCCTCGACCGCATCAACTGCCCGCTGCTGCTGGTCTGGGGAGACCGCGACCGGATGGTCTACACCGGGGGCGCCGAGCGGGTGCTGCGCACCGTCCCCTACTCCGACATCGAGGTGATCCCCAACTGCGGCCACTGCCCGCAGGTCGAGCTGCCCGACCGCCTCGCGGCGATGCTGCTCGACTTCCCCGACGGCTACGAGCACCCCTGAGCCCGGGCGCCGACGGCGCCGCCCCCACTCGAGCTCCTCAGCTCTCGACCGCCGCCTTCGCCTCCGCCTCGGCCTCGATCGTCCCGTCGCCCTCGAACTCCTGGTCGGGAGGGACGTCGCCGCCGCGGTCGGTGCCGGCGATCAGTTCGTCCTGCTTGGGGGAGTCGGGGATGAAGCCGGACTTCATGCCGAAGTAGACCGCCTGCGGGTGATGGGCGATGATCGCGACCGTCGACTGCTCGGGCTCGACCGCGTGGCCGCCGGAGAGGCTCATGCCGATCTCCTCCAGGTCGAGCAGGCCCCAGAGCTTGGTGTGCTCGGACTGGTCGGGGCAGGCCGGGTATCCCCATGAGTAGCGGCGGCCCTGACCGGGCTCGATGCCGAGCTCGGCCCGGACCTTGGCGTGGTTCCACTCAGCGAGACCCTCGGCGGCCTGGACGCCGAGGCCGTGGACGAAAAGCTGCTCGGCGAACTCGCCGTCGGCCTCGAGCTGCTCGATCCGCTTGGTCACCTCGGAGCCGACGGTCACGCCCTGCAGCGCCACGACATCCCGCTCCCCGCCGTCCTGCAAGGGCCGGTAGAAATCCGACAAGCAGATCCGGTCGTGCCTGGGCTGACGCGGGAAGACGAAGCGCTCGATCTCGGTGTCCTGGTCCTCCGGGTCGAAGATCACGAGCTCATTGCCGTCGGCGTTGCAGGGGAAGTAGCCGGCCCGCACCTTCGGGCGCAGGTAGTCCTGCTCGCGCCACATGCGCTCGAGCTTGGGCGCGAAGCCCTCGTCGCCGGTCTCGGGGTCGCCCTCCACGATCTTCCGCCACTCCTCCCCCTTCTTGCCGCGGCCGCCCCAGTGCAGCTTGAACAGCACGTGGCGGTCGAGGTAGGGGAAGACCTCGTCGAGGTCGACGTCGATCTCGCGCACACCCCAGAAGGGCGGCTCGGGAACGTCGGCGTCCGTGCGGGCCTCGGAGCGCACGCTGGCGTCGTCGAGCGGCGGGCCCTCATCGGGCTCCTCGACCTTGTTGCGCAGCTTGTTCGCGGTCTCGAGCATCCCGTTGTGCAGGTCCTCGCGCTGCTCGGGATCGATCAGGGCGTCCATCGTGTCGAGCCCCTGGAAGGCGTCCTTGCAGTAGAAGACGCCGGGCTCATAGATCTCGTCCGAGTCCTTGCCCTTCGGGTACAGGGCGCGGCTGCCGAAGTCGCGGTTGATGGCGGCGCCACCGAGCAGCACCGGGAACTCGTGTCCGCGCTCGTGCAGCTCGCCGATGCAGGCGGGCATCTGCTTGGAGGTCGAGACGAGCAGGGCGCTGAGGCCGATCGCGTCGGCCTCGTTCTCGATGGCCGCGTCGATGATCTGGTCGATCGGGACCTGCTTGCCGAGGTCGACCACCGAGTAGCCGTTGTTGGTGAGGATCGTGTTGACCAGCGACTTGCCGATGTCGTGAACGTCGCCGAACACCGTCGCGATCACGACCTTGCCCTTGCTGGTGTCGTCCATCTTCTCCAGGTACTGCTCGAGCTGGGCGACGGCGCGCTTCATCACCTCGGCCGACTGCAGCACGAACGGCAGGATCAGCTCGCCGGCGCCGAACTTGTCGCCGACCTCCTTCATCGCCGGCAGCAACACCGTGTTCAGGGTCGGGACCGCGCCGATCTTCTCCACGGAGGCGTCGATCCAGTCCTCCACACCGTCCTTCTTGCGGCGCAGGATGTGCCAGTGCAGGGCCTCCTCAGGCTCCATGCCCTCGGTCGGGTCCCCGGCCTCCTCCTCGGCCTCTTCCCCCTTGCTCTCGAAGTGGGCGATGAACTTCTCCAGCGCGTCCTCGCGGCGGTTGAAGACGAGATCGTCGGCGAGCTCGCGCTCTTCCTCGGAGATCTCGCCGTAGGGAGTGATGTGGTTGGGGTTGACCATCGCGAGGTCGAGCCCGGCCTCGACGCAGTGGTGCAGGAAGGTCGAGTTGAGCGCGGCCCTGGCGGGCTGGCCGACGCCGAAGCTGACGTTGGAGACGCCGAGCGAGGTCTTGACGCCGGGCAGCGCCTCCTTGACCGCGCGGATCCCCTCGATCGTCTCGACCGCGGACGGCCGCCACTCCTCGTCCCCGGTGGTCAGCGTGAAGGTGAGCACGTCGAAGATCAGCAGCTCGGGATCGAGCCCGTGCTCGTCGCAGGCGTACTCCTTGATCCGCTTCGCGACCTCGAGCTTGCGGTCGGCCGTCTTCGCCATCCCCTCCTCGTCGATGGTCAGCGCGATCACCGCCGCGCCGTGGCGGAGCGCCACGGGCAGGACGGTGTCGAGCTTGTCGCGGCCGGCCTCGAGGTTGACTGAGTTGACGATCGCGCGGCCGGGAATCCGCTCCAGCGCCGCCTCGATGACCTCGGGCTCCGTGGAGTCGATCTGGAGCGGAGGCGGCTGGCTCATCGAGACCTTCTCGGCCACCGTCGCCATCTGCTCGTCCTCGTCCTGACGCTCGGTCAGGGCCACGCAGAGGTCGAGGATGTGGGCTCCGCCCTCCACCTGGTCCTCGGCGACCCCGAGCAGGCCGTCGTAGTCGTCTGCCAGCAGCAGCTCCTTGGCCTTGCGCGATCCCTGGGAGTTGACCCGCTCGCCGACCAGCGTCGGCGCGGGCTCCTGCACGAGATCCGCGGCCGTCATCATCGACGCCATCCGCGGCGGCCCGGGCTCGGGCCGCTCGCCGGGCTCGATGTCCTTGACGCGCTCGGCGATCGCCGCGATGTGCTCGGGGGTGGTGCCGCAGCAGCCGCCGACGATGCCCACGCCGTGGCGCTCGGCGAACTCCCCGAGCGCTGACGAGAGCTCCTCCGGACCCTCCGGGAAGATCGTCTCGCCGTCTTCCCCCTGCTGCGGAAGGCCGGCGTTGGGAATGCAGTGGATCGGCATCGGGGAGTGCTCGCCGAGAAAGCGGATCGCGTCGCGCATGTCCTCGGGACCGGTCGAGCAGTTGAGGCCGACGATGTCCACCCGCATGCCCTCCGCGATCGCCAGCACGGCCTCGATGTCGGTGCCGAGCAGCATCTTGCCGCCGTTCGGCAGCAGCGAGACCGAGACCTGGATCGGCAGCTCCCGGCCGACGCGCTTGAACGCCTCGCGGGCACCCACGATCGCCGCCCGGACCTCGAGAATGTCCTGGGCCGTCTCGATGATGATCAGATCGGCGCCGCCCTCGGTCAGCGCCCCCGCCTGCTCCTCGAAGACCTCGACCAGCCGCTTGAAGGTGATGTCGCCGAGGGTGGGGTCGTCGGAGGCGGGCAAGAAGCCGGTCGGGCCGATCGAGCCGGCCACGAAGCGGTCCGGGCCGGCGGCCTTGCGGGCGATCTCCGCGGCCTTGCGGTTGACCTCGACCGTGTGCTCGCCGAGGCCCCACTCCTCGAGCTTCAGTCGCGAGCCCTGGAAGCTGTCGGTCTCGAGCACCTCGGCGCCGGCCTCGAGCATCGAGCCGTGCACCTGCTCGATCACGTCGGGCCGGTTGAGGACCAGCGCCTCGTGGCACTTGCCCTCCAGGCCGCCGTAGTCCTCGGAGCTGAGCTCCATCGGCTCCAGGGTCGCGCCCATGCCGCCGTCATAGACGACCACGTGGTCGCGCAGGGCTTCGAGGATGTTGGCTGAGCTACTCATGTGTGTGTGTCGATACCTCCATCGGTCCCGGCGGTCGCACCTGGTCCGGCTCCTGGGAGCCCTCTCGGTTGCGGCGGCTTCGGCGGTCCGGGTCCCTCAGCTCGCTCTCGATGGTGAGCGCAGGATAGCGAGGCCGCACCTGCCGCCGAGTGGGCGGCCGCGACTTACCCGGCCGGACATCTAGCCCCAGAGCCTCTCGCTGGCGGCCCCGTGCTCCTCGCCGCGTGGCTGCAGCCGGACGGGGGCCGCGCTCATCGTACGGAGCTTGACGTCGGACCAGGTCATGCCCTCGCGGACCAGGGCGGGAAGGCCGAGCGCGACCGCCGTCGCAATCTCGACCGCCTGCAGGATCACGCCGTAGGCCAGCGCGTCGGCGGCGCCGACGCCGTAGCCCGTGGTCAGGACGCTGATCACCGCAAGCTGGAAGACGCCGATGTTCGAAGGGGTCGCCGGGATCACCGCGGTGACGTTGACCGCGAACAGGACGGCCGCGGCCCCCCCGATGCCCATCAGCGGCTCGAGCCCCATCGCGACGGCGAGCGCGAAGGCGGCGCTCACCTGGATCGCCCAGGCGGTGAGCTGGGCAGCGGCGGCGAGCGGGCCGCGCCTCGGGTCCCGGAAGACGGCGAGCCCGGAGCGGACCTTGAGCAGCGATTCCCGCGCCAGCTGCGCCAACCGGGCGATCCGCCCGCTGCCCGAGCGGCGGACGAGCGCCGGGGCGACCAGCACTGCGACCAGCACGAGCGCCGGGGCCATGCTGACCAGGAAGAGATGCTCGGAGCTGCGGCTGAAGAGGTCGGTGGAGCTGACGATCACGAACCCGAGGATCACCAGAGCGATGATGTTGAGCGCCGTCTGGGAGACGAGCGTGCCGAGCATCACGGGGAACGACTCCCGGACCCGGCCGATCCTGCGCGCCATGATCATCGCTCGCGCCGGCTCCCCGAGGCGGGCGGGCAGCGTCGCCGACATCAACACGCCGATCATGGTCGCCGACGTGAAGTCGGCGACGCTGCCCGCCCGCCTCGGG